>NZ_CP061498.1:1500000-1800000 GCF_014681765.1 Roseicitreum antarcticum
ATCCACCGCCGCCACCATCACCACCTGATGACCTTCGGCATTGATTACGCGTTCTCCGAAAACTTCATCCTGCCGATCAGCCATGATGAAGTGGTGCACGGCAAGGGCGCGATGATCGCCAAGATGCCCGGCGACGCATGGGAGAAATTCGCCAATCTGCGTGCGTATTATGGCTATATGTGGGGGCATCCGGGCAAGAAGCTGCTCTTCATGGGCTGCGAATTCGCCCAGGCGCATGAGTGGAACCACGACGCGGAACTGGACTGGGCGGCGCTTTCGCGGCCCGAAAATGCCGGGATCCAGCGGCTGGTGCGCGACCTCAACACCCTTTATCGCGGCACGCCCGCGTTGCATGCCCGCGATTGCGAGGCCGAAGGCTTCGCCTGGCTGGACGGCGGGGCCACCGATATCTCGGTTTTTGCCTGGGCACGGTTTGGCGGGCCCGGCGATGATCCGGTGGTGGTGATTGCAAACATGACGCCGGTGGAACGCCCCGGCTGGCGCTGCGCCTTCCCACAGGCGGGGCATTGGGATGAGGTGCTCAACACCGATGCGGCGATCTATGGTGGGGGCAACCGGGGCAATATGGGCGGCGTTGTGACCGAAGCCGTGGCGCATCACGGCCACGCGCAATCGGCGCAAATCACGCTGCCGCCGCTGAGCACCGTCATGTTCAGGTACCGCGGCGCAGAGTAGCGCATGTGGCGAAAAAGAAGGCGTCAGCGCTGTGCGGGAAACTTGCGATAAAACAAAGGGCTAGACTGTAGAGGGCACAGTGCTGAAGATAACCTGAGGCGTAAAGCCGTTTTCACTATGGGGGGAGACCATAATGCAACGACCAAACCACCGGCTGTCATCGCGCGCCATGGCTTTTGTGTTGGCGGGCGGGCGCGGGTCGCGTCTGCGCGAGCTGACCGACATGCGGGCCAAACCGGCGGTCTATTTCGGCGGCAAGACGCGGATCATCGACTTTGCGCTGTCGAATGCCCTGAACTCGGGCATCCGCAAGATGGCGATCGCCACGCAGTACAAGGCGCACAGCCTGATCCGGCATTGTCAGCGTGGCTGGAGCTTTTTCCGGGCGGAACGCAACGAATACCTCGACATTTTGCCCGCCAGCCAGCGCGTCAGCGAAAACCACTGGTATGAAGGTACGGCGGACGCCGTCTTTCAGAATATCGACATCATTGACAGCTATGACGTGGATTATGTGATCATCCTGGCAGGCGATCACATCTACAAGATGGATTATGAGGTCATGCTGCGCGAACATGTGGAAAGTGGTGCCGATGTCACCGTGGGCTGCCTGACCGTGCCGCGCGCCGAAGCCGTGGCCTTTGGCGTCATGGATGTCGAAGCCTCGGGGCGGATCACGGCGTTTCTGGAAAAGCCCGCCGACCCACCGGCGATGCCGGGCGAGCCAACCAAGGCGCTGGCGTCCATGGGGATCTATGTGTTCAAATGGTCCTTCCTGCGCCAGATGCTGGTGGAAGACGCGGCCGCCCCATCGTCCAGCCGCGATTTTGGCAGCGACATCATCCCGCATATCGTGACGCATGGGACAGCCATGGCGCACAAGTTCGAGGACAGTTGCGTGCGCCACCGCTCCGATGCGCCGGTCTATTGGCGCGATGTGGGCACGCTGGATGCCTTTTGGCGGGCGAATATCGACCTGACCGATTTCGACCCCGATCTGGACCTCTGGGACAAGGATTGGCCGATCTGGACCTATTCCGAAAGCGTCCCGCCCGCGAAGTTCATCCATAACGAGGAAGCGCGGCGCGGGCTGGCCGTCAGCTCGCTGGTATCAGGGGGCTGTATCATCTCGGGGACCGAGGTGCGCAACAGTTTGCTTTTCACCGGGGTGCATACAAATTCGTGGTCCACGCTGGATGAGGTGGTTGCCCTGCCCTATTGCGTCGTGGGCCGCCACGCGCGGCTGACCCGGGCGATCATCGACCACGGCGTCCACATCCCCGAGGGGCTGGTCGTCGGCGAAGACCCGATCGCGGATGCGAAATGGTTCCGCGTCAGCGAAGGCGGCGTTACCCTGATTACCAAAGGCATGATGGACCGCTATAACGCGGCGCAATAAGCGAAAGGCTGTCTCGATGGCAACGGCGGAAGATGCGGTGGCGCCCGGCGCGTCGGATGGGTCAGCGGCCGCTTTGCGCCCCGCGCTGAGCGTGGCTTCAGAATGCGCGCCGCTGGTGAAAACCGGCGGGCTGGCCGATGTGGTGGGCGCCCTGCCAGCCGCGTTGCAGCCTGAAGGCTGGGCGTTGCGCACGCTGCTGCCGGGCTACCGCGCAGTGCTGGCGCAATGCGACGGGGCCGCGCCGGTCCTGTGGCTGGACGATCTGTTCGGCGGGCCTGCTCGGGTGCTGGCGGTGACCTTGGGCGGGTTGGACCTGCTGATCCTTGACGCGCCACACCTTTTTGACCGCGAGGGCAGCCCATACCTCGATGCGTCCGGCAACGACTGGGTGGACAACGACCTGCGGTTCGCTGCGCTGTCCTTCGTCGGCGCACAAATCGCAGCCGAAGGCCTGGGGGGCTGGCAGCCCGAACTGGTGCATCTGCATGACTGGCAGGCGGCATTGGTGCCCGAATATCTGCGCAGCTATGCCCACGATGTGCCCACCATCCTGACGATCCACAACATCGCGTTTCACGGGCTGACGGGGTATGAGCGTCTGGCCGCGATGCGTCTTGACCCGGAACGCTTCACGCCCGAGGGGTTCGAATACTACGGCCATATCAGCGCGCTGAAGGCCGGGCTGATGGGGGCGACCAAGCTGACGACCGTCAGCCCGTCCTACGCGCGCGAGTTGGAGACGCCCGCTTTCGGCATGGGCCTCGACGGCGTGATCCGCAGCCGCCGCGCCGATTTGTCGGGCATCCTGAACGGCATCGATACCGCCGTGTGGAACCCGGAAACCGACCCGATGATCCGCCCCTTCCGGACGCCACGCGGCAAGGCTGCGAACCGTGCCGCGCTCTGTGCCGATTTTGGCCTGTCGCCCGACGTGCCCGGCCCGCTGGCGGTCGTTGTCTCACGGTTGTCGGGACAAAAGGGGCTGGACCTGTTGCTGGACGCCCTGCCCGCGCTGACGGACCGCGGCGGGCAACTGGCGCTGCTGGGCGCGGGCGCCCGGCCGCTGGAAAACGCCTGGCTGGCAGCGGCGCGCGACATGCCGGGGGTGTCGGTGCGCATCGGCTATGATGAGGCGCTGTCGCACCGGATGTATGCAGGCGCGGATGCCGTGCTGGTCCCGTCCCGCTTCGAACCCTGCGGGCTGACGCAGCTTTATGCGCTGCGCTATGGCGCGGTGCCGGTGGTGGCGCAGACCGGCGGGCTGGCCGATACGGTGATCCACGCCAATGACGCCGCGCTGCGCCGCGGGGTCGCCACCGGGCTGACCCATGCCCCCGGCGATGCGGCGGCGTTGCGCCATGCGCTGACCCATTTGTGCGATCTTTACGCAACTCCGGGTATCTGGACCACTCTGCAACGCAACGCCATGAAACAGCCGGTTGACTGGACCGCCTCCAGCCCACAGTATGCGCGTCTTTACAACAACTTGACCGGATCAGCATGAGCCACAGCTACACCGTGTCGCGCGGGCGTCACAACCGCATCGGGGCGACGTTTGACGGCGACGGCGTGAATTTTGCCGTTTTCTCGGAACATGCCACGGCGGTTGAGCTGTGCCTGTTCTCACCCGATGGCACGCGCGAACTGGCGCGGCTGAAACTGCCCGAACGCACGGGGTTCGTCTGGCATGGCCGCGTACCCGGTCTGGTACCGGGGCAGCTTTATGGCTACCGCGCCCATGGTCCTTATGCACCAGAGGAAGGGCACCGGTTCAACCCGCACAAACTGCTGCTGGACCCCTATGCCAAGCGCATTACCGGGCATCCGCGCTGGTCGGATGCGCTGTTTGGCTACAATACCGGGGCAAAAACGCTGGACCTGACCTATTCAAACCGCGACAGCGCGCGCTTCATGCCCAAATGCGTGGTCGAAGACCCCAGCTTCAACTGGGGCAACGACAGCCCGCCCGCCAAGTCGGCAAGCGACAGCGTGATCTACGAGGCGCATGTAAAGGGTTTCACCGCGCAGCGCGACATTCCGCATGCGGGCAAGTTCCTGGGGCTGGCATCCGACGCGGCGATCGACCACCTGGTGAAACTCGGCATCACCGCGATCGAGCTTCTGCCGGTGCAGGCCTTCCTGAATGACCGTTTTCTCGTGGAAAAGAAGCTCACGAATTACTGGGGCTATCAGACGCTGAGCTTCTTCGCCCCCGAGCCCCGCTATCTGACCGCCGGGCGCCTCAATGAGTTTCAGCACACCGTCGCCCGGCTGCATGCAGCGGGGATCGAGGTGATCCTGGACGTGGTCTATAACCACACCTGCGAAGGCTCGGAACTGGGGCCGACACTGTCGTTTCGCGGGCTGGACAACAAGAGCTACTATCGCCTGTCGCCGGACAATCCGCGCTATTGCATCAACGATACCGGCTGCGGCAATACGATCAACATCGACCACCCGATGGTGCTGCGCATGGTGATGGACAGCCTGCGCTACTGGGTCGAGGTGATGCATGTGGATGGTTTCCGCTTTGACCTTGCCGCGACGCTGGCGCGCGAGGCAGCCGGGTTCCAGCCCAATGCCGCCTTCTTTGCCGCGATCCGGCAGGACCCGGTGCTCAGCCGGGTGAAGCTGATCGCCGAGCCGTGGGACATCGGCCCGGATGGCTATCAGTTGGGCGCCTTCCCGCATCCGTTCATGGAATGGAATGACAAGTTCCGCGACGGCGTGCGCCGGTTCTGGCGGCGTGACCCCGCACCCGCCCCGGAACTTGCCGCCCGGCTGACCGGATCGGCCCAGCAATTCGACCATAACGGGCGGGGTGCCACGGCCTCGATCAACTTTGTCACCGCGCATGACGGGTTCAACCTGCATGATCTGGTTTCCTACGCGCAAAAGCACAACGAAGCGAACGGCGAGGATGGGCGCGACGGGCATTCGGCCAATTTCTCGGACAACATGGGGGTGGAAGGCGAAACCGACGATCCCGACATTCGCGCCGCGCGCAGTCAGCGCAAACGCAACCTGCTGGCAACCTTGATGCTGTCGCAAGGCACGCCGATGCTGCTGGCAGGCGATGAAGTCGGCCACAGCCAGCGCGGCAACAATAATGCCTATTGCCAGGACAATGCGATCACCTGGATCGACTGGGATAGCGCCGATGCCGACCTCATGGCCTTCACCGCCCGCCTGATCGCGTTTCGCAAGGCGCACCAGATCTTGCGCCAGAAGCTGTTCTTGCATTCGCGCGAACGCCCCACCGATGGCAAGGCGGATCTGATGTGGTGGCACCCCGCTGGGCGCACCATGACGCCCGCCGACTGGGAGGATCCAGCGCTGTCCTTCGCCTGCGTGGAGTTGCGCAAGGCATCGAGCACCCCGGTCTATGCCGATACGGAATATGCGGTGTTTCTGGCCTTTAACGCGGGCGATGCGTTTGAGCTGACGCTGCCCCCCGCCCCAGAGGGGCAACGCTGGTCGCGCCATATCAATACCGCCGCCGCCCTTGCCCCGCCCGAAGAACTCTGCACAACGGCGATGCATGTGGCCGCGCAATCGGTCTCGGCGCTGGTGCTGGAACGGGTAGATACCGCCATGGCCGGGGCAGCGGCATGACCGATCTTGACCGCCTGTGCCAGCGCATGGGTCTGATCTGGCACTATATCGACGGGGCGGGCAAGCCGCAGATCGCCCCCCAAGCATCGCGCGTTGCGGTGTTGGCAGCGATGGGGCTTGATGTGACGACCGAGGCGCAGGCCGCAGCCGCGCTGGCCGCGTTGCCCCCCCAACACAAGGTGCATATCATCGCGCCCGATCAGGCAGATGCCCTGACGCCGCCGACCGCTTGGAACCTGACGCTGGAGGACGGCACGCAGGCCCATGGCGGCTCAGGCACCGCACTGCCCCCCCTGCCGCTGGGCATTCACCGGCTGACCACTGGCGGCGCTGTCGGCTGGGTGCTGGCTGCGCCCCGTCAACTGCCCCTGCCCGCACGCCGCTGGGGCGTGACCGCGCCGCTATATGGTTTGTGGGACGGCGAACAATCCGGGCCGGGCAGCTATGCGCAACTGGGCGCGCTGGCCGAAGGGCTGGGCCGCAAGGGCGCCAGCTTCATCGGCATCAACCCGATCCACGCGGGCTTTCCCAACGATCCACGCGCCTTCAGCCCCTATGCGCCGTCGCACCGCAGACGGTGGAGTGTGGCACATATTGACACGCGGGATCTGCCCGGCGTGCCTGCGAGCAAACCGGGGACCGCCCCGGAAGCCGACGCTGCAGTGCAGCCCCCGCCCGGCCTGATCGATCATGACATCGCCACGCCCATGCAAAACCGCGCGCTGCGCGCGGCCTATGCCGCCTTTGCGGGCGATCCGGCCTTTGACGCGTGGCGGGCCGAACAGGGTGCCGCGCTGCATGATTTCGCCACGCATCAAGCATTATCCGACGCGTTCGGCCCCTATTGGACCGATTGGCCCGGCGATCTGCAACGCCCGGGCAGCCCTGCCACCCGCGCCTTTGCCGACGCGCATACCGATGCCCTGCGGTTCCACGCTTGGGCGCAATGGCTGGCCGAGCGACAGTTACACATGGCCCAGGGCCGCGCGCGGGCTGGCGGGATGGGCTTTGGCCTCTACCTCGACCTTGCGGTCGGCGCCCATCCGGCAGGGGCCGAGACATGGGCCGACCCGGCGCTTTTCGCGCGCGGCGTCTCGCTGGGCGCGCCACCCGATCTGCTGGGCCCGTCGGGCCAGCGCTGGAATCTGGCGCCCCTGCTGCCCGATGCCCTGTTGACCACAGGGTTCGCGGCATTGGCCGAAACCCTGCGGCAACAATTGCGTTTCGCGGGCCTGTTGCGCATCGACCATATCTTGGGCTTTGAACGTGCTTTCTGGCTGCCTGATGGCCTGCCCGGTCTCTATGTCGCCATGCCGCGCGATGCCCTGCTGGCCATCGCCCGGATCGAGGCGGCCCGCGCCGGGGCGACGATCATCGGCGAGGACCTGGGCACGATCCCAGACGGGTTACGCGCCGCGCTGCAAGACGCGGGCATCCTGGGCTGCCGGGTTGCGATGTTTGAACGCGACTGGCAGGGCGACAGGCGGTTCCTGCCTGCCAGCGCCTATCCGGCGGCCTGCCTGACATCCTTCGCCACCCATGACCTGCCAACGTGGGCGGGCTGGCGGCAGGGGCGCGATATCGACTGGCGCCGCGATCTGGATGAGATGACGGGGGCCGAGGCCACAGCCGCCCATGCGGCACGGCGCGCAGATGTTGCCGCGCTGGACGTGGTGATCACAGGGCACGCCCCTGCCAAAAGCGCAGCACCACAACGGGTGTCCCCAAAAGATGCGGCACCAGAGAACGCAGTGCCACCCGGCCCGCTGGAAGACCCCACCGCGCTGCACGGGTTTCTGGCACAAACACCTGCGGCGCTTGTTGCCCTGCAGGCCGAAGACATTTGCGGACAGGTTGAACAACCCAACCTGCCCGGCACGGTTTACGATCACCCCAACTGGCGCCGTCGCCTGCCTTGTGCAGTCTCGGCGCTGCCGGATCATCCCGGCCTTGCCGCAGCCCTGCCGCTGCTGGCACATGCACACCGAACGGAGACCTGACCATGACGACCACTATCGCCACCAAACCGATTGCAGGCCAGAAGCCCGGCACCTCGGGCCTGCGCAAGAAGACCGCGCAGTTCATGCAGCCGGGCTATCTGGAAAACTTCGTGCAAAGCATCTGGGATGGCATCGGCGGGGTCATCGGCAAGACGCTGGTGCTGGGTGGCGACGGGCGGTTCTTCAACGATCGGGCGGCGCAGATCATCCTGCGCATGGCGGCTGCCTCGGGCGCGGCCAAGGTGATCGTGGGGCAGAACGCGCTGCTCTCCACCCCGGCTGCGTCGCACCTGATCCGGCTGCGTGGCGCGGATGGCGGCATCATCATGTCGGCCAGCCATAATCCCGGCGGCCCGGATGAGGATTTCGGCGTGAAGTACAATACCGCCAACGGCGGCCCCGCGCCCGAAAGCGTGACAAACCGCATCTTTGCCGCGACCGAAAGCATCACCCAGTACCTGACGCTCGAGGCGGATGATATCGACCTCTCGGCGCTCGGCACCCACCAGCTTGGCGCGATGGCGGTCGAGGTGGTGGACCCGGTGACCGATTACCAGGCGCTGATGGAAACGCTGTTTGACTTCGACGCCATCCGCGCGCTGATCGCAGGCGGTTTCCAACTGCGGTTCGATGCGATGCACGCCGTCACAGGCCCCTATGCGGTGGCCATCCTGGAAACCACACTGGGGGCGGCACCGGGATCGGTGGTCAATGCCGTGCCCCTGCCCGATTTCGGCAAGGGCCACCCCGACCCCAACCCGGTCTGGGCGCGCGATTTGATGGACACGATGTTTGGCACCGCTGCCCCGGATTTCGGCGCGGCATCAGACGGCGACGGCGACCGCAACATGATCGTCGGACGCGGCGTCTACGTGACGCCGTCCGATAGCCTGGCGGTGCTGGCCGCCAACGCGCATCTGGCACCGGGCTATGCGGGCGGGCTGAAGGGCGTGGCGCGCTCAATGCCCACGTCCTGCGCTGTGGATCTGGTGGCCGAGGCGAAGGGCATCAAATCCTACGCGACGCCGACGGGCTGGAAGTTCTTCGGCAACCTGCTGGACGCAGGGCTTGCGACGCTGTGCGGCGAGGAATCGGCGGGCACCGGGTCAGACCATGTGCGCGAAAAGGATGGGCTGTGGGCGGTCCTGCTGTGGCTCAACATTCTGGCAGCGCGCCGTCAGTCAGTGGCCGAGGTGATGCACGACCACTGGGCCGAATATGGCCGCGTCTATTACTCGCGCCACGATTACGAGGCGATCGACAGCGACATTGCCAATACGCTGATTGCCGATCTGCGGGGCCGACTGGATACGCTGCCCGGCACGGCGGCGGGCGCGCTGACGGTCAGCAAGGCTGCGGATTTCGCCTATGACGATCCGGTAGACGGCAGCCTGACCGAGAAACAGGGGATCGAGATCACCTTTGAAGGCGGTGCGCGGCTGGTGCTGCGGCTGTCAGGCACGGGGACCGAGGGGGCGACGCTGCGGGTTTACCTGGAACGGCTGGAAGTGCAGCGGGACCAGATGGACCAAGACGCGCAAGCGGCGTTGGCTCCGGTGGTCACCGCGGCCGAAGCGCTGGCGGAAATCCGCACCCGCACCGGCCGGACCGCGCCGGATGTGATGACCTGAGCCGCAGGTCGGTAATCAGCCCATAAAGCCATAACCAGCGGGTCGCTGGGCCACGACGCGGCTGCGCAACCTGTGCTTCTCAGGGTTCGTGGCCGCCAAGTCTGCCCTTGATCTGCGCCATGCGCCATCCACGATGCTGGAAGCAAAATCGCCGTGCCGTCAACGCGGCACGGCGATTGGTAGCGTCTTCCGGCTTTGCTGCCGCGCGGCACCTCGTTCAGGTCGGCGCGCGCACCGCCCAACCGGCAAAGATCTTTTCGGCAGCGACGACGACATAGTAGAGGAAAATCCCCAAAACAGCCAAGGCGATCAGCACCGCAAACATCAACGGATAGTCAGAATTGATCCGCCCGCTGTCGAACAAATGGCCAAGGCCGCGCCCGTGCGGGGTGATGATCTCGACCAGATTAGTGCCGATGAAGGCCAGCGTGGCAGCGACTTTCAGCGCGCCGAAGAACTCCGGCAGGGTCTTGGGCAGCGCGATCTTCCAGAACACGGTGAAGCGCGAGGCGCCAAGGCTGCGCAGGATGTCGCGATACTCTGGCTCCAACGTGCTGAGGCCGATGGCGACCGATACGGCGATGGGAAAGAACGAGATCATGAAGGCCATCAAGATCGTGTTGAAATCATGCTGGCCCACGAACATCAGCGCAATCACCGGCACCACTGTCGCTTTCGGTACCGCGTTGAACCCCACCAGAATGGGATAGAGCGCATCATTCATCATGCGGCTAAGGCCCATCACCATGCCGATAAGCGTGCCAAATACCACCGCCAGGCTCAGCCCGACCATGGTGCGCCACAGGGTCTGCCAGCCATATTCCCAGAACAACGGCTGATAGCGCAAAAACGCGGGCCACACATCCGAGGGCGCGGCCATCTTGTAGGTCGGCCAGCCGTTGGCCCAGACCAGCCATTCCCAACCCAGAAGCAGCAGGATCATCGCCACTACGGGCACCACGATCTTTTGCAGGTTTTCTATCACTGTGCGTCCTCCGTCACCCGGCCTTGGGCAATTTCGATCTGGCGGCGCAGAACCGACAGACGCTCGACCGAGGATTTTTCATACAGCATTTCCAGCGGGCGCGGCCCTGGCAGGTCGATGTCCATCACATATTGCGTGGTCGCGGGACGGCCCGACAGCACGACGACCTGATCGCCCAGATAAACGCTCTCGCGCAGGTCATGGGTGATCAGCAGCGTGGTAAAGGGTTCCTTGGCGCGCAGGTCATGCATGGTCTGCCACAGATCTTCGCGGGTGAAGGCATCCAGCGCGCCGAACGGCTCATCGAGGATCAGCACATCGGGTTTGTGCACGATGGACCGGCACAGCGAGGCGCGCTGCCGCATGCCGCCCGACAGTTCCGAGGGGCGTTTGTTCTCGAACCCTTCCAGCCCCACCATGGCCAGAAGTTCGCGCGCGCGCGCTTCTTTCTGTGCCTTGGGCATGGACGGGGCGACAATTTCCAGCGGCAGGATCACGTTTTGCATGATGGTGCGCCATTCCAGCAGCACCGGGTTCTGAAATGCCATTCCCACGGTCTTGCGCGGGGATCTCACCAGTTCGCCATGCAGCCAGACCTCGCCCTCATCGGGGAACATCAGTCCGGCGATCAGCCGCGTCAGAGTGGATTTTCCGCAGCCCGAGGGGCCGACGACGGCGCAGAATGCGCCTTGCGGGATCGACACGTTCAGATCTTTGAGTACGGGGAACGGGCCGGATTTTGTCTTGTAGGCGTGTGTGACGCCCTTCAGTTCTATCAGATTGGTCATGTTTTGCCCTGACGCCTTGGAAATACCCCCGGCGCATCACGCCGGGGGTAGGTAGGGGTTATTCCAGCATCAGGCTGCCATCGGTGGGCAGGTAGGCGTCGGTGAAATAGAGCGCCGGATCGGGTTCGGTGTTGAACTCATAGGTCATGGCGATCTGGTCGAGCGAGCTGACAAAGCGGTCGGCGTCGATATTGCCGATGCCATTGGCCAGCACCCATTCGGTGACGATATTGTCGCGCAGGGCGATTTCCAACCGCTCAACCTCCAACGCGCTGTCCAGCGCAGGGTTGCGTGCGGCAATGGCAGCAACGGCGGCTTCCGGATCGGCGATCGAGTCCTTCACACCCATCGCCACGCCCCGCAAGAAGCCTGTGATGACCTCGGGGTTTGCGGCGGCATATTCGGTGTTGACGATGATGACGTTGCCGTAAAGGTCCAGCCCGTAATCGGCCATCAAAAGCACGGTCATGTCTTCGGGGTCTACGCCCAACCGCACGGTGTTGAGGTAGGAGGTGAAGCTGAAGCCGGTGACCGCCGCCACCTGGCCCTCGGCCAGCATGGGTTCGCGCGTGGGGAAGCCCACGGGTTCAACGGTTATGCTGTCCACATCCAGCCCGGTCGACGCCGCGAACACCGGGAACTGTGCCCATGCGCCATCGGGCGGCGGGGCGCCCAGCACCTTGCCTTCCAGATCGGACGGCTCCTCGATGCCGAGGCTTTTGCGGCCCACGATCGCGAAGGCGGGCTTGTCGTACATCATCATGACACCGATCACCGGCGCGCCGGGATTCTGGTCGATGAACTTGATCAGGCTGGCCATGTCGGCAAAGCCGATGGGATAGGCGCCGGTCGCCACCTTCGGGATCGCGTCGAGCGAACCTTGCCCGGGCGTGATTTCGACCGTCAGGCCCTCGGCCGCGAAATGGCCGGCATCTTCGGCGATGAAATAGGGGGCGGCGGGGCCTTCAAAGCGCCAGTCAAGCGTGAAGTCGATTTCGGTCTGTGCCGCGACGGGCGCCGCGAAGGCAGCAACGGCCAGCCCGGCCGCGATGGTATATCTGATCACGAAGGATTCCCCCTGTTTGTAAGCATGCGAATTACTCGACCCTCAGGAAGCCCAAGCTGTCGCCCAAGGAAAAGGCGATAGCACACGGCACCCACAGGCTGCCCGAGTCATTCGCAGGCAGTGCGTATAATTATAACAGGATGGTGAAAAATCAGGCATTTGTCGAGAGCAGCAATGCCAGATTCCGCGGCTAATCGTCAGATGCCGGGCCGGGAAGGTCCGCCGAAAGGTCGGCCAGAATCGGACAATCGGGGCGCGCATCGCCCGCGCACGCCGTCACCAGATGCGACAGCGTGTCCCGCATCGCCTGCAGCTCGACCAGTCGCGCGTCAATCGCGTCCAGATGCGCGCTGGCGATCTGCTTCACATCCGCGCTGGCGCGGGTCTCATCCTCATAGAGCGACAGCAGGACGCGGCATTCCTCGACACTGAAGCCCAATGCACGGGCGCGTTTCAAAAACGCGAGCTTTTGCGCATCTTGCGGCCGGAACTGGCGATAGCCGTTGGCGCTACGCTGCGGGCGGATCAGGCCGATATCCTCATAGTAACGGATGGTCTTGGCGGGCAGGCCGCAGCGGGCGGCAACCTCTCCGATGTTCATGCCTGCCCCTCACGGGCGTCTGCCCCGCCCCGGGTGGCCCGCGCGGGCGCAAAGCGGCGCAGGCGCAGCGCGTTCGTCAGCACGAAGACGCTGGACAACGCCATCGCGCCTGCCGCCAGCATGGGTGACAAGAGGATGCCGAAAGCCGGGTACAGCACCCCGGCCGCCACCGGGATCAGCGCGGCGTTGTAGCCGAAGGCCCAGAACAGGTTCTGGCGGATGTTGCGCATGGTGTGGCGCGACAGGTCCAGCGCCGTCACGATGCCGCCCGGATCACCCGAGACAAGCACGACATCCGCCGCCTCGATCGCGACATCGGTACCGGTGCCGATGGCCACGCCCACATCGGCATGGGCCAGCGCGGGGGCATCGTTGATGCCGTCGCCCACAAAGGCCAGCGCGCCGTGTTCACCAGTTTTCGCGCGCAGATTGTCCAGCGCGGCGACCTTGCCTGCGGGCAGCACGCCTGCAACCACATGGTCGATGCCGATCTCGGCGGCAATGGCGCGCGCCGTGGCATCGGCATCACCGGTAATCATCGCGGTGGTCACGCCCATTTCGTGCAGGGCCTTGATCGCATCGCGGCTGCCGGGTTTCACCGGGTCGGCCACGGCCAGCACCATCGCCGCCTGCCCGTCCAATGCGGCGAAAAGCGCGGTCTTACCTTGCCCCGCCAACACCTGCGCACGGTCCACCATGGCATCCGGCAGCACCACGCCTGCCCCGCTTAGCAGCGCGCGGTTGCCCACCAGCACCACTTTCCCGCCGACCTCGGCCCGAAGGCCCAACCCGGGCTGCACGTCAGTCTTGATGACGGGCGGCAGTGTTAGCCCACGGTCGCGCGCGGCCGCGATCAGTGCCGTGGCAATGGGATGTTCTGACCCACCCTCGGCCCCGGCGACCAGCGCCAGCACGGTGTTCGCGTCAAAGCCCGTGGCCGGTTCGAGATCGGTCAGCGCAGGTTTGCCCATGGTCAGCGTGCCGGTCTTGTCGAAGGCCACCACGCGTACCCGTTCCAGCGTTTGCAGTGCCGTGCCCTTGCGAAACAGGATGCCCAACCGCGCGCCACGCCCGATGGCCACCATGATAGACACCGGCGTGGCCAGCCCCATCGCGCAGGGGCAGGCGATGATGAGCACCGTCACGCCTGCGACCAGCGCGAAGGTCAGGTCGGGGCCGAAGGCCAACCAGATGAGCGCGGTCAGCGCCGCCAGCGCCATCACCGCCGGGACGAACCACAGCGTTACCCGGTCCACCAGCGCCTGCACCGGCAGTTTCGCGCCCTGCGCCGATTGCACCATGCGGATGATCTGCGCCAGCGCCGTGTCGCGGCCCACGCGGGTGGCGCGCATCCGTACCACGCCTGCGCCGTTGATCGTGCCGCCGGTCAGCGCGCTGCCGGGGGTCTTCGCCACCGCCATCGCCTCGCCGGTCAGCATGCTTTCATCAACGAAGGTTTCGCCGCTGAGCACCTCACCATCCACCGGCACCTGCGCGCCGGGGCGCAGCAGCAGCGTGTCACCAGCGCCGACGTCAGCCAGAGGGACCTCGATATCTGTGCCCTCACGCTCCACCCAGGCGGTGCGGGGTTGCAGGCCCATCAGGTGACGGATCGCGGTGCCCGTGCGGCCGCGCGCGCGCGCCTCCAACCAGCGTCCGGTCAGGATCAGGGTGATGATGACGGCCGTCGCCTCGAAATACACCGCGCGGGTCCCTTCGGGCAGCAGGCCAGGCGCGAACAGCGCGACGAGGGAATAGAGATAGGCCGAAAGCGTGCCCACCGCGACAAGACTGTTCATATCGGGGCGCAGGTGCCACAGGGCCGGCACGCCCTGCCGGTAAAACATCCGGCCCGGCCCCAGCATCAGCACGGTGGTCAGCGCGCCCTGCACCGCCCAGCTGGTGGTCTGCCCGATGGTGGCGACCACCCAGTGGTGGAAGGGGGCGATGAGGTGGCTGCCCATCTCCAGTACAAAAACCGGCAAGGTCAGGATCGCAGCCACGATCAGGTTGCGGGTCAGCGCGGACATCGCAGGGTCGTGGGCCGTGTCGTCGGCGGGATCTTCGGACGAGCTTCCCGCGTCTGCGGTCGACGCACCGGCAGCGTCCCGGGAGGCGCCTGGCGCCACCGGATAGCCTGCCCGCGCCAGCGCCGCACGCAGCCTGTCAGGCAGATCATCGCCCACCAGGTACTGCACCTGCACCGTTTCCGTCGCCATCGAGGCCGAGGCGGCAATCACCCCCGGCACCGCCGTTGCCGCGCGTTCCACCCGCGTGATGCAAGACCCGCAATGCATGTTCGTAAGCGGCCATTCAAGGCTTTCCGTTACCGCCGGATAGCCCGCGCGGGCCAGCCCATCGACCAGCGCGCCGACCTGTTCGGCGCGGTCCAGCTGTACCTCTGCCCCCCGGGTCGCCAGGTTGACCGATGCCGCTGTCACGCCGTCGACGCCGCGCATCGCGCGTTCCGCGCGGCCAACGCAGCCGCCGCAGTGGATGTTTTGCAAGCTCAGGGTGAGGGTAGTCATGAGGTCTCCGGTGCGTGGATTGAGATGCGCTGAAAGCTACATAACCCTTCCCGTTACTGGAAGGTCAAGGGCGCGCATCCGCGATCTTGAACGCCGCTGCCCCATGGATCGGGGCCAATGCCCCCTCCGCCCGCAAAGCATCACGCCAAGGCACCAGCCCTCCTGGCATCAGCCCCACCTCATGGCATCAGAAAACCGCCGCAAAGCCACCCCAGACGACAAACGCGCGCCCCGCCAGAACGGGACGCGCGTCAGGCCAGTGTCAGGCGGTATGGGGCGTCAGTCCAGCCCGCGCGCCGCCGTCTTTGGGGTAATGACCTTTCGCTGAATGCCGAAGATCAACGCCGCCGTGCCCAGACCGATGATATCGGACAGCCAACCGCCCGCGATCATCGCCAGAGCCGCGATCAGCAACACCACCCGCAAGATCGGGCCGATCAGCCCGAAGAACCACCCCTGCACCGCCGAGGCCATCAGGAAGATGCCCAAAAGTGCCGTGAGGAAGACGTGGATGATCTCAAGCCAGGTGCCCTGCATCAACATCGGCGCGGAATAGAAGAACATGAACGGGACGACAAAAGCCGCCAGCCCGATCTTGAAGCTTTCAACGCTGGTCTTCATCGGGTCCGACTGCGCAATTGCCGCCCCCGCATAAGCCGCCAACGCCACCGGCGGCGTGATCGCTGACATTACCGCATAGTAGAAGATGAAGAAGTGCGCGGTCAGCGGGTCGATGCCCATGCGGATCAGCCCCGGCGCGATGACGGACGCCGCCACCGCATAGGCCGCCGTGGTCGGCATCCCCATGCCAAGGATGATAGAGACGAGCATGGCAAAGAACAGCGCCAGCAACTGGCTTTGCCCCGCAAGCCCCAACAACATGGACGAGAACCGCGTGCCCACCCCGGTCAGCGCGATGACGCCGACGATGATCCCGGCGGCCGCGCAGACGGCCACCAGTTGCAGCGACATCTTGGCCGCGATCTCGAACGCATAGAGGATCTCTTTGGGACCCATTCGGTAGGGGGTCAACCAGCTGACCGCCGCCGCCGCCGCCATGGACAGCGTGCCCGCGCGGATCACCGAATAGCCCGAGAACAGCGCGCCGATCAAGATGATGATCGGAATGAACAGGAAGACCTTCTTGGCAAGTTGCCGAAACTCGGGCAATTCCTCGCGCGGCAGGCCCTTCATGCCTTTCTTCAGCGCCTCCTTGTCCACCATGAAATAGACGCTGGCGAAATACAGGATCGCGGGGATGATCGCCGCGATGACGATATCCGTATAGGCGATGCCAGTGATTTCGGCCATGATGAAGGCACCCGCCCCCATGATCGGTGGCAGGATCTGCCCGCCTGAACTGGCTGCGGCCTCGACACTCGCCGCTGTCTGGGGCTTGTAGCCCACCTTCTTCATCAAAGGGATGGTCAGCGACCCGGTGGACACCACATTGCCCGCCGAGGTGCCGTTGATCATGCCCATCAGGCCGCTGGCGAAGACCGCGACTTTCGCAGGGCCGCCGCGCGTACCACCGGCGGCGGCAAAGGCGAAGTTCACAAAATACTCGCCCACCCGGCTGGCCTGAAGGAAGGCCGCGAAGGTGATGAACAGGATGATATAGGTCGATGAAATTGCGGTGGTCGGCCCCAAAATCCCCTGATCGGTGTAGATATAGGTGAAGAAGCGTTCCAGCGAATAGCCGCGATGCTCCAGGATGCCGGGCAGATACGGGCCGACAAAAGCGTAAAGCACGAAGATGCCCGCGATGATAACCAGCGCCAGCCCCGCCAGCCGCCGCGTCAGTTCCAGGATCAGGATCACGCCCGCGATCGCGGCATACATATCACCAGGCTGGGCCAGCGCAGTGCCCGCCCGCAGCCGCAAGATCGGCGCGTGAAAGATGATGTAGAGTGTCACCACGATGGACGCGACCGCCAGCACCACATCGGCCAGATCCAACTGATCGCGAAGCCGGTTGGGAAAGAACCATCCCGCCGCCAGCGCCAGCACGATGCCACCGATCAGCGGCAGGCCGAAGGTCTGGACGGTCCATGCAGGCGGGGTTGGCCCGCCCATCTGGTTCTGCCCGCCGGTTGCCACCCAAAGCACGGCCATCGCTGCCAGCGCATAGGCGACCAGCCCCGCCGCGGGGATCAGCAAGGCCAGTTGCGGTGGGGTCAGCCGTGCGCCGCCGGCCCGGTCGGGGTCATAGAAGACCTGCGCGGAATACAGCAGGTAACCGATCGACAACCCGCCCCCCACATGGATCAGCCGGTAGGTCCAGGTTTCCAGCGGATAGAGGTTCATAACCCCGACGTGAAACCCGGTGTAGGCCACGCAGAGCGCGGCAAAGATCATACCGAACGATCCGGTAAAGACCCTCTGGTTCGAGGTGACGATCTCGGCATCGACGCCGGTCGCCAGCCCCTTTTCAACTTCGGTGGCAGCAGACATGGAACGAACCCTTCTGGTTAAACTGGCGCTTCCGGTAGGAATGGGGTGCGGCATCAAGAGAAAGGGCCAGGCCGCTGTTGCGCCCCGGCCCCCCAACTCTTCACAAGGTCACTGGTCAAAAGACCCCTCGATCAGGGCACCCGATGGCAGGGATCAGCCCTTCAGTTCGTCGGGGATCGTTACGCCAACTTCTTCATAGTAGCGCACCGCACCGGGGTGGAACGGCAAGAAACCGTTGTTGCCCACATTCTCCAGCAGGGTTTCGCTGGCAGCCGAATGGATCTGCAGCATGCGGTCGTTGTTTTCCATCACCAGCTTGGTGATTTCATAGGCCAGCGATTCCGACAGATCGGCATGCGTCACGGCAAAGTTCCACATCGCGACCGAATTCTGGTTGTAGTCATGCCCGGCATAGGTGCCTGCGGGAATGTTCAGCGCCGAGACGTCGGGGTGGGTGGCCAGAATGGTCGGCAATTCGGCATCGTTGAAGCCGAACATCAGCACGTCGTTTTCGGCGGCCAACTGGCTGAACGCCGAGATCGGCACACCAGCGGCAAAGGCGAAGGCGTCGATCAGGCCGTCTTTCAGCTGGCTGGCGGCATCTGCGGCACCGGCATAGGACACGTTGGCGTCAACACCCAGCGTTTCCATGAACATCGGCCAGTAGGTGCCGGGCGTGCCGCCTGCGGGGCCGACGCTGACGCGCTTGCCGTCCAGATCGGATACCGAGGTGATGCCGCTGGACGCCAGCGTGACCACCTGAAACGGCGTCTGGTACATCGGGAACAGCGCGCGGACATCGCGGTGCTCAAGACCGGGGGCAAGCTCGCTCTCGCCGTTCCAGGCGTTGTACATCGGGCCCATGGTGACAAGGCCCAGGTCATGGTCGCCGGTCTGCACAAGGGTGACGTTCTGCACCGGGCCGCCGGTGACTTCACCGCTGGAATTGATGCCCAGTTCCTCGCCGATGAACCCGGCCAGACCGTTGCCATAGACGAAATAGGTGCCGCCTTGGCTGGCGGTGCCGACCGTCAGATCCGTCGGCCAGTCCGACCGGTCCTGAGCAATGGCTGTACCAGCAACAAGCGTAGCTGCCGCAAAAGCGGCGAAAGACAGTGAACGCATTTGGAACCTCCCTTAGCGTTTTCTCCCGCAGGCCGTGGTGACCGGCGGGTATCGTGCAGCGGTCCAGTCTCCTCCGGACCGCCATGGGCAGGTTAAATGCGGTGATGGCGGCGCGGCGCAAGCCACAGCGCACGGATAGTTGAAGTTTTTCCGGGTCCGTCTGGCAGGCATGGGTGGAAAAGGGGACATCGCGCCCGGATCATGGGTGGAAAACCGCCCCGTTGCCCGGGGCGCCACGGAAGGAGCCCCAGGCAACGGTCACAGCGCACATGGCGATCAGCCGCTGAACTGCCCCTTGTCCAGCCCGTATTTCTGCATCTTCTCGTATAGCGACTTGCGCGACAGGCCGAGCGCTTCATAGACCGGGCGCAGGTTCCCGTGCTGCGCGGTCAGCGCGCTGACAAGGACCGAGCGCTCAAAATCAGCCACCAGATCGGCCAGCCGCGCCCCTTCATCCGGGGGGGCGGCGTCGGACGCGCGGGGCGTCAGACCCAGCCCCAGCGCGAAACGGTCGGCGGCGTTGCGCAATTCCCGCACGTTGCCGGGCCAGTCGCGGGCCGCAACCTCGGCCAGCACATGCGGCGGCGCGCTTGCCTCGGCCACGCGGTGACGGGCCGCCGCCTCGATCAAAAGCTTGGAAAACAGCAGCGGGATGTCATCGGCCCGCGCCGAAAGCGGCAGCATGCGCAGCATCACCACATTCAGCCGGTAGAACAGGTCAGCGCGGAACCGGCCCGCATTGACCTCCTCCCCCAGATCAGTGCGAGAGGTGGCGATGAACCGCACATCCAGGTCGCGTGCCTCATTCGCGCCAAGCGGTGTGATCACCCGGTCCTGGATGACGCGCAGCAGCTTGCCCTGCAAGGCCAGCGGCATCGCCCCGATGTCATCAAGCAAGATGGTGCCGCCGCGCGCGTGTTCAAACTTGCCATAGCGGGCGCGCATCGCGCCGGGAAAGGCCCCTGCCTCATGCCCGAACAGCTCGCTTTCGATCTGCGTTTCAGGCAGGGCGCTGCAATCGATGGTGATGAAGGGCTTCGGCTTTCGGGCCGACAGGTCGTGAAGGGTGCGCGCCACGACCTCTTTGCCCGTCCCGGTCTCGCCCATGATCAACACATCAGCATCCGACGGACCGATGGTGCGGATCTGGCGGCGCAGGTCCACCATGGCAGGCGTGCGCCCGATCAGCCGCACCTCCAGATCATCGGCCTGCCCGGCGGCGGCGCGCAGCACGCGGTTTTCCAGCACCAGTTGCCGGTATTCCAGCGCCCGTCCGGCAATCCCCGCCAGTTGCGTGCCCGAGAACGGCTTTTCCACGAAATCATGCGCCCCTGCACGCATCGCGCGCACGGCCAGTTGCACATCGCCGTGCCCGGTAATCAAGATGACGGGAATGTCGCGGTCGATCTCGTGGATGCGGTTCATCAGGCTCAGGCCGTCCAGCCCAGGCATGCGAATGTCGGTAATGACGATGCCGTCAAAGCCGAAACCGACGCGGGTCAGCACGGCCTCGCCAGTGTCGCAGGCGATCACATCAAAGCCCGCCAGATCCAGCGCCTGCGTGGTCGAGACCCGCAGATCCTCTTCATCATCGGCCAGCAAGATGCGTGTCAGGGTCATTCGGCAGCCTCCAGACTGGCGCTGGCGGCGCGCAGTGTCAGGGTGAATTCGGCGCCGCCCCCGGGATGGTTGCGCACCGACAGACCGCCGCCAAAATCACGCATGATGTTATAGGAAATCGACAGGCCCAGCCCAAGCCCCTTGCCCACCCCCTTGGTGGAAAAGAACGGATCAAAGATCCGCTCGCCCAGCCCCGGCGACACGCCCGGGCCGTGGTCACGCAAGATCAGCCGCACCATGTCGCCTTTGACCTCGGCGCGCAGGTGCAAGCTGCGATCCGCCGCACCTTCGCTGGCATCCAGCGCGTTCGAGACCAGGTTGACCAGCACCTGTTGCAGCCGCACTGGCCCCGCAACCACGCGCACTGGGGCGGGGCCCAGATCAAGCTTCAGTTCAGCACCCGTTGCCTCAAAGCGCCACGCCATGATTTCTTGCATGGCATGGATCACCGGGGCCAGTTCCACCTCGGTAAGCTTGGCATTGGGCTTGCGGGCAAAGTTGCGCAGGTGCCGGCTGATCCGCGTCATCCGGTCCACCAGCGACACGATACGCCCGACATTCTCGCGCGCATCGGCCACCCGCCCACGGTCCAGCAACAATTGTGCGTTTTCGGCATAGTTGCGCGTAGCGGCCAACGGCTGGTTGAATTCATGGCTCAGCGCGGCCGACATCTGGCCCAGTGCCGCCAGCTTGCCCGCCTGGATCAGATCGGCCTGCGTCTGGCGCAGCACGGTTTCCGTTGCGCGGCGCTCAGCCACCTCGCCCTTCAGGGCGGTGTTCACCGCACCCAATTGCGCGGTACGCTCGGCAACGCGCCGCTCCAGATCCTCACGCGCGGAACGCTGAAGGTGAAGGCGTTCTGCCAGCGCCTGGCGTTGCTGACGCACAATCCAGACCGAAAGCGCCGCCAGCACCACCAAAAGCAGGCCCACCGACACCGTGGTGCGCGCCTGCACCCGTGCCGAGGCCGTGTTCAGAAGGACATTCACCGTCCATCCGGCATCGGGCATCGGTTCAGCCACCACGACATATTCCGCCGCCTCCGGCACCGTCATCAACGCCAGCTCAGGCGCCGCGGCTGTCATCTGATGCGGGATCTCGCTGAGGGGGGTGGTGGCGTAGCGCCGCGTCGCCCCGGTGCGGGCCAGCCGCGCGGGGGTAAGGGGCTGCAAGGCGCGAAAGCGCCATTCGGGGTTGGATGACAGGAACACGATGCCCTCGGGGTCGGTCACCACGACCTCATAATCCCCGCCGCCCCACGCATTTTCGATCTCATCGAGGTCGATCTTGATGACCAACACGCCGCGCAGCGCGCCGTCCACCCGCACCGGCGCGCCGAAATAATACCCCCGCTTCAGGGAGGTGGTGCCCAGCGCGAAGAACCGGCCCTGCCCTTCCGACAAAGCGTCCAGAAAATACGGGCGAAAGGCGAAATTTCCCCCGATGAACGACACATCAGTATCAAAGTTGCTGGCCGCCAGCGTGTTGCCGTCCAACTGCATGACATAGATGTCGGATGCCCCCAGCAAGCCCGCTGTGGCGCGCAGATACTGGTTTGCCGCTGCAACCCGCGCCATGGTGTCGGGCGCGACGAGGAGGTTGCCGATGACGCGCTGTTGCGCCAGCAGTTCGGGCAAACGCTCATACCGGGCAAGTTGGCCGCGCAAGGTGGCGGTGGCAAGGCGCAGCGTATTCTCGCCGCGCGCGCTGGCCTCGGTCAGGTAGTAGACCGTGACGCGCTGATAAAGCCAGAGCGCGCCGCCCAGCATCCCTGCGAGGCACAGCATGCCGATGCACCAGGCACGGACATGCCGTGGCCTGAAATACCCCGCCCCAAACCGCTGCCGCGCGCGTTGTGTCAAAGCTGTTCCCCCATCGTCTGTCCATAAGCCGACCGGGCGGGGGGCTGTCAACATTCAATGGCCGATATTCAATGGCCCATCGCAACCTCTCGTCGCAACCGCCCGTCGCGTGCCGCCCCGCATCAGCCCCCTTCAGGGCTCAAAAGCCACAGCCGCCTTGCACGGTGGCTTGGCAGTATTTCGCCAGCGCCTTGCGGTCAGCAAAGCCGGATACCGGCCGCGGTGGATGGAAGGTCAGCGCCACCTGCCCCCGCCGCGCCGCGCCCAGCACCACAAGCATATGCGCTGCGAACCCCATGTCGCCCCACCAACCATAGAGACGTGGGTCCGTGCCTTCAGGGGCGGAATAGACGACGCTGACCGGTTGAATGTGCAAAACATCGCGCAATTCAGGGGCAAAAAACGCCGCGAACAGGGTGGATTTGAAAGGCAGCACCCGCCGCCCGTCCGAACTGGTGCCTTCTGGAAAAAACAGCAGCCGGTGGCCCATGCGCAGCCGCGCTTCGAACGTGCGCTTCTGTTCCCCGGCCGCCTGCACCTTTCGCGCGATAAAAAGCGTGCCCGTCGCGCGGGCCAGCCACCCGATGCCGGGCCAGCCCGCGACTTCGGATTTGGCGACAAAATACCCCTGCTGGGCGGCGTTCAGCGCAAAAATATCCAGCCAGGACGCATGGTTCGCCACCAGTGCGCCCGGAAGCTGCATCGGTTTGCCCTGAACGCGCAGCCGTAATCCCAACGCCATAAGCGCCGCACGACATGCCGCTTGGGTAATGAAGGGTGTTACCGGGCGGCGCTGTCCAAACAACGGCCTTTCCAGCAGACGGGCCAACAGCAACACGATCAGCCCACCATAGACGATCAGCGCCAGCGCACCGCCGCGCAGCGCAACCCGCAGCCAGCCAAAGCCCTGAACCACCAGCGGCGGCGGCGGTTCGGTCGAATACCAGGTGGTCGATTTGGCGGCCGACACGGGCACAGGGTCGGGTACAGACGAGGGCACAAAAACCGGGGTAGGCACAGGTTCGGGCAAGGGACTCAGCCCCGGCCTGACTTGCGGGTATAGAACCCCAAGTGTTTCTCGGACATCGTGCGCGTATCCATAATCAGGCAAACATCGGTCGTGTTGAAATCGTGATCCACAAACGCCCCCTCGCCCACATAACCACCCAGCCGCAGGTAGGCCTTGATGAGCGCGGGTATCCGCGCCATCGCATCGCGTCGCGAAAGCGCATCGAGGGGCAGCAGGTCCATCGGCTGGAAATGCGCGGGCAGCGCGCGCACACGCATCCCCTCGGGTGCGAGGTGGTGGTGGTGCAGCCAGCTGAGCGGTTGCGCCAGCGCTGCCACATCGGTGCCGTGGAAGCTGGCGACGCCGAACAGGACCTCGATATCTTGCGACAGCACATGCTGGGCCAAGGCATTCCACAAATGCAGCATGGCGGTGGAATTGCGATACTCGGGGTGGACACAGGACCGGCCCAGTTCCAGAACCTTGCGCCCGGTGGCGCGCAGCAAGCTCAGGTCATATTCAGCTTCGCTGTAATACCGCCCCAGCCGTGCGGCGGCTGTGCCAGAAAGCAGCCGGTACACCCCCACCACATGATCCAGTTTCGCCGGATCGCGCCGGGTGTCAATCAACAGCAGGTGGTCGCAATCGACGTCGAACGTATCAATTTCCAACCGCGCATCGTGGTCGGCCATCGGGCCGCCGCGCCCGCCCAGTTCCTCGACAAACACGCGATATCTGAGGCGTTGCGCGGCACAAAGGTCGCCATCGCTGTGCGCCAGCCTGATCTCGAAATGGCGATCCGCCCCGGTGTCGATTGCAAATTCAGTCATCGCCGCCTGTTCCATGGCATCTTGCCCTGTACCGGCTGACGGTGCGTTTTGCAATGCCACCGACCGGGGCGCGCCAAAGCCGGCCTGACGCACGGGGGAATTTTGTTTACCCATTGGGATTACGTTTGACTGACGAAAACCAAGTTGATTTGATCGGCATCAATTACCTTTTTGCCCTGATGCTCAAAATTGACCGTGATTCGATTTGAGATATTGGACTGCACTTGTCCAAGGCCCCAATCGGGTTGCTCCGGGTGTCTGACAAGTGTTCCCGGTTCGAATATCGCGTTTCTGCCGCTCATTCATACCCTCCGGACTGGACTTTTCATTTGACCTCAAAACTAGACATCAGCGCGCTCATCGGTTCCCGCATCTGTCATGACCTTATCAGCCCGATCGGCGCAATCGGCAATGGTATTGAACTGTTGTCCATGACGTCGGCGCTTGGCAAGGCGGAACTGGCGCTTCTGGCCGAAAGCGTCGGCAATGCCAATGCGCGCATCCGCTTTTTCCGGGTCGCCTTCGGCGTCTTCAGCGCCGACCAGATGATGAGCGAGCGGGAAATCGGCTCGATCCTCAGCGATCTTTTCGCCGGGACCCGGCTTTCGGTAGACTGGGCTATCCCCGCGGCCCTGCCCCGGCAGGATGTCAAACTGGCCTTCTTGCTGCTTCAATGCATGGAGACTGCCATGCCATGGGGCGGGCAGATCAGCGTTACGCAGCAAGACGACCGGATCAAGGTGGCAGGTACCTCGGACAGACTGCGGGTGGAGGACAATCTGTTTGACGCATTGATCACCGGCGACGTTCCTGATGAGATGCGGCCCGCGCTGGTGCAGTTCGCCCTTGTGCCGTTGGAACTGGCTGCGCGCGACCGCGCGCTGACGATCTTGCGGGACAATGACCGGATTTCCCTGTCCTTCTGACAATACCACACGGGGCATCATGCGCCCCGCAAGCAAGACCTTGATCGCGGGGGTTTGCGGGTTGAGCGCCGGAGATATCGCGGGCGTCAACCCGTCATTGCACACACGGCATGGCGCGCAGCGTCACGCCCGGATAGTGCCGTCCCCGCGCACGCGATAGTTGAAGCTGGTCAACTGCTCGGCGCCGATAGGGCCACGCGCGTGCAATCGGCCCGTTGCGATGCCGATCTCTGCCCCCATGCCGAATTCCGCCCCGTCAGCGAACTGGGTCGAGGCATTGTGCATCACGATCGCCGAGCCCACCTGCGACAGGAAAGTCGCCGCCGTTGCGGCATCTTCGGTCAGGATCGATTCGGTGTGGCCCGATCCATGGCGCGCAATATGATCCATCGCACCCTGAACATCCGGCACACGGGCAACCGCAATCACCATATCCAGAAACTCCCGCCCGAAATCTTCCGGCTTCGCGGCAACCACGCCGGGCAGTTGCGTCAGCCCCGCGCCAGCACGCACCTCAACCCCCGCCGCAATCAGGTCGGCGATGATCTGCGCGCCCAACGTGTCGGCAATCGCATCATGCAGCAGCAGGCATTCGGCAGCGCCGCAAATCCCGGTGCGCCGGGTCTTGGCGTTCAGCACGACCGACCGGGCCTTCGCCGGGTCGGCATGGGCGTCGACATAGACGTGGCAGATGCCTTCCAGATGCGCGAAAACCGGCACGCGGGCCTGTTCTTGTACCAGCCCCACCAGCCCCTTGCCGCCACGCGGGATAATCACGTCAATATGCGCCGTCATACCCAGCATTTCCGACACCGCCGCGCGGTCGCGGGTAGGCACCAGTTGCACCGCAGTTTCCGGCAGCCCGGCGGCGCGCAGCCCTTCGACCATGCAGGCATGGATGGCGCGCGAGGAATGGAAACTTTCCGACCCGCCGCGCAGGATCACCGCATTGCCGGATTTGAGGCACAGCGCACCGGCATCCGCCGTCACATTCGGACGGCTTTCATAGATCACGCCGATCACGCCAATGGGGGTGCGTACCCGTTCGACATGCAGCCCCGCGGGGCGATCCCAGGCGGCGATGACCTGCCCGACCGGGTCGGCCTGACCGGCGACGTCGCGCAGGCCCTGCGCAATCGCGCCGATCCGGTCAGGATTCAGCACCAACCGGTCCAGCATGGCATCGCTGAGCCCCTTGGCGCGCCCAAACGCCAGATCCTCGGCATTGGCTGCAAGGATCGTGCCCTGCGCGGCCTCGACCGCATCGGCGGCGGCGTTCAGGGCGGTGCGTTTCTGGTCGTCACTGGCCACGGCCAACTGCCCCGCCGCCGCGCGCGCCGCCGCGCCGATTTCGGCCATCATTACTGCAATATCATCGCTCATAGCACCATATCATCCCTGTGTATCAGCGCAGCCCGGCCCGGATAGCCCAGAATCTGCGCGATCTCATTGCTGCGGTGCCCGGCGATCGAGCGTGCCTCGGGCGCGGTATAGCGCACCAGCCCTAAGCCCAGCGGGCCGTCGGGTCCGATAATCGCCACCGGATCACCACGACCGAAGGCACCCTCGACCAAAACCACACCCGCAGGCAAGAGGGATTTTCCCTGCGCCAGCGCCTGCGCCGCGCCCGCATCCAGCGTCACCGCGCCCTTGGCCTTCATCGCTGCGATCCAGCGTTTGCGCGCAGCCTGCGGGTCGCCCAATGGTGCGAACCAGGTGCAGGGCGCGCCATGGGCCATAGCGTCCAGCGGCCGCGCGACAGCCCCCGCCGCAATCGCCATGGCACAGCCCGCCGCCGTTGCGGTTTTGGCGGCCATCACCTTCGTCTTCATGCCGCCGCGCGACAGAAGCGACAGCGGGTCACCGGCCATTGCCTCGATCTGCGGGGTGATTTCGGCCACGAGGTCCAGCCGGGTCGCGGTCGGGTCCACCTGCGGGTTGCCGGTATAGAGGCCATCGACATCGGACAACAACACCAGCTGATCGGCGCCGATGGTCACCGCGACCTGCGCCGCCAGCCGGTCATTGTCGCCATATCGGATCTCATCCGTGGCGACTGTGTCGTTTTCGTTGACAATCGGCACCACGCCAAGCCCAAGCAGGGTTTCGAGCGTGGCGCGAATGTTGAGATAGCGGCGGCGGTTTTCCGTATCTTCCAGCGTCACCAACACCTGGCCCGCCGTGATGCCATGCGGGGCAAGGGCGGTTTGCCAGGCCTGCGCCAGCCCGATCTGCCCGACCGATGCCGCCGCCTGCGACTGTTCCAGCGCCAGCAGCCCGGGCGCCAGCCCCAGCACCCCGCGCCCCAGCGCGATGGACCCGGACGACACAATAACCACATCGGTTCCCCGCGCCCGGATCTGCGCGATGTCCTGCGCCAGCGCGATCAGCCAGTCAGACCGCAGGCGGCCCGCCTCGACCAGCAGGGCCGAGCCGATCTTGATCACCAGCCGCCGGGCTTTGTTCAGGTCAGGGGTGACGGTGCCGGGCGTGGTCGCATCGCCTGCGTTCAGGGTTGCCACGGGGCTTCCTCCACGGGCACCTCGCGCGCCTTGTCGATGCTGCGAATCAAGACGCGCAACAGATCCTGCACGCCTTCACCTGCGACGGCGGACACCTGATGCACCCGCTGCCCGGAAGCCTCGGCCAGGGCGGCCGTCTTTTCGGCACGGTCGTCGGCATCCATCGCGTCGATCTTCGTCAGCGCGATGATGCGCGGTTTCGCCGCCACGATGGGGGAATAGGCCTGCAATTCGCCCTCGATGATGTCGTAATCACGCGCCACATCTTCCGAGGTACCATCAACCACATGCAACAGCACCGCGCAGCGTTCGACATGGGCCAGGAACTGGTCGCCCAGTCCGCGCCCCTCGGATGCGCCCTCGATCAGGCCGGGAATATCGGCCATCACGAATTCACGCCCGTCAACGCCCACGACGCCAAGGTTGGGGTGCAGCGTGGTGAAGGGATAATCGGCGATCTTGGGCCGCGCGTTCGACGTGGCGGCCAGAAATGTGGATTTCCCCGCGTTCGGCAGCCCTGCAAGGCCCGCATCCGCGATCAGCTTCAGCCGCAGCCAGAGGGTACGCTCCACCCCCTCCTGCCCCGGATTGGCGCGGCGGGGGGATCGGTTGGTCGCGGTCTTGAAATGCAGGTTGCCCCAGCCGCCATTGCCGCCCTTGGCCAACAGAACGCGTTGCCCCACCTCGGTCAGGTCGGCAATGACGGTTTCTTCATCCTCGTCCAGCACCTCGGTGCCTGCGGGGACGCGCAGCACGATGTCATCGCCAGATTTGCCAGTGCGCTGACTGCCCATGCCCGGCTGGCCGGATTTCGCGAAGAAATGCTGCTGAAAGCGAAAGTCGATCAGGGTGTTCAGGCCGTCCACGGCTTCCGCCCAGACATCGCCGCCATTGCCACCGTCGCCACCATCAGGGCCGCCGAATTCGATGAACTTTTCGCGCCGGAAGCTGACGCAGCCCGATCCGCCCCCGCCAGAGCGGATGTAGACTTTGGTCAGATCGAGAAATTTCATTGCCGTATACTCCAAACGCCAGCAGCGTGTGGCATACGCTGTTCATTCGGCGGCCTCAAGGCCCCGTGGACATGCGCACAACCTTGGCAACCAGTGCGACAGAACCTGCGCTTTCGGCCGCGCGCCGCCCCTGACGCTCAGGCACGGCCCAGTTTTGCCAGACGGGCATCGCGCAACCGCGCGAAATCGTCACCCGCATGGTAGCTCGACCGCGTCAGTGGCGTGGCCGAGACCATCAAGAACCCCTTGCCATAGGCGGCCTTTTCATAGGACTTGAATTCATCAGGCGTGATGAAGCTGTCCACGCGATGGTGTTTTGGGGTCGGTTGCAGATACTGCCCAATGGTCAGGAAATCCACATCAGCGCTGCGCATGTCATCCATCACTTGCCGGACCGACTGCGCATCTTCACCCAGCCCCACCATGATCCCCGATTTGGTGAACATGCCGGGGTCCAGTTCCTTCACCCGCTGCAACAGCCGCAGGCTGTGGAAATAACGCGCGCCTGGCCGCACCGTGGGATAGAGCGAGGGCACAGTTTCCAGATTATGGTTGAACACATCAGGCCGCGCAGCGACCACGGTTTCCAGCGCGGAGGGCGCGCATTTCAGGAAATCCGGCGTCAGGATCTCGATCGTCGTGTCGGGGCTGCGGTGGCGCACGGCGCGGATGGTCTGGGCAAAGTGGTCTGCCCCGCCGTCATCCAGATCGTCACGGTCCACCGAGGTGATGACCACATGCTTCAGGCCCAGCTTGTCCACCGCATGCGCCACACGCCCCGGCTCGAACGCGTCCAGCGTGTCGGGGCGCCCGGTGGCGACGTTGCAAAAGGTGCAGCCCCGGGTGCAGATCTCGCCCATGATCATCATGGTGGCGTGGCCCTGGCTCCAGCATTCGCCGACGTTCGGGCAGCCCGCTTCCTCGCACACTGTCACCAGCTTGTTCTCACGCATGATGTCGCGGGTGCGCTTGTATTCCGCGCTGCCCGGCGCCTTCACGCGGATCCATGCAGGTTTCTTCGGCTGAGCATTGTCAGGGCGATGCGCCTTTTCGGGGTGGCGGCCTTCGGGCAGGGTCAGATCGCGGGGGGCCATGGGCAGTCCTTTGCATTGCGTAGGGACCATATAATGCCCCATGGGGAATTTGTCCAAACCTTAGCGGCAGGCACAGGGCGGAATTGCACGCAGCGCATGGGCGCCAGGGCGCAGGTCAGCCCGCCGACTGCCCCAGCACGGCGCCCGGGTTCATGATGCCCACGGGATCCAGCGCGGCCTTGATCCCGCGCATCGCGGCCAGTTTTGCCGGGTCACCATAGCGCACCAGATCCGCCGCCTTGAACCGCCCGATCCCGTGTTCCGCACTGACCGATCCCCCCATCGCATGGGTCAGATCATGCACCCTGCCCTGAATCTCGGCGCGCCGGCTGTCATAGGTGGCGCGCTCATGGCCCGCAGGCGGGAAGATGTTGTAGTGCAGGTTGCCGTCGCCCAGATGGCCGAAGCAATTCACCCGGAACGGCCCCAGCCGCGCGATGGCGGCATCGGCCTGTTCCAGAAATTCAGGCACCACCGACAGCGGCAAGGCGATGTCATGGCTGACGATGGCGCCCGTCAGGCGGTTGGCTTCCGGGATCGTTTCGCGAAGGTTCCAGAAATCGGCGCGTTGGCTGTCGGATTGCGCGATCACCCCGTCGCTGACCAGACCCGCGTCCAGCCCGGCCTCAAATATCGCCTCAAGCGCGCTTGCAGGGTCCAGAGCCGTGGGCAGGCCCAGATCCACCAACACCATCCAGTCGGGCGGCGTGGAAAAGGGCTGGCGCAGATCCGGCAGTTTTTCGCGCAGAAAACGCAGTCCCATGCCGCTGATCAGCTCAAACCCCGAAAGCCCCTCGGCCACCTGCGCCTGCGCAACCGCCAACAGAGCCAGCGCATCGGCGGGAGTATTCACCACCATCAGCGCCGCGCCGTTGCGGGCGGGCCGGGGGTACAGACGCAGCGAAGCGGCGGTAATGACACCCAGCGTGCCCTCGGACCCGATCAGCAGGTGGCGCAGGTCATAGCCGGTGTTGTCCTTGCGCAGCCGCTTCGCGCCGTGCCAGATCGACCCGTCAGGAAACACCGCCTCCAGCCCCAGGCAGAGGTCCCGCGCATTGCCATAGCGCAGCACCGCCGTGCCGCCCGCGTTGGCGCCCAAAAGCCCCCCGATCCGGGCCGAACCTTCAGAGGCCAGCGACAGCGGAAACAACCGTTCCACACCCTCCGCGGCGGCCTGCACATCGGCCAGCACCACGCCTGCCTCAGCAATCAGCACATTCTCGGAAGGGTACACCGCGCGCAGGGCCGTCATGCGTTCCAGCGATAAAAGCAGCGGCATAGGGCCGTCGGGCGCGACCTGCCCTCCCACCAGCCCGGTGCCGCCGCCATAGGGCACCACACCCACCCGCGCGTCGGCGCAGGCGCGCAAGATCACCGCGACCGTATCGGCATCCGCCGGGCAGGCAACCGCCGCCGCCTGTCCCCGGTAGCGCCCGCGCGGTTCTTCCAGATAGCGCGGCGCGATCGGGCGCAGCACACCATCTTGCAAAAGGCCCGCCAGATGATCCAGAAACGCGCCGTCAGCAGGGTTAAGCATGGCAGAATTCCTTTGTTCAGCCGTCAAAGCCGCCTACCGGCAGCCTAAGCGGCATCGCGGCAACAGATCAACGCCGATACCGCCAGCCACCGCGATGCGCGCAGGCCTCACGCCTGCCCCACATCCGTCCGGCCCCGCCGGTCATAGCGCAGGTTGGCGTAAAGCACATGGTTGCGCCAGCGCCCGTTGATTTGCAGATAGCTTTGGGCGACGCCCTCGTACTTGAACCCAGCCCGCTCCAGCGCCCCGCGTGAGGCCACGTTTTCAGGCAGGCATGCGGCCTCGATCCGGCTAAGACCAAGGATGGTGAACGCATGGCGGACAGTGGCGTCAATCGCCTCGCGCATGTAGCCCTGCCGCGCAAAGGGCTGGCCGATCCAGTAGCCCAGCGTACCAGATTGCGCCGGACCGCGCCGGATATGATCCAGCGTGATCGCACCCAGCAGCGTGTTGTCATCGCGCCGGATCAGGAACAACGGCAAGGCCGAACCATTGGCCGAGGTACGCGCGGCCCAGGCCACACGGTTGGTGAACCCCTTGCGCGACAGGTGATCGACCGACCATGTCGGCTCCCACGGCACCAGGAACCCGGCACTTTCCTGTCGCAGCGCCGCCCAAGGGCGGTAATCGGCATGTTGCGGCAGGCGCAGAATCATACGATCGCTCTCGATCGCAATTTTGCGCCGGAAGCCCAACATCAGGCGGCAAGCCGGGCGTGCAGGTCGGATAGGCGCGGCGCATCGGCCACCGGGCCATAAAGCGCCAGCGCCGCGCGGCCATCATGCAACATCGACGCGGCAAAGCCGCGCACATCGGCCACGCTCACCGCGTCGATGCGGGCCACGGCTTCGGACACATCGGGCACCCGGCCCCAGATGGACAGCAGCCGCGCCAGCCGTTCGGCGCGCGATGAAGGGCTTTCCAGCCCCATCAGAAGCCCCGCCTTCATCTGCGCCCGGGCGCGGGCGACCTCAGCCTCGGACATGTCTTCGGCGGCGCGCTTCATCTCATCCATGGTCAGATGCGACAGCTGCGTCAGCTCCCCCGCCCCGGTGCCCGCATAGATCGTCATCATGCCCGTATCGGCATAGGCCCCGGTTTGGGCAAAGATCGTGTAGCACAGCCCGTGTTCCTCACGCAGTTTCTGGAACAGGCGCGAGGACATGCCGCCCCCCAGCGCGCCGGTAAACACCTGCGCGGCATAGAAATCGGGGTCGCGGTAGCCCGGCGCCTCGAACGCCAGCGCGAAATGCGCCTGTTCCAGCGACTTGACCTCGCGCCGTTCGCCGGTGGTGAAGCGCGCAGCATCGGCCACAGCCTGCGGAATGGGCGACAGATGGGCAAAATACCCCTCGGCCAGCGCAACCAACCGGTCATGATCCACGGCGCCCGATGCCGCGAGGATCATCTGCCCGGGGCCATAATGCTGGGCAACAAAGCCGCGCAGGTCGGTTTCGCCAAAGCTGGAAACCCGTTCTGAAGGGCCAAGGATGGGGCGGCCGATGGCCTGCGCGGGATAGGCGGCCTCTTGCAGCCAGTCGAAGATCACATCGTCGGGCGTGTCCAGCGCCTGACCGATCTCTTGCAAGATCACGCCGCGCTCAACCTCAACCTCGCGCGGCTCGAACGCCGGGTTCAACACGATATCGGCGATCACATCGAGGGCCAGCGGCACATCGGCGGCCAGCACGCGGGCATAATAGGCCGTCATCTCGCGCGAGGTGTAGGCGTTGATATAGCCGCCCACATCCTCGATCTCTTCGGCGATCTGCAAGGCACTGCGCCGTGCGGTTCCCTTGAACGCCATATGTTCAAGGAAATGCGCCACGCCATTCTGGTCGGCGCGTTCATGCCGCGCGCCCGCATTCACCCACACGCCCACGGCAGCCGAGGCAAGGCCGGGCATATGCTCCGTCACAATGCGGAAACCATTGGGCAGGGTCGTCAGGCGGCAAGTCAAAGGGCTATCCTTTCGCGGATCAGGGTTTGCAGCGCACCAAGGTCATTGGTCAGACGGGTCATGCGCTCAGGCTTATCGAACAGATCGGCCATGCGGGCGGGCAGCGCGGGGCGGATGCCCATGGCTGCGGCCACCGCATCGGGAAATTTCGCCGGATGCGCGGTGGCCAACGTAACCATCGGCGTGGCGGATTGAAGTCCCTCGGCCACGTGCACGCCCACCGCCGAATGCGGACACAGGATTTCGCCCGTCGCGGCATAAGTGCGTGTGATGGCATCGGCAGTCTGGGCTTCCGACGCGCGGCCCGAGGCGAAGGTCTCGCGCAACGCCTCCAGCGCACCTTGCGAGATCTTGAAACCGCCGGTGGACTTCAACTCTGCCATCACCTGCGCCACGGCCTGCCCGTCGCGCCCATAGGCGTGGAACAGCGCGCGTTCAAAGTTGGAAGAAACCTGAATATCCATTGACGGGCTGATCGTGGGGCTGACCCCTTTGGTCGTATAGGCGCCGGTTTCCAGCGCACGGTGCAGAATGTCGTTCTGGTTGGTGGCGATCACCAGTTTCTCGATCGGCAGACCCATTTCCCGCGCAATGAACCCCGCGAAAATATCGCCAAAATTGCCGGTGGGCACCGTAAAGCTGACAGGGCGATGCGGCGCGCCAAGGCTGACGGCGGCGCTGAAGTAATAGACCACCTGCGCCAGCACCCGCGCCCAGTTGATCGAGTTCACACCGGCCAGCCGCACACCGTCGCGGAAATCGAAATCGTTGAACATGTCCTTGACCAACGCCTGACAGGTATCGAAATCCCCGTCGATGGCCAGCGCGTGGACGTTGTCCTCGACCGGCGTGGTCATCTGGCGGCGCTGCACGTCGGACACCCGGCCATGGGGGTAGAGGATGAAGACATCCACATTTTTCAACCCTCGGAACGCCTCGATCGCCGCCGACCCGGTGTCGCCGCTGGTCGCGCCAACAATCGTCACCCGGTCGCCGGACCGCGCCAGCGCCGCCTGGAACAGCTGGCCGATCAGCTGCATGGCGAAGTCCTTGAAGGCCAGCGTCGGCCCGTGGAACAGTTCCAGCAGGAAATGGTTCGCGTCCAGCTGCACCAGGGGCGCGCGCGCCGGATGGCCGAAACCCGCGTAAGCGCGCGCGATGATCTGGCGGAACGCGTCATCGCTGAATGTCTCGCCGATGAACGGGCGCATCACCGCAAAGGCGATTTCCTCATAGGACTGCCCGGCCAGCGCCGCGATCTGCGCTGGCGTCATGGCCGGTATATGGTCCGGCAGATACAGGCCGCCGTCACGGGCCAGCCCGGTCAGCATCGTGGCTTCAAAATCCAGCTGCGGCGCGGTGCCGCGGGTCGAGAGATATTGCATGGTCATTCCTTACGCCCGTTGCTGCCTGATACGCCACAGAAGAAACACTGTCATCCCCATCCAGACGGCCGCCAGCAAGAACCATGTGATCGCATAGGACAGGTGGTTGTCCGGAATACCCGCCGTGGAAAGCGGCGTGAAAGCGGCAGGGGGCGCGGCCTCATCGGTACTGCGGGCGATGATGAACGTGGGCTCGGTCCCCAGATGCGCGGCCATGGCAGGCACGTCGCGGGCGAACCACAGGTTGCTTGCGGCGTCTGGCTCCGGCGTGAAGCTGTCGGCATCGCGCGGCCAGTGCAGGTTACCCACCACCGTAACCGCCCCGGCCGAACGGGGCCGCACGGCATCGCGGTCATCATAAGGAACAAAGCCTCTGTCCACCAGCACGCGCCGCCCGTCAGCAGTCTCGAAGGCGGTGACAATATGGACGCCGGTGCCTGCGATTTTCTGGCTGGCCAGCACGAACAATTCCTGCGCCGTGAAGCGCCCGGTAACTGTGACCGGCAGGTAGCGGTCCGCTTCCGGGTCAGGTGCCGCAGGCAGCGGCACGGGATCGGCAACGATCCCCGCCTCGATCCCGGCGATCACTGCGGCCTTTTCCGACATGCGCGATACCTGCCAGATTCCCAGCGCCAGCAAGATCAGCGTGCCGATGACCCCGAACATCAGGGCGGCAATCATTCGTCCGCGCATGGTTAAACCTTTCATCACAGCAAAAGCGCGCGCCTTGCGGCCCGCGCTTTTGATCGTTCAGACGCTGACGGGCCCGGCCGGCCCGCTGTCGCCCCCGCTATGGCGCATGCCCCTGCCGGAGATCCGGCGCGCGCACCGCCCAAGCGGGATTACATGCCCCAGACATATACTGCGAAGAACAGGAACAGCCAGACCACATCGACAAAGTGCCAATACCAGGCAGCGGCTTCAAAGCCCACATGACGTTCCGCAGTAAAATGCCCAGCCCGCACACGGAACCAGCAGATCGCAAGGAAGATCGTGCCGATGATCACATGCGCGCCGTGAAACCCGGTGGCCATGAAGAAGTTGGCGTAAAACACCTCACCCGAGAACTGGTATCCCTCATGCACCACAAGATGCCAGTATTCGTAGGCCTGCAAGCCGGTGAAGGCGACGCCCAGCAAGACGCCGATGGCCAGCCCGTTGGCAACATCGCGCCGCGCGCCACCATGGACCAGCGCGTGGTGCGCCCAGGTCACGGCGCAGCCCGACAGCAGCAGGACCAGCGTATTGATCAGCGGCAGGTCGAAGGCGTTGACCGGATGAATGCTGGGCGCTGCATATTGCGTACCGACATAATCGTACATCGGATACATGGTGTGCTTGAAGAAGCTCCAGAACCAGGCGGCAAAGAACATGACCTCGGACATGATGAACATGATGAAGCCATAGCGCAGCCCGATGGTCACCACGGGCGTATGGTCCCCGGCATGGCTTTCGGCGACGACGTCGCTCCACCACGAGAACATGACATAAAGCACACCGGCCAGCCCCATCAGGAACAGCCAGGGCCCGTTGTCGTGCATCCACATGACCCCGCCAAACAGCATGACAAACCCCGATGCCGCGCCCAGAAACGGCCAGATCGACGGGGGCAGGATGTGATAGTCGTGGTTCTTTTCGTGCGCCATTTTCAGTGTTCCCTCAGGCAGTCGTTTTATGGTTGCGCCGCGTTGTGCGGCGTTATTGGGTCAGCGTTTCCACCGGCGTGGCGTTCGTTGCCGAATAATCCTCGGGTACTGCCGTTTCGTGGAAAGTATACGACAGCGTGATCGTATGGGTGTATTTCGCATCCCTGTCTTCCAGAATCTCCGGATCGACAAAGAAGGTGACCGGCATCAGCACCCGCTCGCCGGGTTGCAACACCTGCATTTCAAAGCAGAAGCAATCAATCTTGCTGAAATACAATCCCGCATCATAGGGCGTGACGTTGTAACTGGCCGTGCCTGCCACCACGCGATCGGTCGGGTTGTAGGCCTCATAGTACGCCATGCCGACTTCGCCCATGGGAATGGTCATCGTCCGCTCGACCGGCTTGAATTCCCACGGGAAATCACGCTCCTTCGATCCATCGAACCGCACGTCCATCGTCTGCGCAATGGCACCGGTGCTGGCCGAGGCCACCGAAGTCGTTCCGCCATAGCCCGTCACGCGGCAGAAAAGATCATAGAGCGGCACCGAGGCCCAGCCGAGCGATGCCATGACCACCACGACCGCGCCTGCCTGCACCGCTGTCTTGTTGTTCGGGGTGAGGTCGCGCCAGTGTTTCATTCTGCGGGTTGCTCCAGCGCCGGGCGGTAGGTGTGGTCGAACGCCTGAAGGCTACCGCCGCGCTGCACCTTCGCGATGGTCAGGCCGAACACCAAGGCGACGAAAAACACCAGTGTCAGCCCCACCCCGACATTGCGGCTGAAGCGGCGTTTGTGCAGTTCGTGGTCGCGTGAAATCGCCATCAGATCATCTCCCAACCCAAGGCCGCATACGCACCCGTGGACGTCAGTGTTGCTTCCAGCAAGATTGCTACGAAATGCAGGAACAGATAGTAGAGTGAGAAGCGGAATACCTGCTTTTCAACCCGATAGTTATCAGCGGTGGCCATGACTTCATCACGCCGCCAGATGCGGAACGCGCCCAGGACGAAAACCGCATTCAGCACCACGGCAGTTGCCAGGTAGACCGGCCCGCCGATGGACGTGAACCCGGCACCGACAGCCAGGGGCGCCAGCAGCAGCGTATAGACCAAGATATGCGCCCGCGTCACCCGGCGACCGTGGGTCACGGTCAGCATCGGCACCTTGGCATCCGAATAATCCGACTTCATGAACAGCGCCAGCGCCCAGAAATGCGGCGGGGTCCACATGAAGATCAACGCGAACATCAGGCATGCCTCAAGGCTGATGCTGCCCGTCACCGCGACCCAGCCGATCATCGGCGGGAAAGCCCCCGCCGCGCCGCCAATCACAATGTTCTGCGGTGTCGCGCGTTTCAGCCACATGGAATAGACGACCGCATAGAAGAAGATCGTGAAGGCCAGCAAGGCCGCCGCCGCCAGATTCGTCGCCAGCCCGAGCATGACCACCGAGATCCCCGACAGCGCCAGCCCGACGGCCAACGCCTCACCGGCCGCGACGCGGCCCGAGGGGACGGGGCGCTTCTTCGTGCGTGTCATCACCGCGTCAATATCGGCATCCCACCACATGTTCAGCGCGCCCGAGGCCCCTGCCCCCAGCGCGATGAAGATGATCGCCGCAAGCGCCTCGACCGGATGAAGGTTGCCGGGTGCAACCAGCAGCCCGGCCAGGGCCGTGAACACCACCAACGACATGACACGCGGCTTCAGCAGCGCGACATAATCGCCAAAGCCCGCATCACCGGGCTGAAGGCTGGTGTCGATATCGGCACGAATGTCGGTCATAAAGCTCTCCCGTGGCGGTCAGGCGCGAAGGCGCATGACCAAGCTGCGCGGATCGGATCGGATCAGTCAGCGGCGGCGGCAACGCGCAGCGTGTCTGCACCGGGGGCGGCGGCCATGTTGGTCGCGCCCTGCCGTTCCAGCCATGCAAGGTATTCACCCTCGGACACGACTTTCACGGTGATGGGCATGTAGGCATGGGAAATCCCGCAAAGCTCGGAACACTGACCGAAATAGATCCCTTCCTCTTCGGCCATGAACCACAGCTCTGCCAGGCGACCGGGGACGCCGTCTTGCTTCACGCCAAACGACGGCATGGCCCAGGAATGGATCACATCCGCCCCTGTCACCTGAACAACCACAGTCTTGTTGACCGGAATCACCATCGCCGTATCGGTCGCCAGAAGATACTCGCTCTGGGCGTAGCCGTTTTCCTCGAGCTCTTCCCGGGCCAGCATGAAGCTGGAGAATTCGACATCGTGGTCGACATATTCATAGCCCCAGTACCACTGATAACCGGTCGCCTTGATCGTCACATCAGCCTGCGGGATCGTCTGGTCCTTGAACAGGATCGGCAGTGAAAACGCGCCGATAACGAACAGGATCAAGATGGGCACGATGGTCCATGTCACCTCGATCGCGGTGTTGTGGGTGAAACGGGCGGGCGTGGGGTTGGCGCGCTGGTTGTAGCGCACGATGCACCAGATCAGCAGCCCGGTCACGAAGATCGTGATAGGAACAATGATCCAAAGCAACAGGTTATCCAGAAACACGGCCGACTGCATCGTGCCGGTCACCGGTTGCTGAAAATGCATGCCGCCCGGCACGGGCGCGCCGATGACCGGCAGTTCCGGCAGTTGATCATCCGCAAAGGCACGTCCGGCGGTGAAAACCCCGGCGGCAATACTGGCACAGCGCGCGGCGAGCGTTGAAAGTCGCATTCTCTGTTCCCGTCTTATCCGCGACCTTGCTGGCCGCTTTCCACTTTATCATTTATTCTGGCATCCAACTGACCCGACGCAGGCGCGCTGCGGTCTGTCACAGGTTTCAGTTTGTCTGCCGGTCTCGTAAAACCATATTAGACAGATTAGGACAAGCAAAACCGTTGCGGCAAAGCGACGCCGCTTGATGCAGATCAATGACACCCGTTCCGGCAAGAAAAGGCCCCCAGAAATGTCAGATGCCCCCTTCCGCCCGTTTGAGACCATGCTTGATGAGACGCAGGCGCTGGCGCTGCTGCGCCGCACGACCGAAGGGGCCGATGATGGTGAATTGTTTCTGGAACGCCGCCGCGCCGAAGGCATCGTGCTCGATGACGGGCGCATCCGCAACGCCAGCTATGATGCCTCCGAAGGGTTCGGGCTGCGGGCGGTGCGCGGCGATGTCACGGGCTATGCCCATTCGACCCATATCACCGAATCCGCACTGACTCGGGCGGCGCAGACCGCGCGGCTGGCCGTAGGAGAGGGCGGCGGCACACTGGCCGATGCGCCCACCGGCACCAACCAGCGGCTTTACGGCGATGCAGATCCGATGGCAGATGCCGCGTTCGGCGTGAAGATCGAGACGCTGCGCGAGATTGATGCTTTCGCGCGTGCGCTTGACCCGCGCGTGGTTCAGGTCACCGCCTCGCTTGCCGCGTCGCTGCAGGAAGTCGAGATCCTGCGCCCCGAGGGCCTGCGCCTGACCGATGTGCGCCCGATGTCGCGGCTGAACATCTCGATCATCGTGGAACAGGACGGGCGGCGCGAATCCGGCTCGGCGGGCGGGGGCGGGCGCCATGGGCTGGCCGGGCTGATCCTGCCCGGCCACTGGAAGAATGTCGCGCAAGAGGCACTGCGCATCGCGCTGGTCAATCTGCGCGCCGAACCGGCCCCCGCGGGGGTCATGGATGTGGTGCTGGGGCCGGGCTGGCCGGGCATCTTGCTGCATGAGGCCATCGGCCACGGGCTGGAGGGGGATTTCAACCGAAAGGGCACCTCGGCCTTTGCCGGGCTGATGGGGCAGCGCATCGCGGCCCCCGGCGTCACCGTGCTGGATGACGGCACCATCCCCGACAGGCGCGGGTCGATCAGCATCGACGACGAAGGCACCGCCAGCGCGCGCAACGTCTTGATCGATGACGGCATTCTGGTGGGCTACATGCAGGACCGGCAGAACGCGCGCCTCATGGGGGTGGCACCCACCGGCAACGGGCGGCGGGAATCATACGCCCACACGCCGATGCCGCGCATGACCAACACCTATATGCTGGGTGGCGATGCCGCGCCCGAAGCACTTCTGGCCGATGTGAAGGACGGGATCTATGCCGTGGGCTTTGGCGGCGGACAGGTGGACATCACCAACGGCAAGTTCGTCTTTTCGTGCACCGAGGCTTATCGCGTCCGAAACGGCATTGTCGGCGCGCCGGTGCGCGGTGCGACCCTGATCGGCGACGGCCCGACCGCGTTGCAGAAAATCCGTGGCATCGGCAATGACATGGCGCTGGACCCGGGCATGGGCAATTGCGGCAAGGCAGGCCAGTGGGTGCCGGTGGGCGTGGGCCAGCCCTCGCTGCTGATCGGCGGCCTGACGGTGGGGGGCAGCGACACCTGAAAAACTGTTTCCGAATCGTGGTTACGTTTACGTCTTCTTAACCTCCATGCCGCAAAGTGAGTCTTGAATGAGGCGAGGCGGCGATGGCGAAAGAAATGTTTTCTTCTAACCCACCCTTCACCCCACCCACCACGGAAGAGGACAGGCTGGCGTGGCTTCGTCTCATTCGCTCTTCCCGCGTCGGTCCGGCGACGTTTTACCGGCTGATGCAGGACCATGGATCGGCGCAGGTCGCGCTGGACGCCCTGCCGGGCATTGCGCAGCACGCCGGGCTGGACCGCTATGTTGCCTGCCCCCGCGATGTGGCTCTGCGCGAGATTGACGCCGCGCGGCAGGTCGGCGCGAAAATGGCCTGTTTCGGCACACCCCATTATCCCACCGAACTCGCAACGCTGCCCGATGCCCCCCCGGTTCTGTGGTGCATGGGCCGCCGCGACCCGGTGCTGCGCCCGATGATTGCGATCGTCGGTGCCCGCAACGCATCCAGCCTGGGCACGCGCATGGCGCGCAAACTGGCTGAAGGGCTGGGCCATTTCGGCTACACCATCGTTTCCGGGCTGGCCCGCGGAATCGACACCGCCGCGCATCATGCCGCGCTGAAAACCGGCACGATCGCGGTGATGGCAGGGGGGGTCGACGTGATCTATCCGCCCGAAAACGCAGTGCTTGCGGCGGCAATCGCCGATCAGGGGCTGCGGGTCTCCGATCAACCCATGGGAATGCAGCCGCAGGCCCGGCATTTCCCGCGCCGCAATCGGCTGATCTCCGGCCTGGCGCTTGGGGTCGTGGTGGTAGAGGCGGCGGAGAAATCCGGCTCGCTGATCACCGCACGTGACGCGCTGGATCAGGGGCGCGAGGTGATGGCCGTGCCCGGCCACCCTGTCGATGCGCGCGCTGCGGGCTGCAACGCCCTGATCCGTGACGGTGCGACACTGGTGCGCGGCAGCGAGGACGTGCTGGAAGTCTTGCGCCCGTATCGTCCCGCCACCCGCAAAGGTCTGCAAGAAGCCGCCACGTTGGATGAACTGGAGCCCGATCACGACAGGACGCGCAGAACGCAGGCCGACGCGGTTCGACCCGAAGGCATGACTTTGACGGCCGGCCCGGCAGCTTCGCGCCAGCGGATCATGGTCCCGTCTGTCGCGGGCCAAGCATTCTCTGGCCAGCCGCCCCCCGTCCAACCAGCCTCGGGCCAGTCGCGACGGCAAAAATCACCCTTGGGCCACCGGCAGCCTGACGCGGCTGAAACCGTCTTGCCCCCCGGACAGGTACAGAAAGCAACAGCCGGGCACCCACCGCAGCTTCTGCACAACACCATCCTGTCCCGCCTCGGACCCAGTCCCATGGCTGAGGATCAGTTAATCCGGGACCTTGCACTGCCGCCGGCCATGGTGCTTCAGGAACTTCTGACGCTGGAACTCAGCGGATCGGTTCAGCGGCACAGCGGCGGGATGGTGTCGCGCGCTTGAATGGCAAGGGGCTGGGCGGTGCGTCGCCGATGATCTTTGGAATGGCCTCACCCCCATAGGGGGCCAAGCCCCCATCCTGCCCGCCCAGGCAGCCGCGCAGAAGACCCCCTTGGTTGAACGGAAAAACCAGCTGCGGTTTCAGTGCATTGACAATACCCGTGAACAGGCCACATCTTGCGCCGCCAAAGGCCGGGCCCCTCCGGCAGCGTTTGATCAGAGGTTTTTCATGGCAGTCGTCGTCGTAGAGTCCCCGGCTAAGGCCAAGACAATCAACAAGTATCTTGGCCCCGGCTTTACGGTTCTGGCGTCCTATGGACACGTTCGCGATCTGCCACCAAAAGACGGTTCGGTCGATACCGATCACGACTTCGAGATGAAATGGGACGTCGCCGCCGACAGCCGCAAGCACCTCAAGGCGATCTCCGACGCCCTGAAGGATGACAACGACCTGATCCTCGCCACCGACCCCGACCGTGAGGGCGAGGCGATCTCGTGGCACCTGACCGAGGCGCTGGCAAAGTCGCGTGCCATCAAGAAAGACACACCTGTGCGCCGCGTGGTGTTCAACGCGATCACCAAGAACGCGGTGACCGAGGCGATGAAAAACCCACGCGATGTTGATATGGAACTGGTGCGCGCCTATCTGGCACGCCGCGCGCTGGATTATCTGGTCGGCTTCAACCTCTCGCCCGTACTCTGGCGCAAACTGCCCGGCGCGAAGTCGGCGGGCCGCGTGCAATCCGTCTGCCTGCGCCTGATCGTCGAGCGTGAGATGGAAATCGAGGCCTTCGACGCCCGCGAATACTGGACCGTTGCCGCCCAACTGACGACCCCGCGCGGGCAGGAATTCGAGGCTCGGCTGATCAGCCTGGCGGGCAAGAAGCTTGATAAATTCGACCTCGCCACCGGCACGGACGCCGAAATGGCGGTGCACGCGGTGACCAGCCGCGACCTTGTGGTTCAATCGGTCGAGGCAAAGCCCGCCACCCGCAACCCCTCGGCGCCCTTCATGACCTCCACCCTGCAGCAAGAGGCCAGCCGCAAATTCGGCATGGGCGCCAAGCAATGCATGAGCACGGCGCAGCGCCTCTATGAGGCAGGTTATATCACCTACATGCGGACCGACGGGATCGACATGGCGCCCGAGGCCGTGATGGCCGCACGTGATGAGATCAAGCGCCGCTATGGCGCGGATTATGTGCCCAAATCGCCGCGCATGTACAAGAACAAGGCGAAAAACGCCCAGGAAGCGCATGAATGCATCCGCCCCACCGAAATGTCGGTCGGCCCCGAGGCGCTGAAAACCACCGATGCCGATCAGCGTAAGCTCTATGATCTGATCTGGAAACGCACCATCGCGGGCCAGATGGAAGCCGCGCGGCTGGAACGCACCACGGTGGATATCGGCAGCCGCGACGAACAGGTGGGCCTGCGCGCCACGGGTCAGGTCATCACCTTCGACGGCTTCTTGAAGGTCTATGAGGAAGGGCGCGACGACACCGCCGATGAGGATGGCGGGCGCCTGCCGCAGATCGCGCAAGGTGACGCAACGCCGAAAAAGGCCGTGACCCCCGAACAGCATTTCACCCAGCCCCCGCCCCGCTATACCGAAGCGACGCTGGTCAAACGCATGGAAGAACTGGGCATCGGGCGCCCCTCGACCTATGCCTCGATCGTCACCACGATCCAGGACCGCGGGTACGTGCGCAAGGACAAGAACCGCCTGATCCCCGAGGATAAGGGGCGTCTGGTCACGATCTTTCTGGTCAACTACTTCCGCAAATATCTGGAATACGACTTCACCGCCGATCTGGAATCGCAGTTGGACGACATCTCGGCCGGGGACCGCGATTATAAGGACGTGTTGGCCCGTTTCTGGCGCGATTTCTCGGCCGCGATTGCCGAAACCGCAGACCTGCGCATCACCGAGGTGCTGGAAAAGATTGATGAGGTGCTGGCCCCGCAACTCTATCCCCCGCGTGAGGACGGGTCTGACCCGAAATCCTGCCCAAAATGCGGCTCGGGTCGGCTGAACCTGAAAACTGCCCGCTCAGGCGGCGCGTTCATCGGCTGCAACAATTACCCCGAATGCCGCTACACCCGCCCCATCGCCGGTGAGGGCGAGGATGCAGAGCTGTCGGGCGACGGCAAGCTGCTGGGCCATGATGACGGTGATCCGATCAGCCTGCGCACCGGGCGCTTCGGCCCCTACGTGCAGCGCGGCGAAGCGACCGAAGAAGTGCCCAAACCGCCCCGCGCCAGCCTGCCCAAAGGCTGGACCACCGATGCGATGGACCTCGAAAAGGCGCTGTTGCTGCTGTCACTGCCCCGCCCCGTCGGCCCCCACCCCGAGGATGGTGAACTGATCGAGGCCGGGATCGGCCGCTATGGCCCCTTCGTGAAACACGGCAAGAAATACGCCAACCTGCCTGATGTCGATGAGGTCTTCATCATCGGCATGAACCGCGCCGTCGAAGTGCTGGCCGCCAAGCCCACCCGGGGCCGCGCTGCCGCTGCCGCCCCCCTGCGCGAACTGGGCGAACACCCAACCAGTGGCGGTCCTGTCAATGTGATGAACGGCAAATACGGCCCCTATGTGAAATGGGACAAGGTAAACGCCACCCTGCCCAAGGACACCGACCCCGCCGCCATCACCATGGAAGAAGCTGTGGAACTGATCACGGCCAAGGCGGGCAAGACGAAGTCCAAGCCCAAGGCCGCCGCCAAACCCAAGGCAGCCGCCAAGCCGAAGGCTGCGGCAACCAAGGCAAAGGCGGGCACAGCAAAGGCGACCACTGCGAAGACGGCCACTGCGAAGACGGCCACTGCGAAGACGGCCACTGCGAAGACGGCCACTGCGAAGACCGGCACCGCAAAAACCACGACCAAAGCCGCTGCCAAGCCCAAAACCACCAAGGCAAAACCCGCCCCGGACGACAGCGCCGGATAAACCCCGCAGCATAACCCCAGATTGACTTCACCGATGTGCCGCGCCACAACATGACCCGACGTGACATTGAGGGAGTGAACGATGAAAAAGATCTATGGCTCAGCCGCCGAGGCGCTGGACGGCGTGCTGTTCGATGGCATGACCATCGCGGCAGGCGGCTTTGGCCTGTCCGGCATACCCGAACTGCTGATTGCGGCGATCCGCGACGCGGGCACCAAGGACCTGACCATCGCCTCGAACAACGCCGGTGTGGATGATTTCGGCCTTGGCCTTCTGTTGCAGACCAAGCAGGTGCGCAAGATGATGTCCTCGTATGTCGGCGAGAACGCTGAATTCATGCGGCAATATCTGTCCGGTGAGCTGGAGCTGGAATTCAACCCGCAGGGCACGCTCGCCGAACGCATGCGCGCAGGCGGCGCGGGCATTGCAGGCTTCTACACCAAGACCGGCGTGGGCACGGTCATCGCCGATGGCAAGGAACTGAAGGAATTCGACGGCGAAACCTATGTTCTGGAACGCGGCATTGTCGCCGATCTGTCCATCGTGAAGGCGTGGAAGGCCGATGACACCGGCAACCTCGTGTTCCGCAAGACCGCGCGCAACTTCAACCCGCCTGCCGCCACCTGCGGCAAGATCTGTGTGGCCGAGGTTGAAGAAATCGTACCGCGCGGCAGTCTGGACCCCGATCACATCCACCTGCCCGGCATCTATGTGCACCGCCTGATTCAGGGCCAGCATGAAAAACGCATCGAACAGCGCACAACGCGCGCCGCATAAGGGGGACCGAGATCATGGCATGGGACCGCAATCAGATGGCCGCCCGCGCGGCACAGGAACTTGAAGACGGGATGTATGTGAACCTGGGCATCGGCATCCCGACGCTGGTGGCCAATTACATTCCCGAGGGCGTCACCGTGACGCTGCAATCGGAAAACGGCATGCTGGGCATTGGCCCCTTCCCGACCGAGGATGAGGTCGACGCCGACCTGATCAACGCCGGCAAGCAGACCGTCACCGCGCTGCCGCATACCGCATTCTTCGACAGCGCGCAGTCGTTTGCGATGATCCGCGGCGGCAAGATCGCCATGGCGATCCTGGGCGCGATGGAAGTCGCCGAAAACGGCGATCTGGCAAACTGGATGATCCCCGGCAAGCTCATCAAAGGCATGGGCGGGGCGATGGACCTTGTGGCAGGCGTCAAACGCATCATCGTCGTGATGGATCACACCAACAAGGCCGGTGAATCGAAGCTCTTGAAGGAATGCACCCTGCCGTTGACCGGCAAGGCCGTGGTCAACACCATCATCACCAATCTGGGGGTGCTGGAAGTGGTCGAAGGCGGGCTGAAGATCGTCGAGGTCGCCGAAGGCGTCACCGAGGATGAAATCCGCGCCGCGACCGCCGCCGCGATTGTAAACTGACACCGCATCCGGCTCTGCGCAGGGACTGCCCCCGCCAGAGCCGGATCACCCTTCACACCACCGCATCGCCATCGTCAAGTCGCCACCAAGGCGCGGCACCTCTCTTTGAAGGACCCCGCACCTGCGTCTCGCTACCCGCAGGCAGATAGCGGCAAGGCAAACGCGGTCTGGCCCGTAACGACAGCCACCGCCCCCGGCCCGATGGCACGCTGCACCGCCGGATCATGCGCATCCAGCCCGCCGGTATAGGTGCCAAAAGCGGGCAGGATGATCCCCGACCTTCCCAACAAGAAACACGCCCTGCGCCCCCCGCCCATGCGCGCGGGCAGGCGCAGCTTGGGGTGGTAATGCCCCGACACCTCGGGCAGGCCATCCGCCTGCGCGATATGGCGAAAGCACAGCGGGCCAAAGGCGAATGCCGCCACCCCCTGCCCCGCCGCGTTCATCGCCATGGGGTCGTGGTTGCCCTGCACCCAGATCCAGTCCCGTCCGGCCTCCAGCCCCTGCAAGGCAGCCAGCGCGGGGGCGTCCAGTTCAGCCGCCGCCGTGTCATCGTCGAAACTGTCGCCCAGGCAGATGACCCGCGCGGGCGCCAGTTCCGCCACCAGCGCGGACAGCCGTGCCAGCGTGTCGGCGACCTCATAGGGCGGTAGCAACGCCCCCGACCGTCGGGCGATCCGCCCCGCCTTGCCCAGATGCAGATCGGCCACCACCAGCGTGTGCGCGCCCGGCCACCATAAGGCGCGGGACGGCAGCGCGGTCAGGGTTTCCCCGGCAAAGGTGAAGTCATGGCCTGTCATGGCGCTGCATGTCGCCGATTGCCGCGCCACGATCAAGCCCCGTCATCAGGGCGTCAGCCCCGCCGTGCGCATCAGTTTTTCAGCGGCATCACTCAGCAAGCGTTCACGCCCCGCGCCATGGATCGGAATGCGTCCGGGCTCCAGGAACAGCGGCGCGGCCAGCGGGCTGACGCGGGGCAGCGCCACATGGTCCACCCGGTCGGCGACACGGGCCAGCATTGCCTCGATCCGGCCAAAATCCACCAGCCCGCGCATCGCCTCTTCACGGGTGATATCCAGCAGCAAATGCCCGGGGTCGTACTTGATCAAGGTTTCATAAAGGATATCCGACGAAAACGTCGCCTGCCGCCCCGACTTGCGCTGCCCCTGATGCACCCGGTCGATCAGGCCCGCGATCACCGCACTGGCGCGAAAGGTGCGCTTCATCACCGCATTGCCCTGCAACCACGTCTCCAGCCCGTCGCGCAGATCGGCAGCGCGGATCAGCGCATGCGGGTCGGTCACCGGGTCCAGCCCCCAGATCAGCGTGGCGTAATCCGTTGCGACGAAGCCCAGCGGATGCAGCCCCGCATCTTCCATCCGGCGGGTCAGCAGCAGGCCCAGCGTTTGCTGCGCGTTGCGCCCGGCAAACCCGTAGACGCACAGATGCTGCCGCCCGTCATGCGGGAAGGTCTCCAGCAACAGACGGTCGGGCTGCGGCAGGCGCGAGACGGCGCGCTGCAACGCCAGCCAGTCGCGGGTATGGCCCGGCAGGTCGGGCCAGTCCTCCGCCTGCAAGATCTGCAAGATCCGGTCGGCCAGCAGGGTCGAGGTGGCGAATTTCGTGCCATTGAACACCGCCACTTTCGGGTCGCGCCCGGGGCTGCGCGACACCTCGACAGTCATTTCGCGCAGGCCTTCATAGCGCACCACCTGCCCACCGATCAAAAAGGTATCGCCCGCCGTGAGGGTGGCGGCAAAGCTTTCCTCGACCTCGCCCAGGGGCGCACCGCCGCGCGACCGGCGCATCCGAACCTTCAGCGTCTCTATATCAATGATCGTGCCCAGGTTCATGCGGATGCTGGCCGCCGCGCGCGGATCGCGCAACTGCCACATGCCGTCGGGGCGCTGCATCAGGCGTTGCCAGCGGTCATAGGCGCGCAGCGCATAGCCTCCGGTGGCCGCGAAATCGAGGCAGGCGTCGAACCGCGCGCGCGACAGCGCGGTATAGGGACCCGCCGTCGTGACTTCGGCAAACAGCGCGTCCGCATCAAACGGCCCGGCGGCAGCCGTGGCAAGGATGTGCTGGCACAGCACATCGCGGGGCCCCGGGCCACGCGGCGCGCCGTCCAGATCGCGCGCTTGCACCGCCTGAAGGGCGGCCAGACATTCCACCACCTCGAACCGGTTCGCAGGCACCAGCCGCGCCTTCGACGGCACATTAGGACGGTGGTTGGCACGCCCGATGCGCTGCACCAGCCGTTTGACATTGCGCGGCGCGCCGACCTGAATGACCAGATCGACATCGCCCCAGTCGATGCCCAGATCCAGCGTGCCGGTGCAGACGATGGCGCGCAGGCGGCCTTCGGTCATCGCGGCCTCGGTCCGCGCACGGGCGTCACGCGACAGGCTGCCATGATGGATGGCAATGGGCAGCGCATCGGCATTCTGCAACCAAAGGTCATGGAAGAACAATTCGGCCTGCGCGCGGGTGTTGTGGAAAATCAACGTGGTGCGATGCGCCTTCACCTGCTCCAAGATGGCCGCAATCGCATAGCGCCCGCCGCCGCCCGCCCATGGCGGCGCAACACCGGCATCCAGCATGGCGATGTCAGGCGCCGGGCCGGGGTCGGCATGGCGGATTTCGCTCGGGTCGGGGTGACAGGCCAGAAACTGCCCCAGCGCGGCTGGATCTTCCACCGTCGCCGACAGGCCCACCCGGCGCATGCCGGGCGCCAGATGCTGCAACCGCGCGAGGCTCAGCGCCAGTTGATCGCCGCGCTTGCTCTCGGCCAGCGCGTGGATCTCATCGACCACCACCCGCGACAGCCCGGCAAACATCCGCCCGCAATCGGGCTGGCTCAGCAGCACGGCAAGGCTTTCGGGCGTGGTCAGCAAGATATGTGGCGGGTCGGCGCGCTGCCGCCGCTTGACGCTGGAAGTGGTGTCGCCGGTGCGATCCTCGACCCGGATCTGCAGGCCCATACCGTCGATGGGACGCTTCAGGTTGCGGCCAATATCCGCCGTCAGCGCCTTCAAGGGCGAGACATAGAGCGTGTGCAACCCCGGCGGCGGCGCTGTGCCCAGCTCCATCAGACTGGGCAGAAACCCTGCCAGCGTCTTGCCCGCCCCGGTGGGCGCAACAAGCAGCAGCGCAGGCGCGTCGGCGCGCGCCAGCAGGTCTTGCTGATGCGCATGCAGCCGCCAGCCCTGCGCGGCAAACCATGTCTGAAAGGGGTCGGGCAATCCGGTCATGGGGGGCATATAGCCCGCCTCGCGCCAGAACCACAGGGGTGTGCCACAGGCGATCCGCTCGCCGCACCAGATCGTGTCGCGCGCCTTCGCAATCTTGCACCCGCCCAGACAGCCGGACGCGCGCGGCCCTGCCGACAAGCGAGGCGGCGCGGACCGCGGTTTACGGATAACCTTAGCGGGTAATCACCTCATCCTTGACGAACATGTTGGACCAGGCGCGGTCGATCAATTCGGGCGACATGTGGTTGGGCTTGCCCTCGAACCGGCAAATCGCCAGCATCTGGTCGATCAGGAACACCGGCTGGTAATTGGCATAGACGTTGTCGATCTGCGGATATTTGTGCTGAAGCAGGTAGATAAGCGCCTCTTCATTCAGAGGCATGCCCCGCTTGCGCGCCACGAGGGCAAAGATTTTCAGGAAATCCGTCTGCCCCGGCCCGTCAATCTTGATCTTGTAGAAAATCCGCCGCAACGCTGCCTGATCGAAGATTGTATTGGGGTGGAAGTTGGTCGAAAAGATCACCAGCGTATCAAAGGGCACCACGAATTTCTCGCCCGATTGCAGGGTCAGGATGTCGTAATTCATCTCCAGTGGGACGATCCAGCGGTTCACCAACGCCTGGGGGGCTTCGTCCTGCCGACCCAGATCATCGACGATGAACACACCCCCCGTCGCCTTGAACTGCAATGGCGCTTGATAGGTGCGCGACACCGGGTTGTAGGTCAGGTCCAGCATGGCCAGCGACAACTCGCCCCCCGTGACCACAGTGGGCCGTTCGCAGAGCACATAGCGCCCGTCGAAACGGTTGCCGCGTTGGCGCAGCATCAAGGGGTTGTCGACAGAGACCTCGGCCTTGGAATGCACAATGGGATCGTAGACGCTGATGACCTGCCCCGCGTGCAGCACCGCGCGCGGCACATAGATTCGGTCGCCCAGCGCCGCCCTGATCCCGTTCGAGATCGAGGACTTGCCGTTGCCCGGCGGACCATAAAGCAGGATCGACCGTCCCGACGACACCGCAGGCCCCAGATGGTTCAACAGGTCAGGCGGCAAGATCAGATCGCCCATTGCCGCCAGCAACTGATCGCGCCCGATGTGAATATTGCGGATGGATTGCAGCTTGACCTGTTCGGCATAGACGTCCAGCGGGACGGGCAGCGCACCGTAATATTCCGACTGGCCCAACGCCTCCAGCGCGCGTTTGCGCCCGGCCTCGGTCAGTTGGACGGCGGCGGCCTTCGTCGCCCCGGCGCCCAGCGTGGCCAGCATCTCGACCAGCGATTCCGCGCGGCACTGGTCGATCAACTCTTGCGTCAGCGTCACCGGCAGGCACAGCGCCCGCGCGATATCCGCAAATTCGGTGACCGAAAGACGGAACATCGTCTTGATCAGCATATCGCGCATCAAGACATGGGATAGCCCGGTATCTTCCAGCGTGCGCGGCACGGCGGGGGGCGGAATCTGTCGGGTTTCTTCAGCCATTCTGACACGAACCTTCAGCTAGAGCATGCCGCGCCAAAGGCGGAACCGGTTTTGTGCGTCCCGGACATGCGAAAACAAGACCTCAAGGAATGTCGCGTGACCACGGTTGAACGCGCCCTCCCCGGAATGGGGACCGCCACGCCCGTCACACGCCATAGACCGCCGCCAGCGCCATGTAAAACGCCAGCGCCGGACCCAGCGCCAGACCCATGGGAAACTCCCGCCGCTCCCAAGACGCCCAGGTGGGCGCGGCAGCACGCACAGCCGGGATGCGGCGGACCACGCGATGCGCCACCAAACTGGCAATGATGACCGCAGCAAGCATGGGCAGGAACAACGACAGATCGCCAATCATGATGAAGGGTGCCATGGCAGCGGCGAATTTCGCATCCCCCGCGCCCACCAGCCCGGTAAGCGTCATCAAGAAGCCGATCGCCAGCACCACCGCCAGATGCACCCCGCCCCAGGCCCAAAGGCTCAGCGGCAGCACGAACGGGCCGATGGCGACGTACAACAGCAGCAGCGCCATCACCGCCTTGTTGGGGATGCGCATGAACTTCATGTCGCTCCAGGCCACCCACAGCCCGATCAGGACGACCCCGGGCAGCATCCATGCCGCCGCCGCTGCGGGGAAATACATCATCCCGTCCGGACGTTGGCTTCAAGCGCGCGCAGCGCCCGTACGGCGGGTTCAAAATGCTGCGGATGTGCGTCAATCGCCTCTTGCAGCAGGCCGCGGCCCACGTTCACATCACCCTGACGGATCGCGGCGATGGCCATGGTGTGCAACAATTGCGCGCGCTCCGTCTGGGTCATGTCGACCAGGGGCAATTGGTACTGGCGCTGCGCGGCGCGGGCCAGCACCATGTTGTTCTTCGCGGTGAACAGGTTGGGGTCGTATTGCAGCGCCTGCACGAACAGCCGTTCGGCGTCGCGGGCATCGCCGCGCGTCAGCTTGGAATAGCCCCAGTTGTTGTAGACGCTGCCCGGACGCGTCGTCAGCCCCGATGCGATTTCATAGAAGCTGTCGGCCTTGGCCCATTCCTGGTTGCCGTCGGCCACCATCGCTTCCAGCCGATACCTCTCATAAGTCTCGTGCGTGGGGGGGATCTGGTCCAGCGTTGCTTCGGCTTCGGCCCATTTGTTGTCACGGATCAGGGCCTCGGCCAAGGCGACGCGGTCGTCATGTACGCTGCCCGGCATCGCCACCACGCGGTTCCACACAGGGACTGCTGCGCTGGCGCGATTGGCGCGGATCAGCGACTTGGCCAGCCCGCGGTGCAGTTCGATCCGGTCCGGTGTTTGCACAATCGCAGCCTCGAAGAAGCTGATCGCTTCCAGCGGGTCGGCGGCGGACATCATGATTTCGGTCATATTCGTCTGATCGACCAGCGCAATCGCATCCGACTGGCGGCTGGCTTCGGCGCCGATACGGTCACCGCATGCCGATACCGTAAAGATGCCGCTGATGAACAGCGGCACAACGATCCATTGGCGCATTTTGCGTCCCTTACTGCTCGTCACAACGGTGCTGACAAGAGCAGGTATCGCCCGCTTCCACGCCGCACCAAGGATAGATTATTTGCCTCAGTTTCAGCATAGCCCGGATTTTCGGATTTTGCGATAGCAAGTCGCAGATTTTCGCGGATTTCATCCGATCTGCCACTATCCAGCGCGAAAGCCGTCTGGAAAACGCGCCGCGCCTCGCCCCATTCGCGCTGTTCCATCAGCACCACGCCCAGATTGTTCAGCGCGGGCACAAAGGTCTGGTCACGGTCCAGCGCGCGGCGCAGCATCTGTTCCGCCTGCCCCACCCGGCCCAGCCGCAAATTGGCAGAGCCGATGGCCGACAGCACATCCACCGTCGCGCCTTGTTCCGCCGTGGCGCGGTAATAGGCCCGCAGCGCCAGCTCATACTCGCCCGCCGCCATCAGCCTGTGACCGATCACCAGCCCATCTGCCGTATCCGCCACAACGGGCACATCGCGCGACAGCGCGGGGGCCTGCAACCCATCCGCCAGCCGCCGGTCAGACGCGCAGCCCGCCAGAACACAGATCGCCAGAAAAGCCGCCAGCAAGGGTTTCATCAGCCACCGAAATTCGCCGAGTCCAACAACGTGACAATCCCATAGACCGAAGGCCCGATCAGGATGATCAGCAATGGCGGCACCGTGAACATCATCGTGCCCAGCGTCAACTTGGTCGGCAGCACATTCGCCTTTTCTTCGGCCAGCATCACCCGTTTGTCACGCATCTCGGCGGCATAGACGCGCAGCGCGTCGCCGATCGAGGTGCCGAAGCTGGCCGATTGCACCACCACCGTCACGAAGGAATTGATGTCGGGCAGGCCGCAGCGATCGCCGAAATCCTTCAGAACGGCTGCGCGTTCCTTGCCCGCGCGCACCTCCTGGCTGATCGTCTCGAATTCTTCGCCCAGCGCGGGATAACTTGCCTTGATCTCGGACCCCACACGGCGGATCGACTGGTCCAGCGATTGCCCGGCTTCCACACAGATCAACAGCATGTCCAGCGCATCCGGAAAGCCCTGCGTGATCTCTTCCTGACGCGCGGTGCGGCGCTTGTTCACCCAATATTTCGGAAAATAATAGCCCAGCAACCCGGGCGTCAGCGTGAAAGCCGCCATGGTCAAGGGCGTCTGCGCGGCGCGGTCCGACAGCAGCAGCGTATAGACCAGTCCCAGAAAAATCCCGCCGATCCCCAGGATGAACTGAAGCGCGTGAAAGTCGCGCACCGCGTTCTTGCCGTGATAGCCCGCCTGCACCATGATGCGCCGTGCATCGCTCAGCTCAGCCTCATTCGCGGGCTCCAGAAACCGGGCGTATTTATCCAGTTTGTTGTCAGCCTGGCTGCCACGGCGACGCATGTTCTTTTCAGGGTCGCGCCCCTTGTTGCGCACCGTCTGCTGGAATTTCTCCATCGGGTCACGGCGCTGTCGCGTCATCATGACAAAAGCCACCACGATCAGTGCCAGCCCCAGCACCCCGGCAACCGCCACGAGCGCCAGCGCATTCTCCGTCGCAAAGTTCAACATCACAGCCGCCACTTGTCTGGAAACAAACATGAATACCGCCCCCTTGGGTCAGACTTTGATATTGACCATCTTGCGCATGTACAAAACGTTGATGACCAGGAACGCGGCAACCACCAGCGCGGTGGGAATGAACAGCGCGGTTTCCTTCACCTCGTCATAATAGTTTGGCTCGATGACGCTGATCGCGATCATCGCGACGATGGGAAAGGCCGACAAAAACATGCCGGACCATTTCGCCTCGGACGTGATGGCGCGCACGCGGCGGAACAGCTTGAAGCGCGCGCGGATCACCTTCGACAACCCGTCCAGAATTTCAGCCAGGTTGCCGCCTGATGTCTGCTGGATCGACACGGCGACGGCAAAGAACCGCAGATCGGGCATGCCCACGCGGTCGGCGAATTCCTGCAAGACCTCGCCGAGGTCGCGGCCATAGTTCGCCTCGTCCGAGATCAGGCCAAATTCTGTGCCCAGCGGGTCGGGCACCTCGCGCGCGGCCATGGCCAATGCGGCGTTGAACGGATGGCCCACCCGCAGGCTGCGCACGATCAGGTCGATCGCGTCGGGCAGTTGTTCCTCGATCATCGACAGGCGCTTCTTGGCCTTGTTGCTGACCCAGAAGAACACGCCACCCACACCCATCGTGGCCGACACCAGCACGCGCACGCCCATCGGCGCCGCAGTCAGCAGGCTCAGCGCGCCGAAGGCCACCACGCTCAGGCCTACCATCACCCCCACCAGCATCGCGGGCGAGAAAGCGATATTGGCCTTGCGCGCCCGTTCGGCCAGCAGCGAATATAGCGGGATGCCATTGGTCAGCACATGCTGGTTCATCTCGCGGCGCAGCTGTTCCAAGACCTCATTGTTGGTCTTGCCTTCCTCGATCATGCTCAGACGACGGTTCATCCGGTTGCCCAACCGGATCGCCTTACCAAAGAACAGAAGGTAGATGCCTTCGACCAGCATCAAGACGCCCACGAAAATCGCGACATAGACAAACGGGCTTAGCGACAATTCCATGGTTTATTCCCCTTTCACCGGCTCATAGATGCTGGCCGGCAGGTCATAGCCCCACCGTTTGAAGCGGTCTGCATAATGCGAGCGCAGGCCCGTGCCGGTGAAATGCCCCAGGATCTTGCCATTAGGCTCCATCCCCGTGCGCTCGAAGCGGAAAACCTCTTGCAGGGTGATGACCTCGCCCTCCATGCCCGTCACTTCGGTGATCGACAGCATGCGCCGCGTCCCGTCTTGCAGGCGTGTCACCTGCACGATCAGGTTGACGGCGGCGCCGATCTGACTGCGCACTGCCTTCAGGGGCATGTCGATCCCGGCCATCGCCACCATGTTTTCCAACCGGCTGATCCCGTCGCGGGCCGAGTTTGCGTGGATCGTCGTCATCGACCCGTCATGCCCGGTGTTCATGGCCTGAAGCATGTCGATCACTTCCTCGCCCCGCGTCTCGCCCACGATGATCCGGTCGGGGCGCATCCGAAGCGCGTTGCGCAGACAGTCGCGTTGCGTGACCGCGCCTTTGCCTTCGATGTTGGGCGGACGGCTTTCCATCCGGCCAACATGCACCTGCTGCAACTGCAATTCCGCCGTATCCTCGATCGTCAGGATGCGTTCGGAATTGTCGATGAAGCTCGACAGCGCGTTCAGCGTCGTGGTTTTCCCCGACCCGGTGCCGCCCGACACGATGACGTTCAGCCGCGTCGCAACTGCGGCTTCAAGGTACATCGCCATTTCTTCCGAAAACGCGCCGAACCGGGTCAGGTCGTCGATGCCCAGCTTTTCCTTCTTGAATTTCCGGATCGACACCAGACTGCCATCGACAGCCACCGGCGGCACCATCGCGTTGAAGCGTGACCCGTCCGCCAGCCGCGCATCGACATAGGGGTTGGATTCGTCCACCCGACGCCCCACCGCCGACACGATCTTGTCGATGATCCGCATCAGGTGCTTTTCATCGCGGAAGGTCACATCCGACAGTTCAAGCTTGCCGTTGCGCTCCACGAACACCCGTTTCGGCCCGTTCACCAGAATATCGTTGACCGTATCGTCCTTCAGCAAAGGTTCCAGCGGGCCCAGACCCATCACCTCGAAATACAGTTCCTGATTCAGCGTCAGCCGCTCATCGGTGTTGAGCACGAAGTTCATCTCACCCAGCGCTTCCGCGACGATGGCGGAGATTTCGGACTTCAGATCCGCCTCGCTGGCGGTGTCGATCGCGGCAAGGTTCAGGTTTTCCAGCAGGCGTTTGTGCAGCTCGCTCTTGATCTCGTTCAGCCGCAGCTTGCGCCGCTTGTCTTTTTCTTGCGCAGGGGTGTCCGTCGTCGTGGCGTCCTGGGCGGCGCGGGCGCGCAGCTTGCCGACCGGGGCGCGGGCTGCCTGCACCGCCATCGCCGATGCCGTAGCGTCCGGCACGCGCGCCGCATCCCCCGCCGAAGGCAGGTGGGGCTGAATGCTCGGTTTTCTGTATCTGGCAAACATGGGGATCACTTTCAGACATTGCGGACAGGCAGATTTAACAGCACGGCGGATGGGCAGCCGCTAGGAACCAGCGGCCTCGGCGGCGCGGTCAAGGTCATACAACTGCTCTGCCAGTTTGCGGATTTCCTTGTGAACCGGGTTCTTGGGCGCGAAATTGGCCAGCAAAAGCCCGTGGTCATTCGATTCCGACACTTGCGCCAAACCATCGGGGATCATCAGTTGAAAGCTGATGTCCAGACTTTCGGCCATGCGCTTGGCGCGCGACTTGCCCGCCAGATCGGTGAATTTGGGCGCGCGGTTCAGCACGAAACGCAGCTTTTCCGTCGACAGGTCTTCCGCGCTCAGCGCGCGGATCAGCCGCAACGTGTTCTGCGCTGAACGCATGTCCAGCAGCAGCAGCGCGAAATAGACATCGGCGGCATTCAGCACTGCCTCGGTCCACTGAACCACCACGCCCGGCATATCAATGATGACGTAGTCAAAATGGCTGCGTGCCATCGCGATCAGCGACGCCACGTCCTCGACCGACAAGATGTCGAACGGCAACATATCCGCAGGCGCTGTCAGCACCTTCATGCGGTCCTGACAGGGTTGCAGCGCATGGGTGAAGGCCTCACCATCCATGTCGCTCAGGTTCGACAGCAGTTCATACACCCGTTCGGTGCGCGGCATGTCCAGATAGGTCGAGACCGAGCCACGTTGCAGGTCCAGATCCAGCAGGCAAACGCTGCGCGCATCATCTTTCGAGATCTGCGCCAACGTTCCGGCCAGGTTCACTGCAAAGGTACTGCCCCCCGCCCCGCCGGCCATCGACTGCACCGCCAGCACTGCGCCGCGCTTGCCGCCACCCGATGTGACAGCGGCCCCCGGGGCCACGGCCAAGGGGGGCTGGCGCAGGCGCTCCAGTACATCGCGCAACGCATCTTCAGGCAACGGATAGGGCAGGAAATCATCCGCGCCCAGCCGCAACAACTGGTGCAGCAGGATCGGGCTCAGCTCTTCGGCCACCAACAGCACCCGGATGTCCTTTTCTCGGGCGCGCTTGATAAGGCGACGGATCAGCGTCAGATGTGCCTCGTCTTCCTCGTCCATGACCACGGCCAGGAATTCCAGCGCTGCCGCGTCGGGCTGCTCCAGAAAGGTCAGCGCGGCCTGAAACGACAGGTCGCCCCAGGCATCGCCCAGCACGACTTCCATGTCTTCGATCAACAGTTCAAACTTGCCGATGTCGCGCGATACGGTGCAGGCGCGGAACTCCGGCGCCTCTTCGTGAACTTTCGCGATACTCGCCATTGCCATGCGCCCCTATACCCAACAGCCATGACGCAGATCGCATGACCGGGAAATCCTGAAACGGCGGCCCGCCAATCTGGCGCGGGGTACCGTATTGACTTCGATCTAAGGAACAATCTGGGCAAGAATTGGGCCGTTTCCCGCGCAAGATAAGACAATGATGTCCCATCGCCGTGCGCCGGACCTGCCGCCATGCAGCTTTGCCCCGAAGGCGCGGGGGCAAGAACGTCTTATTCTGGGGGCAGGTCCGCCGATACCCGGCGTTGCGCGTTCACTCGCCGGGGGCGGCGCTGGCCACATATTGACGGAAGACGATCTGGGCATATTCGCCGTTCATCACCGTGGGATGGCGCCGCATGAAGCCTGTCACCTCGGTCACCGTGCGGCGGTTGCGCCGCTCGCGCCCCTCGGTCACGATCAGGGGCCGGGTCTCGCCTTGCGACACCACGGCGTCGAGGCGGCTGCGGCTGATGCCCAGTTGCCCCAACACCCGCACCACGGCTTGCGCACGGCGCAGACCCAGTCCGTAATTGTACCCCGACGACCCCACAGCATCGGTATGACCGTAAACCGTAAAGCGCACTTCGGGGAACTGCCGCATCCAGCCCGCCTGCCGCGCCAGAACCGCCCGCGCCTCGGCATCGGGGGTGGCGCTGTCAAAGGCAAAGGTGATCGTGCTGGGCACTTCATCCTCGAACCGGCGCAACAGGGTGCTTTGCGCCTGAATCTGACCAGTCTGGACCAGATGGTTGTTCATCGTGGGGTTGCCGAAGGTCCCGTCATCGAGATCCGACCCAGCCTCGCGCCCGCCCTGCGGACCGCAGGCCTGCAACATTGCGGCACCTGATGTGACCAGAAAAACCCGCCGAGAAACCATCATCGCCCGTCTCTTTCGCTCAAGGCCGGATTGCCCGGGGGTCAGCGGCCGGAACGCCACGGCCCCCGGCTCAATCGCCGTTTCAGTCCATCGTATAGCCGTAGGATCCGCCAAATTCCTGCCGCGACACCTCGGCCACCGCGCCGCGCGTGTTGCCTGCCGCGACCTGACCGTTCAGGAACAGCTCGCGCTCGGACGGCGGGCGCACCCGGTCGGTCGGCAGCATCAGCGCCTCGCCCCGGGTCGGTGTGACCAGATGCGCGGTAATCACGATGACCAGTTCGGTCTGCGCGCGCTGATAATCAGCGCTGCGGAACAGTGCCCCCAGGATTGGTACATCGCCCAGCCACGGAACCTGCCGGGCCGAGTTGCGGAAATCATCCTCCAGCAGCCCCGCCACCGCAAAGCTCTCGCCGTCGCGCAGCTCCACCGTCGTCGATGTTTCGCGCCGCCGGAAGGCCAGCACAGGGTCGCTGCCCGGGCCAGTGCTCACACTGCCGTCGATGCCGCTGACCGCAGCATTCATCGTCAGGTTGATGACGTTATCGTCCAGCACCCGCGGCGTGAAGCTCAGCTCCACCCCAAAAGGTTTGTAGTCAATGGAAATGCCGCCATCGGAATCGCGCACCGGGATCGGATATTCGCCCCCCGCAAGAAAGCTCGCCTCCTGCCCCGACAGCGCGGTCAGGTTCGGCTCTGCCAGGGTGCGGGCCATGCCATTGGTTTCCAGCGCTTCCAGCAGCACCTGCGCGGCAAAACTGCCGCCACCCAGGCGCACGCCCAGCGACCCGAATCGCGGTGTGTTCGAGGTATAGGCCGTTCCTGACAGCGCGGCCGAGGCAACGCTGCCGTCCGAAAAGATGCCCGTACCGACGCTGCCGCGCGGGTTGCCCGCAGCGATGCTGACGCCAAGGTTCTGCGCCGTGTCACGGTTCACTTCCGAGAACCGCACCTTCAGCATTACCTGCTGTGTGCCGCCCACAGTCATCAGGTTCGACACCCGCTCGGGCGCGTAGCGCTGCGCCAGTTGCATCGCTGCATCCAGTCGGCTGATGGAAGACACGATGCCCGACAGCACGATCCCGTCATTGGCGGTGCGCACCTCGATCGGCTCATTGGGCAGGATCTGGCGCAACCGCTCGCGGAATTCCGCAATATCTGGGGTCACATGCACATCAACATTGGCGATCAACCCGCCATCCAGCCCCAGGATTGTCAGCGTGGTCCGGCCCGGCGCCTTGCCCAGCACATAGATCGAGCGGTCGGACAGGGTGGAAATATCGGCAATGCCTGGGTTGGCGATGGACAGCTCCGAGAAGGGCGTGTCGCTTTCGACAACCACCGCGCGGTTCATCGCCACATTCAGCGACGACGACGGCCCACCCGTCAAGACGCGCAACACTTCGGCCGCCGCCGGACGCGGCGCGCCATTCAGAACAAGCAACCCCGTCAGGGCCGCCATAGCAATCGTTGCGATTTTCATGCGATCCTGCCTCTGATCGTCTACTCAATACGGCGGGTCTTCATGCCCAATTCCCATAATGATGCCCGAAATGGCTTTTTATTGCAACAATCAATAATTTAGCCGCCACTCTTCATGTTGCAAATTCACCATGCCCCCCAGAATTTGAGCATGACGAGGGCCACCGCACCCGATCTGGTGCGATGGCCTGATGCCTTTGGACTGTGGCGGCCTTGGTTGTGGCCCGGCACAGGGCCCGCCCGGTCGGTCTGTGGCCCCGGCAAAGCGTAGCCCCGTCAGTTCGTGCAGGGGATCTCGATCTGCACGACCTCGCCGCCGCGCCGGGTGCGCACCGAACAGACCTGCGGCGCCTCCACCGTCTGGATCTCGGCCCGCTCCACGCCCAGCAGCTGGTTCTGATCCATCTCGATCTGCCCAACTGCCGTGTCGTCATCCAGCCCCACCAGCGCCAGCGACAATTGCCCCGTGCTCTGGGCCTGCGCCAATGCAGCGACCTGCTGCGGCGTCGCCTCGATGGTGACGTTGCGCGCGATGGCCGCACGGGTGGCGCGGCTGTCTTGATCGGCGCTCTGGTCCACGGCGATCAGCTTCAGTTGCGACTGGATCAGCCGCGTAATCTCGGCACTGTTCTGCGAACGCCCCGTCCAGAACACATCGACAAAATCGCCCGGTTGCAAGAAGCCGCCAACGCCGGTGTTCACATTGACCGCGATGGTAAAGGCCCGCATCCCCCGCGACAGGACCGAGGTGATGCCTGCATCCGCCCCGGGCGCGCTGACCTTCACGGGAAGGATCGGTTCATTCTGCTCCATCGCGCGCAGGATCACCCGCGCGCCCGCGCCCGGCACGAACAGCGCGTCAGGGTCGGTATACACCCCTTCAGGCAGCGCATTCACCGGCCAGGGGGCCACCAACACATCTTCCATTGCCAGTGGCTCGCCGTAGCGCATGGGGCGTCCGGCCACCAGCACATTGACCATTTCGACCGGGGGCAGCGCCTGTGCGCGCGCCGCGGCCAGTTCGGCGTTGGTGGCCGAGATAAGGGATTGCGCCACATAGACCGCAGCCCCGGCCAGCCCCACGCCGATCAGAACAATCAGGCTGAAAATCAAACGCATCAATCATCTCCTCGTTTACGGACCGGGTTCAGCATCTGGGCTGTGCCCCGCGCGCGCCCGTCTTGCGAAAACTGCGCCGGGAATGCGGCAAAGTTAAGGACCGGATGGCGCAACTTCGCGGCGCCTTGCGCGGTCCCTCGCCCGTATGGCGCCAGCCACGGGCGTCCAAATTGCGCAAAACGGCCACCGCGAAGTGGCCGTTTGCAAAAATATCGCCCGTCAGGCTGCCACGCGATCCGGGGCGATCCGGGGCGATCAGCCCGGAGGGGTTGCAGTGGTCGTGCCGCTGGTGCCCAGTGCGCCCAGGGGGGCAACGGTGGCGGTGGTCAGCGAGCTGCTGATCGTGGTGCCCAGACCGTTGACGCCAGTGCGCACGGTCGACACAACAGCGATACCCAGGCCCACGATCGCGGCGGTCAAAACGACCCAGTCGACGGTCACGGCACCGGATTCATCATTGTGGAATTCTTTGATCAGATTGAACAGTTTCATAATTTCTCTCCAGGTTTTGAACGTTTCTGCCCAGCTTCGGCGGGTCTGCTCGGGGGCGCATTTGCCGGTGTCCGATCTCCGCTTGGCTGAGGCTGTTTTGCTGTCGAAGCGTGGCTGGAATATGGCAGTATTCGTACCTTTCCATGAACGAGACCTTAATTGGCGGGACGAAAACACCGCCCGGCGTGGCATTGACCCGCGCAGCAAAACAATTGGCCTATCCCTTGTTTTACTGTACCTTTATCGGAAACATAAAAAATCAGGCAGCCCATTGATGCAGTATCCCCCCCCCGTGCAGCGAATCTGCACGCCTTGGCCCGCGATGGGTGCGGCGGTGCTCATGATTGCCACAATTGCCGCCAGCCCCGCGCCGTCCCAGACCCCGCCGGGGCATGAGGACTTCACGTTCCGCCGCATCGCCCCGGGTACCAGCAGCGGCGGTCCCCGGATCACCGTGCAGATCGACCCCGCAGAACAGGCCCGCCGACTTGCCGCGGCGCCGCGCGTGCCCGCACCACAGGTCGCGCCCACCACACCCGGCGCCGCAACCACCACTGGCGCGCATGGCTGGTTCTGGAACGTGGTGTCGCCCGACATCACGCAGGGCGCGGGCCGCTTCGCGCAGGCGGTGAATGCCGTCGGCAACGCCCCGCCCGGCAGCGGCCTGACCGCGCCGCGCATGCAATTCATGCAAGACATCGCTCAGGCGCATGGGGCGCAGATTCTGCGCGCCACCATCGGCACGCAGGTCTCGCCCGCGCTGGTCCTTGCGATCATCGCGGTGGAATCGGCGGGCCAGCCAAGGGCGGTCAGCAGTGCCGGCGCGCAGGGGCTGATGCAGCTGATCCCCGCGACCGCCGCACGCTTTGGCGTCAGCGACAGCTTTGACCCCACACAAAATATCGGCGGCGGGGTGCAATACCTCGACTGGCTGATGACGCATTTCGACCGCGACGCGGTACTCGCCGTTGCGGCCTATAATGCGGGCGAAGGGGCGGTGCGGCGCAACAACGGCGTGCCGCCCTTCGCCGAGACGCGCGATTATGTGCCAAAGGTACTGGCCGCCTGGGCCGTGGCCCGTGGCCTGTGCGTCACCCCGCCCGAACTGCCCAGCGACGGCTGCGTGTTCAAGGTCGGTCAGTCGGGGTAACGGCCCCAGCCAGCGCCAGGGCCTGACTGCCCCCGATCAGACCGTCAGATCCGTCGGCGCGTCCAATCCCTGCGCCCGGCACGCGGCGGTGACGGTATTGGCCAGCAGGCAGGCGATGGTCATCGGCCCCACCCCGCCCGGCACCGGGGTGATCGCGCCCGCCACCTGCACCGCGCCCGCGAAATCCACATCGCCCACCAGCCGCTTCTTGCCGTCGCGCTCGACCCGGTTGATGCCCACGTCGATGACGGTCGCGCCGGGGCGGATCCAGTCACCGGGGATCATCTCTGCGCGCCCGACGGCCGCCACCAGAATATCAGCGCTCCGGCAGACCGCCGCCAGATCGCGCGTGCGGCTATGCGCCAGCGTCACGGTGCAATTCTCGCCCAACAGCAGTTGCGCCATCGGTTTGCCCACGATGTTCGACCGCCCAACGACGACCGCATTCAGCCCCGACATGTCGCCCAGATGGTCGCGCAGCATCATCAAGCAGCCCAGCGGCGTGCAGGGCACCATCGCCTTCTGCCCGGTGCCCAAAAGCCCGACATTCAGGATATGGAAGCCGTCCACATCCTTGGCCGGGTCAATCGCATTGATCACCAGATCAGCGTTCAGATGCGCGGGCAGCGGCAATTGCACCAAAATGCCATGCACGGCAGGGTCCGCGTTCAACGCGGCGATCAGCGTCAGCAACTGCTCCTGACTGGTCTCGGCGGGCAGCAGATGTTCAAAGCTGCGCATCCCGGCCTCGACCGTGTGTTTCCCCTTTGAGCGGACGTAGACGTGGCTGGCCGGGTCATCGCCCAGCAGCACCACCGCCAGCCCGGGCACCAACCCATGCGCCGCCGAAAGGCGTCCCACATGCGCCGCGACCCGGGTCCGCACCTGTGCCGCGAAGGCCTTTCCGTCGAGTATCGTTGCCGTCATCTCTGCCCCGTCCTTCCCGCAATCAACTTGTCGGTGTCGTCATGCCACGATCATGGTGCCGCGACCATCTTCCCGCGACCATCTTCCCGCGACGGGCAATCCGCCGCGCAACTGCACCCCGCGCCATGGTGATTCTTGTCATCGGAAGCCACTGGGTGCGCGCAGCGTCGGCATAGATCAGATCGGCGGGGGATGCAGCCCGCATTTTGAACCAGAGAACTTGGATCCGTTGCGCCGTATGCGCACGGCAGGCACTGCACGCACCACAATCCCCCGCATTGCACCGGCGGCCAGCCGCAGCTGCGCGTCACCGGACGGCACAACGCAAAACCCCGGCGCTCTCGCACCGGGGTTTTGCAATTTCGCTCTCAGCAACGGCCGCGCCGTCCTGAAGGCGCCTTGTCGGCGGGTGAGCCTGCCGAAGACGATACCCTGTCCTCAGCCCCCTGCCCCGTTGGCCGGCATGCCCAAGGTCTCCTGACGCAAGCCTGCCGTGTGACACGGGCTAAGCATGGGGCGCCGCCCTCGCCCTCACTCAGGCAGAGGGTTCAGGCTCCAGCCCGCCGTCGCCGCGCGGGGTGCGGGGCTTGGTCTTCGGGATCGAAGCCACCGAGGGGGTCCCGCTGGAGGCATCGCTATCGTCCTCATCCCGGCCAATCGGCTCGCCACGGATGATGCGGCCGATTTCAGGCCCGGTCAGCGTCTCATATTCCAGTAGCCCATTGGCCAGCCTGTCCAGCTGATCGCGGTGGTCGGTCAGGATACGTTTGGCAGTTTTATACCCTTCGTCCACCAGCTGGCGCACCTTGTCGTCGATCGTCTTCTGGGTCACGCTCGAATGGTTCGACCCGCTGCCATAATTGCCCAAGTACGATTGCTGCTCATTGGCGTAATCGACATACCCAAGGTCAGGGTCGAAGCCGAATTGCGTCACCATGGCGCGGGCGATCTTGGTCACCTGCTGGATGTCGCTCGACGCGCCCGAGGTCACGTTCTCCGGCCCAAACACGAGTTCTTCGGCCACCCGTCCACCCATCGCCATGGCGATCTTGGACTTGTACTTGGTGTAGCTGACGCTCAACTGGTCGCGTTCTGGCAGCGAGAGGACCAGCCCCAGCGCGCGGCCGCGCGGGATGATCGTCGCCTTGTGGATCGGATCGTGCTGCGGAACGTTCAGCCCGACAACGGCATGGCCAGCCTCATGGAAGGCTGTCAGCTTCTTCTCATCATCCGACATCACCATCGACCGGCGCTCGGACCCCATCATCACCTTGTCCTTGGCGTTCTCGAAATCGTCCATTGTCACAAATCGACGGCCCAGCCGCGCGGCGGTCAGTGCCGCCTCGTTCACCAGGTTGGCCAGATCGGCGCCCGAAAAGCCGGGCGTGCCGCGCGCAATGATGCGCAGGTCAACATTCGGGCCCAGCGGCACCTTGCGGGCGTGGACGCCCAGGATCTTCTCGCGCCCCTTGATGTCGGGATTGGGCACCTGCACCTGGCGGTCAAACCGGCCCGGGCGCAGCAGCGCTGGGTCGAGCACGTCGGGGCGGTTGGTCGCCGCGACGATGATGATCCCCTCATTCGCCTCAAAACCGTCCATTTCGACCAGAAGCTGGTTCAGCGTCTGCTCACGCTCATCGTTGCCACCGCCGTAGCCCGCGCCGCGCGACCGGCCCACGGCGTCAATCTCGTCGATGAACACGATGCAGGGCGCGTTCTTCTTCGCCTGTTCGAACATGTCGCGCACCCGGCTGGCGCCGACGCCAACGAACATTTCGACGAAATCCGAACCCGAGATGGTGAAGAACGGCACACCGGCCTCGCCCGCAATCGCGCGCGCCAGCAGCGTCTTACCAGTCCCCGGAGGACCCACCAGCAGCGCGCCTTTGGGGATTTTCCCGCCCAAGCGGCTGAATTTCTGCGGGTTGCGCAGGAATTCGACAATTTCTTCCAGCTCGTCCTTGGCCTCGTCGATGCCCGCGACATCGTCGAAGGTCACGCGACCGGACTTTTCGGTCAGCAGCTTTGCCTTCGACTTGCCAAAGCCCATCGCGCCGCCGCGCCCGCCACCCTGCATGCGGTTCATGAAGAAGATCCACACGCCGATCAGCAGCAGGAACGGCAACCACAGCGAGATCGCCGACAGGAAGCCAGATTGCTCCTGCGCGCGCGCATCAATCGCGATGTCGGACGCCAGAAGCCGTTCGGTCAGGTTGTCGCCATCTGGGCGGATCGTGCTGTATTGCTGGCCGTCGGTGCCGGTCACGATCACCCGCTCGCCATCCAGCGTCACCCGCGACACCGAGCCGTTATCAACCCGGCTGATGAAATCGGAATAGCTGATCGCCCGCGCGGAAGAGGTCCCCTGATTGTTGCTGAACAGATTGAACAGCGCCAGCATCAGCAGAAACAGTACAATCCAGAATGCGAAATTACGCATGTTGCCCACTAGGCATCTCCTTTTACCCGTCGGCCATGGTCTGACCGCTTATCGTTAAGATAGAGATAACTTCGCCCGGTTCAATGCGATAAAAGGCGTGCCCGCACGTCACTTTCGGTTTCAGTCGTGAAAATACGCCAGTTTTCGCCCAAACCGGCCAGCGGGGCGGCAATTAACCGCGCATCGCGCCAGATGGCGGGGCCTGCGATCAGCGATGGGCGCGGCAGTCCGGTCGCCCGCCATTCGGGGCAAAGCGCCAGCCCCGCGGGGCCCAGCGCGCGCACTTCCCAGGGGCCCGCACCGGCTGGCGCCGCCACCTGCCAGCGGCCATCCCAGCGCTGGCCGGGGGCTGCCACGGCTGCGCGCACCGCCTGCCATTCGCGCGTGATGCGCAGCTGCGCGCCGCACAGGATGCGCGCGCCATGCAGCGTATCGCCCTGCCCCGCCGCCAGCCGGTCGCACAGCCGGTGCAGCGCCGCCAGCCGGGGCCGGTACGGCGTGTTGCCGACCACACACAGCGCATGCGCCAGCAGCCGGTCGCGCAGATCGTCGGGCAAGGCCATCAGCGCCGCGCGGTCCAGCAGCACGTCGCCCCGGTCCAGCCGCAGCATCCCCTCGGCCGCGGCAAAGGCTGTTTGCGCCAGCGCGCCACGCGCCCGCGCCATGCGCGCCGCCGTCTGCGCCAGCCCCGCCGCATCCAGCCCAAGCGGTGCCAACGCGGCCAGCGCCTGGCGCGCGCGCACCCTGTCAAAGCGCGTATCGTCGTTCGACGGGTCATCGACCCAACCGACCCCACGCGCGCTCAGATGGTCGCGCAGCGCGGCGCGCGGCACCTCCAGCAACGGGCGCAGCCACACGACACCTTGCGCCTGTCGCGCCGCCGCCATGCACGACAACCCATCCACGCCAGAGCCGCGCGCCAGCCGCATCAGAAACGTCTCGGCCTGATCGTCTTGCGTATGACCCAGCGCCACATGGGACAGCCCGGCCGCCTGCGCCCATGCGCCCAGCAGCCGGTAGCGCGCCGCGCGCGCAGCGCCTTGCAGATTGCCGCGCGCAGCGCCCCCCTGCGTCCAGCGCAGCACCGCGCAGGGCAGGCCCAGGTCAGCGGCAAGACGCGCGACGAAGGCCGCCTCCTGCGCCGCCGCAGCGCGCAACCCGTGATCCACCGTTGCCACATGCAACGCCACGCCATGCGCCTGCGCCCAGCCGTGCAGCACCAGCATCAGCGCCACGGAATCCCCGCCGCCCGACACCGCAACGCCCAGCCGCAGAGGCACTGTGCCTGCCAGAAGGCCATGCATGGCGCGCGCAACATGGTCAGGCAGCGCCGCGTCAGGGTGTGAAGAGGAAGCCTGCGGGTCAGAGATACGCGCCGCAATTCGGCCAGCGTCAGGAAGATCGGCCTCGGGAAAGGGAGGTTCAGAAAGGCCAAAATCGGGCAGGACATATTCAGGAAGGACGGAATCGGAAACGCCAGAATCGGAAAGGCCGACAGCCGACCCGCCAGATTGTCGGGACGCATTTTCAGGCGCGCCGGCACCGATATGCCCCGGCGCGCAATCGCCGGGGTCGTGCAACGCCCCTTCCCCCGCATCCAGCGGCAGGTCATCGCGGGACGCCGGGCGCCCGGGCTTTGGCCCATCTGCCCCTTGCCCCTCAGGCATCGGCCATCTGCCTGCGGCCAGCGCGACCGGTCACGAGCAGGACAGCTCTGCCATCCGCCCCTGCGCCTCGGTCGCCTCGGCGCTGCCGGGGAAACGCAGGCTCAGTTCATCGAACATGATGCAGGCTTCCTCGTTCTGGCCCAGCGCATTCAGGTTGATGCCCAGTTGCAACAGCGCCGCCCCGGCGCGCGGGCCATCGGGGGCGGCGGTGAACGCGTCCAGATAGGCGCGCGCGGCATCCGACGGGTTACCCTCTGCCGCATGGGCCTGCCCCATCAGGAACCCCGCATCGACGCTCAGCGGCGATCCCGGGTAGGTGGTCAGAAAGTCCTGAAACCCCGCGACCGCTGCCGCATTGTCGCCCGCGTCAAACGCGGCACGCGCGGCATCAAACGCGCGCTGCTCGCCCGTTGCAAGTTCGGGCGCGGGTTCCGCGCCAGCGCCGCCGCCGGTCACCGCCGCATCGGGCAGCCCTTCGGCACCCGCGCCGCCCAGAAGCGACGTCTGGCCCAATTGGCTGACGTCACCGCCCTCCAGTTCAACCAGACGGAACTCCAGATCCCCGATGCGGTTGGTGGCATCGGACACGATGGTGTCGATGCGGAATTCCAGCCGCTCGGTCAGGCCGGTCAGCCGGGTCAGCTGCGCCTCGATCCTGTCGGCACGCTCCAACAATGAGCCGCCGATGCCGAACTGTGCCTGCCCCGGGTCCACCGCATTGCCGCCGCTGCTGGTCGCCAGCTCGGCGCGCAACTGCGCAACATCCCGCGTCAGCGTCACCAGCTCGGCCCGGATATCAGCCAGCGTCGCCGCATCTGCCGAAGCCTCCTGCGCCAGCCCCGATACCGGGGCCAGCAACAGCACAAGTCCGAACGCCCAGATTTTGCCCCGCATCATTGCCCCCTTACCCAGACAGGCCCGACGAGATCACCGTGACCGCGCGGCGGTTCATGTCCCAGCACCGCTGCTGCGCACAGGCTTCGACCGGACGTTCCTTGCCATAGCTGACCGTGCGCAGACGGCTGGCCGAAATGCCTTGCGCCATCAGGTATTGCTGCACGGCGGCGGCACGGCGCGCACCAAGGGCCACGTTGTATTCGCGCGTGCCACGCTCATCCGCATGACCCTCGACGATCACCGCGAATTGCGGGTTGTCGTTCAGCCAGCGGGCCTGACCGCTCAGTACCTGCCGGGCGCCGTCATTCAGCGTGCTCTGGTCCACCTCGAACAGCACGCGGTCACCGACACGCTGCTGGAAATACGCTATCGACGTGGGGTCGTTCACATCGCCCAGCCCCCCGCTGACGATGCCGCCATTCATGCCACCGGCACCAAAACCGCCATCATCCATGCCACCCCGGTTGGGGTTGTTGCAGGCCGCAACCGCGAACGCGGCCATGACCAGCAGTGCTTTTGTTGTCAGGTTCATATCGTCAGTCCTTGTTGTTCCGGCGGGTCAGGGCTGTCCTATCACCGTCCGTCTGGTTTGAAAACGCCGCCCCGCGGGACGGAAACATCGCGTCACGGCAGCAACGGCGACCACGCGGGGTCGGATGCCGGGCCGGGGGTGGGCACGCGGCGCAGGTTGCGCCCCGAAATATCCACCGAGTAAATCGCAGGGTCGCCGCCCGCCTGTTCGCGGGCAAACATCACCACGCGGCCATTGGGCGCCCATGTCGGCCCCTCGTCAAGGAACGAGGACGTGAGCAGCCGCTCCTGGCTGCCATCGACCCGCATCACCCCGATGTGGAACCGGCCCTGGCTGGACTTGGTAAACGCGATCAGATCGCCGCGCGGCGACCAGACCGGGGTGCCATAGCGCCCCTGGCCAAAGCTGATGCGCTGCGCCTCGCCGCCCGTGGTCGGCATGATATACAGCTGCGACGTACCCGAACGGTCGGATTCAAACACGATTTGGCGGCCATCGGGCGAAAAGCTGGGGGCCGTGGCGATCGAGGGCGCATCCGTCAACTGATACCGCTGCCCGTTGGACAGGTTCAGCACATAGAGGTCGGTATTTCCGCCAATCGACAACGAATAGACCACGCTCTGCCCGTCAGGCGAAAAGCGCGGCGCGAAGGTCATGGTGCCGGGCTGGTCGCCCACCTGCTGACGTTGCAGCGTCGCGACGTTCATCAGCGTGATGCGCGGAAAGCCGGATTCGTAGGAGGTATAAAGGATCCGGTCGCCACTGGGCGAGAAACGCGGCGCAAAGACCAGCGCGCTGCCATCCGTCAGGAAAGACACATTCTCGCCGTCCTGATCCATGATCGCCAGCCGCTTCACCCGGTTTTCACGCGGCCCCGATTCCGACACGAACATCACCTGGCTGTCAAAATACCCGCCCTCGCCGGTGATCCGGCCATAGACGGCATCGGACACCTTGTGCCCCATGCGCCGCCAACTGTCCGCACTGCCCGCGAATTGCAGGCCATCGCCCAGTTGCTGGCCCGACACCACGTCGAACAGCCGGAATTTCACCGTCACCTGGTTGCCCGACACTTCGACCGCGCCGGTAATCAGCGCCTGCGCGTTGATCGCGCGCCAATCGGCATATTGCACGGGGGCCGAGAAACTGCCGATCCGCGCGATATGCGCCGAGGCCGGGATCTCGCGGAACAGCCCGGTATTCGACAGGTTGGCCGCGATAACCCGCGCCACGCCCGCGGCATAGGGGGCTGCAGCGGCGTTTTCCGCGATGAAGTCGGGCACGGCAAAGGGCATCGGTTCGATCACGCCCTCAGTGATCTCGATGCGCAGCGGGCCGGTGGATTGCGCGCGGGCGGGCGCCCAGGTGGCGACTGCAGCCAGTAAAACGACGCTCAGCGTCATAAGGGCCAGCAATACACGCCGCCGGGTGCGGCCATCCTTGCGGGGTGGCAGGGTCAGCGAAGGGATCATCGGAACCTCATGCTTTCAGGGTTGAATGTCATTTCTATATCACGCCACTGGTCATATTTCTCGGTCGGCAGGCCGAAACCTGTCGCCCCGCAGCGCAAGATTGCGCGACGGGCCGCATCAAAGGCCTGCTGCGCAGCACCTTCCGACCCGCCCGAGAACCGCACCATGCGCAGCGAACCCCCTTCGGGCACCGCATCGGGCGTCATCGAGAAGCCGATGACCACCGTGGTATTCAGCGCCTCGGACGACAGCGCGCCGACGTTCCAGCATTGCTGCACCGCCAACCGCAAGCCGTCCTGTTCCCCTTGGGTCAGCGGCGGGCCAGAGGCCACTTCGGCCGACGATTGTCCCATCGCCGCCGCCAGGGCCGCACTCGTATCAATCTGCCCGGCGGGTTCTGGTTCCTCGGACGGCTCAGGTTCTGGCGCAGGTTCTGGCGCAGGTGCCGGGGGTGTCGGGGCAGGTTCGGGTTCGGGCGCTGGCTCGGGCGCAGGCTCGGGGGCAGGCTCGGGGGCAGGCTCGGGGGCAGGCTCTGGTTCGGGCGCAGGCACCGGCCGATCCGGTCGGGCACGTGGGCGCTGGCTGGCATCGGGCGCGGTGTTGGGGCGCGTGGGCACGGCCTCTTCATCCGTCTCGGTTGCTTCGGTCACGATCTCGGTCGTTGCGGCGGCGCGCGCGGTGGCCTCGGCCTCTTCTTGCGGCACGGGGCTGGGGTCGGCTTCGGCGTCCGGCACCACGGCGGCGCGGTCCTCCAGGTCGATCCGCGCCTCGGGGTCGGGCGTGGGGGCAACCTCGGGCGCCACCCGGTCCACCGGGCGCTGCGTGGGCCGTTCGGTCACCGCGGGCGGCGTGACCGGGCCGGGATTGGGCGCGACCGGGGGCGGCGCGACGATGGGTTCGGGCTCCGGCGCAGGTTCAGGTTCCGGCGCAGGTTCGGGCGCAGGTTCAGGTTCCGGCGCGGGCGGCGGTGGCGCGGGCTCTGGCTCTGGCGCAGGCGGTGCCGCATCAGGCACTACCTCGGGCGCCGGGCGGCGCACGACATCGGACAGCGCCGCGAATTCTTCGGTCGTGACAATGGACACATCGGCGACCGGCACCGACACAGGCGTATCGGGCGTGCTGAACAGGTCGCCCACCATCACCCAGCCGATCAGGGCGACATGCGCCACCGCCGAAATTTTCTGCCCCGTATCCATGCTCATTAAGACCTTACTGGCCCGCCCGGTCGTTGAGTGTTCCGTCCAGGGTCGGGCCACCCGTATCCGTCACCAGCCCGATATTGTTGAACCCGCCGCTGTTCAGCGCGCCCATCACCTGCACCACGCGCTCATACGGGATCGCCCCGTCGGCGCGCAAAAACACCTTGTTGTCCGTCCGCTCTGCCGCAATCGCACGCAACTGCCCGATCAGGTTGCCGCCCTGCACCTCGGTCGTCTGGATCAAGATGCGCCCATCTGCCGTCAGCGTAACCGACAGCGGCTCTTCTTGTTCCGACGGCAAAGCCCCGGCGGATGTGCGCGGCAGTTCCACCGGCACGCCCACGGTCAGCATCGGCGCTGCCACCATGAAGATGATCAACAACACCAGCATCACATCCACGAACGGCGTGACGTTGATTTCCGACATCGGCGCGGCGCGGCTGCGCCCCCTGCGCCGCCCGCCGCCGCCGCCTTTTACAACTCCGCCCCCCATGATCAGCCGTCCAGCTGGCGCGAGAGGATGGTCGAGAACTCGTCCGAGAACGCCTCGTAACCGCCGATGATGCCCGCGCTGTCATCATTCAGCTTGTTGTAGAAAATCGTCGCCGGAATAGCCGCCAGCAGCCCCAGCCCGGTGGCCAGCAGCGCCTCGGCAATCCCGGGTGCCACGACGGCCAGGTTGGTGGATTGGGCCAGCGCGATCTGCTCGAACGCATGCTTGATCCCCCAGACCGTGCCGAACAACCCGATGAACGGCGAGGCCGAACCCACCGTTGCCAGGAACGTCAGCCCCTGCGTCAACGCGCGCGCCTCGCGGTCGATCGCCACATTCATCGAACGGTCAATCCGCGCCACCGCGCCGGTGATCAGCCCGCCATCCTGCCGGTGCGACCGCCGCCATTCCAGCATTCCCGCGCAGAAAACGCGTTCGGGCGCCGTGGCGGGGTCGGGGCCGATCTTGTCGAACAGCTCATCCAGCGGCTCGCCCGACCAGAAGGCTGCATCGAACCGCGCGGCCTCAGTGCGTGCCCGGCGAAAGCGCAGGTGTTTTTGAAAAATGATGCCCCAGGCCCAGAACGAGGCAACGATCAGCATGATCATCACCAGCTGCACCGTCAGGGTGGCGCGCGCAAAAAGCGCAAGAAGCGAAAAATCAAGCTCCTGCGCCAGTGCGAGGGTTTCTTGTTCCATATGACTGCTCACTCAAAAAGGATAGGCTGCCTGACTGGCAACTCTGATTTGCGCACAACTTACAGAAGTTTTCGGCCCAGCGCCAACACAAGGCTGTCAGACTGGTGGATTTTCGCCCCAAGACGCGATTTGTTGCCGAAAGTCATCAGGGAATCGTACCGCGCGCCCCCTCAGCGTCATACAAATAAGCGTGAGCGTCGCGGTGAACAGGCAATCCCCACCGCGCCACACCTCTTGGCGCAAACGCAGGCGCGCACCGCGCACTGCATCCGCGCCGTCCAGCGCCGTCGTGACCGTCAGTTCATCATCCAACCGGGCGGGCCGCAGGAAATCCGCCTGCAGGGCGCGGACCGCGAAAACCACGCCCGCGCCCTCTTTCAGCGCGCGCTGATCGACGCCCAGCGCGCGTACCCATTCGCTGCGCGCGCGCTCCACGTACTTCAGGTAATTGGCGTGATAGACGATCCCGGCCATGTCGGTATCCTCGTAATACACGCGGCAGGTGAAGCGGTGCGCAATCATGACGTGCCTTGGTTCGGGGGCCTTGGTTCGGGGGCCTTGGTTTGGGGGCCGGGGTGTGCGGGCCGTGGTGTGCGGGCCGGAGTTTGCGGGGCCGGGGTTGGGGGACCGGGAGTGCGCGCCAGCTTGGTCAGCACCGACATGGGGTAAACCTGACCCCGCAGGCGGCGCAACGCAACCCCTTGTCGGGCACCGATAGCGCCCAAACCAGCCTCAGCGTATGTATCAAACCCATACCGGAACCATACCGTTTCCAGACCCGGATTTTCCAATAAAACAAGGGGAAAATGTCGGGTTTCGCCGCACGGGCGGTTGCGCCGTTAAACCTTCGGTAACGTGTCGGGTTCAACGTGAATGGGCGCAGCCTGACGCCGCGCCCCCAATACGTCCTAAACCCCAGCAAATGAAGGGGCTCTCACCTGCAATCAGTCAAACATATCCGGCTGCGTCGCCTTCAACTGCTCCCAGATCGGCTGGAAATGCAGCCATCCGATGTAGTCGCTGCCCACATGCTCACGTGAATAGCGCGCCGATTCGGCCTTGATGAACACTGGCGCAATCCCCGTCGCCTCGATCATCAATTCCTGCTGGCAGCACCGTTCCAGCGCGATGAACCAGAAGGCTGCCGCCTCGATACTGTGGCGGCTGGCGGTCAGTAATCCGTGGTTTTGATGGATCGCGGCTTTCACATCCTTGAACGCCGCCGCGACGTCGTTCCCGGCATGCTGTTCCACCGCAACCTGCCCGGCATGGTCGCCGATGATCACATGATCCTCGAAAAACGCGCAGGCATCTTGCGTGATCGGGCGGATCGGACGGCCCAGCGCGGCAAAGGCCACACCATATTGTGTGTGCGCATGGCACATCGCAATAATATCTGGTTGCGCCTCATGCACATTGGCGTGCAGCACAAAGCCCGCGCGGTTCACCGCGTAATTGCCTTCGATCACCGTACCGGCATGGTCCACCAGGATCAGGTTCGACATCTTCACCTGACTGAAATGCACGCACATCGGGTTCGTCCAGTAAAGTTCCGGGCGCTCTGGGTCGCGCACCGTCAGGTGCCCTGCAAAGCCATAATCCAGCCCGTGCAGCGCAAACGCCCGGCACGCGGCGACCAGCCGTTCCTTGCGGTGCTGGCGCTCTTGCGCCAGATCGCCGAATTTCGGCATGTATGGAAATGTCAGCCCGTCTTGCTCAGGCTCATAGATTGATACGCGGTTTCCCAAGGCAACCATTACGTGCTCCTCCAACAATGTTGCTTCCCCGCGCCTGAGTATGACAGCCGTTTTGCATTGCGCAAGCAGCGCGGTGCCTACCCTTGGCGGCAGCGTGCCGCATCAAGGCACCAGCGTTCAACCGTCACGAGATCATAGGGCAACGCCTGCGCCATCCCGCCCTCAAAGTCCTGAAACGCTTGCATATTGTTGGAATGCACCCCCAGAAGAACCGGAACATCATTGCCCAGTGCCTCGGCGATCAGCGGGGCAAAACCACGGCCAAGGGCCTCTTGCTTGCCAAATTTGTTCAAAATTAACACGTGTGTGTCATGATCGAGGTCACGCCCCACTGCCATGACCGCCGCCTCCAGCGCGCCCGGGTCCAGGCGGCACCCCTGCGCACCTGCGCCAAGCCGCTGACTGATAAGGAATTCACCGCCACTTAGTATTTGCAACCGCATTTCCCCACGTGACAGCCCCGCCCCACCAAGGGTGCGCTGCACCGCACCAGCAACGCGCAGCCCCTGCGCCTTCATGGTCTGCGCCACCAGCGCCAGAAACACGTCCAGCGCGCCGGGGCCGGGCGCTATGACATAGCCCAACCGCATCACCGCGTCGCCGTGATGCGCGGCGCCGAAATCGCCCCGGACCACAGCGCCCCCAACCTGCTAAGCGCAGACCTCCTCTGTCCGGACCGACGCACCTCAGACCACATCACCCCCAGACCACATCGCCAAGAAAGATATACCCCGCACCATAGATCGTCTTTATCAACCTTGGGTTGCGCGGATCTTCCCCCAACTTCGTCCGCAACCGAGAGATGCGCACATCCATCGCCCGGTCAAAACTCTCGCCAGCCATACCACCCAGAGATTCCTGCATTTGTGCCCGCGTTATCAACCGCTTTGGGGAATCGAGGAACAACCGCAGCACCTCACCCTCTGCGTGTGAAAATGCAACTTCGGCGCCCGCGTCGCTGACCAGAAGATACCGCTCGAAATGCGCGGTCCATCCGTTGAACCGCGCAGTGTCCGGCGCGGCCCCTACGGCGTTGCGTCCCCGCCGCAGCCGGGCGCGGATGCGCGCCACCACCTCGGCGGGGTCGAAGGGTTTGATGATGTAATCATCCGCCCCCAGTTCCAGCCCCGTCACCCGGTCCTGCACCTGCGCCCGGCCAGAAATGATGATGATCGTCGCCCCCGATTCCAGGGCCAGCCGGTGCACCAGCGCCAACCCGTCGCGGTCCGGCAGACCAAGGTCCACCAGGCAGACATCAGGTGCGCTGCGTTTCAACGCCGCCTCGAATTCCGCCGCCCGCGCATAGGTTGCGGTGCGGAACCCCGCATCACACAGAGCCTGCGCCAGCATGCGGCGGATCTCGGGCTCATCATCCAGAATCGCGACCAGCGGTTGCATCATCATCTTCCTTCCGCGGCCAGATGCGCCATCAGCTCATCACGGCCAAAGGGTTTGCTTATGACGGGAAATTCCGCCGCAGCCTGCAGGCGCAACCCGTCGCGCAGCGGGCGCGAGGTCATCAGCCGTACCACCGCACGCCCCGTGTCGCGCACGCGCCGGCCGAGGTCCAGTCCCGTCATGCCGCCGGGCAGGTTGATGTCGGACAAGACGATCTCGACCCCCGGCAGCTCAGCCAGTTGCGCGGCCTCCACCGCTGTCGCGGCCTCGATCACCGTATGGCCCAGGTCGCGCAACATCGTGCGGATCTCGGCCCTGATCTCGGCGCTGTCCTCCACCAGCAGCACCAGTTTCGGCGTCGCATCTGCGCCCACGCTGCGCAGCGGCAGCCGCAACGTCACGACGGCGCCGCCACTTGCCCGGTTGGCCAGCCGCACATTGCCGCCCGCCAAAGTCGTCTGATCGAAGACCATCGCCAGCCCCAGCCCCGACCCCTCGCCGCCCTTGGTCGTGAAAAACGGGTCGAGGCCGCGCTCCAAAGCCTGCGCGCTGAAGCCCGGGCCGGTGTCCTCCACCTGCAATTCCAGCCAGGTGTCCTGCACCCGCCGCGCCGTCACGCGGATCCGCCCACCCGCCGTGCCGATCGCATCGCGGGCGTTGAGAATCAGGTTCAAAAGGCTGTCCTGCACCGCACCCGCATCCAACAGAAGCAGCGTGAAGCGGTCTTCCAGCAGCACCATCAGATCGGTGCCCGCATACAGCGCCGGACGCGCCATCATGCTCAGATCTTCCAGCAACCGCGCGATATCCGTCGCCCCGGGCTTCAGGTCGCGATGCACCGATATCTGCGCGATCCGGTCCAGCAACGCCCCGCCGCGATGCGCCGCCGCGACCGTCGCGCGGACCATATCGGCCTGATCGGCGGGCAGATCAGTCTGCCGCAGCATACGTCCCTGAAGCCCCATGATGATGGTCAGCAGGTTGGCAAAATCATGCGCAAGGCCACTGGACAGGCTGGCCGCCAATTCGCGTTTCCGGGTCTGGGTCAGGGCGGCGCGGGCCTGCGTTTCCTGGGTCACATCCATCGACAGGACGTAGATGCCGTTGATCGGGCCTGCCGCCACCTGGTCCGGCGTCAGCGCCAGCCGGATACGCCGCCCGCTGGCGTCGTCGGTGAACTCATAGACGCTGGAGGTGCCATCCAGCGCACCACACAGATAGGGCAGTATCTTGTCGAACGCGCCCCCCAGCGCGTCACGGGCGTGCAGCCCCACGATGTCACGCGGCCGCCCCGGCATGACTGAGGATAGGCGGCGGTTCGAATAGGTATAGTGCATCTCCCGGTCCATATGCGCGATATGGGCGGGCATCATTTCGGTTGTCAGGCGGGTGCGCGCCTCGATCTCGGTCAGATCGCGCTTGGCTTCTTCCAGGGCGGCATTGGTCGCGGCAAGCGCGCGGTTCGCCGCACTGAGCCGTTCGGCATGGGCAAGGACCTGATCGGACAGCTCCTCGGAACGGGCGCGCAGCAGGCGCTCCTGATGCTTGATCTCGGTGATATCGGTATAGACCGTGACCCAGCCACCCGGCGCCAGCGGCGCGCCTTCGACCGAAATCCAGCGCCCATTGGCGCGCTGCCGCTCCATATAATGCGGCGCGAAGGCGCGCGCGGCCTCGACGCGCTGACGCACCGCCGCATCCGGGTCGGCCTGCGGCCCATATTCCCCGCGCCCCACAAGGTAGTCGATGGTATCTTCAAACCGCGCGCCGGGGGTAACCAGCCAGTCCGGCAGGTCGAACATTTCCTGATAACGCTGGTTGCTGACCGCCAGTCGCAGATCGCTGTCGAAAATCGACAGGGCCTGCTGGATCATGTTCAGCCCCGCCCCCATCAGCCGGATACGAAGATCGCCCGATACTGCCATGCTGCCCCCCGTTGCCCCTTTATACGCGCGATTTCGCGGCGCGATAGCCCCGGGGAAGGCCTTAGCCAATTCGCAGGGCCTGAAACAATTCGCAAGGTTTGCGCAAAACTGAAGCAAAACTTGACGCGCAAGAATATTACCAAGCCTAATGGGCGATGAGGATTCGAGATGCATGCCCGGCGGGGAGGCTTGGCGCATCTCGACACCGGGGAGAGAGGGAGACGCGCGTGCAGCATCACACGGTTGCGACGGAAGGCCTGCATTCGGTGCCGCATCTGCTGGCACGCAACGCGGCCCGCTACGGCGCAAAACCCGCCTATCGGGAAAAGGAATTCGGCATCTGGCAAAGCTGGACATGGGCCCAGACTGCCGATGAAGTCCGCGCGCTGGCGCTCGGGTTCATTGCGCTTGGTGTGGCGCGGGGCGATTATGTGGCCATTATCGGGCGCAACCGTCCAGCGCTTTACTGGGCAATGGTGGCTGCGCAATCGGTAGGCGCGATCCCCGTGCCGCTGTATCAAGACGCAGTGGCCGAAGAAATGACCTATGTGCTGGAGCATTGCGGCGCGAAATATGTCGTCTGTGGCGATCAGGAGCAGGTCGATAAAGTCATCGAGGTGCAGGAAAAGGTCAGCTCGATCGAGCAGATCTTGTATCTGGACCGCCGTGGAATGCGCAAATATGACCATTCCAGCATGAATGCGCTGGATGATGTGACGGCCGAAGGCCGTGCCGCGCATCAGCGGCTTGGTGCCGAACTGGACGCGCGGATTGGCGAACTGACCTATGACCATACCTGCGTGATGCTCTACACTTCGGGCACGACGGGGCGGCCAAAGGGTGTCGTTTTGTCGAACCGCAATATCCTCGAGACCTCACGCGCGTCATCAGAGTTTGATCGCCTGCAACCAGGCGACGAGATTCTGGCTTATCTGCCAATGGCCTGGGTCGGGGATTTCATCTTTGCGATCGGTCAGGCCTATTGGACCGGGTTCTGCGTGAACTGCCCCGAGAATGCATCGACCATGATGACCGACCTGCGGGAAGTGGGGCCGACGTATTACTTCGCCCCGCCCCGGATCTTTGAAACCCAACTGACCACCGTGATGATCCGGATGGAAGATGCCTCGCGCTTGAAAAAATGGGTGTTCGACAACTTCATGGCGCATGCCCGGCAGGTTGGTCCGGACATTCTGGATGGCAAGCCGGTCGACCTGTTCAGCAGATTGAAATACGGTCTGGGCAATATTCTCGTTTATGGCCCGCTGAAAAACACGCTGGGCTTCTCGCGCGTCCGCGTGGGCTATACTGCGGGTGAGGCGATCGGCCCCGAGATTTTCGATTTCTACCGCAGCCTGGGGATCAACCTCAAACAGCTGTACGGCCAGACCGAAGCGTCAGTCTTCATCACCCAGCAGCCCGATGGGCAGGTGCGTTCAGATACCGTCGGCGTGCCCTCGCCGGGTGTCGAGGTGCGGATCGGCGAGAATGGTGAAGTCTACTACCGCTCTCCCGGGACCTTCGTGGAATACTACAAGAACGCCGACAGCACCCGCGACACCAAGGACCCCGAGGGGTGGGTGGCCACGGGCGACGCCGGTTTCTTCGAGGAACGCACCGGGCATCTGCGGATCATCGACCGCGCCAAGGATGTGGGAAAAATGTCAGACGGGCGCATGTTTGCGCCAAAATACGTCGAGAATAAGTTGAAGTTTTACCCCAACATCCTGGAGGCTGTTGTGTTTGGCAACGCACGCGACCGCTGCGTGGCCTTCATCAACATCGACCTTTCCGCTGTCGGCAGCTGGGCAGAGCGCAACAATATCGCCTATTCCAGCTATCAGGAACTGGCAGGCCATCCGCGCGTGCTGGAAACCATTCAAGCCCATGTCGAGGCCGTGAATGAAAGCGTGGCGCAGGACGAAATCCTGTCGGGCTGCCAGATCCACCGCTTCCTGGTGCTGCACAAGGAACTGGATGCCGATGACGGCGAAATGACCCGCACACGCAAGGTGCGCCGCCGCATCGTGGAAGAGAAGTTCGCCGACCTGATCGACGCGCTTTATGGCGGGAAATCAAACGTCTACACCGAAACCGAAGTCACATATGAGGACGGGCGCAAGGGCCGCATCACCGCAACGCTGGACCTGCGCGACGCCCGCGTGGTGGGTAACTCGCACAGGATGGCCGCAGAATGACCCAAACCGCAACAAGCGAACGGCCAGACGACGGCTACATAACACAAGACGGGCGCAAGATCGGCGGGATGCTGATGGAGATGCGCAATATCACACTGCGGTTCGGCGGCGTGGTGGCGATCAAGGATATCAGCTTCAACATCCGCGAAGGCGAAATCCGCGCGATCATCGGGCCAAACGGGGCGGGTAAATCCTCGATGCTCAACGTCATCTCGGGGTTTTATCACCCGCAGGAAGGCGACGTGATCTTTCGCGGCGAAAAACGCCCCCGGATGAAGCCCTACCAGGTGGCGCGGCTGGGCATCGCGCGCACATTCCAGAACATCGCATTGTTCGGCGGGATGTCAGTGCTGGACAATATCATGACCGGTCGGCTGACGCACATGCGCGCAGGGCTCGTACAACAAGCGCTGTGGTGGGGCAGCGCCCAGCGCGAAGAGGTGAAAAACCGCGAGAAGGTCGAGAAGATCATCGACTTCCTCGAGATCCAACACATCCGTAAAACGCCCGTCGCACGCCTGCCCTATGGGTTGAAAAAACGCGTCGAGCTGGCGCGCGCATTGGCCGCCGAGCCGAAACTGCTGCTGCTGGACGAACCGATGGCTGGCATGAACGTCGAAGAGAAAGAGGACATGTCCCGCTTCATCCTCGATGTAAACGACGAATTCGGCACAACGATTGCACTTATCGAACATGATATGGGCGTGGTGATGGATCTGTCCGACCGTGTGGTGGTGATGGATTACGGCAAGAAGATCGGCGATGGCACGCCCGATGAAATCCGCAACAATCAGGCCGTGATCGACGCCTATCTGGGGGTGGCGCATGACTGATCCCCGCATCCATCTGACTGGAGGCCGCAATGCCTGATCAATTCTACTACGCGCTGGAGGTAGCGCTGAACGGCCTGACGGCGGGGGTGATGTACGCGCTCGTGGCCTTGGGTTTCGTGCTGATCTTCAAGGCCAGCGGCATCTTCAACTTCGCACAGGGCGTGATGGCGCTGTTTGCAGCGCTGACGCTGGTGGGGCTGCAAGATGGGCAGATCCCGTTTTCACATCTGATCAACGCGATTTTTGGCACCGAACTGCACAATTTTGGCTGGAACATGCCGACGCTACTGGCCATTCCGGCGACCATGCTGGTGATGGTCGCCTTTGCCTGGGCGGTGGAGCGGCTGATCCTGCGCCACCTTATTAACCAAGAGCCGATCATCTTGTTCATGGCCACCATCGGGCTGGCCTATTTCCTCGAAGGTTTTGGCGACATCATGTGGGGAGCCGAGGTCAAGCGGCTGGATGTCGGCCTGCCGCAGGGCATGTCGGGCGCGCTGGAAGAGTTCACTTTTCAAACATTTGGCTATGGCTTCTATCTTGACCGGCTGGACATATGGGCCGCTGGAATCGCGGCCGCGCTCGTCGTGTCGCTGACGCTGTTTTCGCAATACACCAAGCAGGGGCGCGCCTTGCGCGCTGTGGCCGATGACCATCAGGCCGCCCTGTCAGTCGGCATTTCGTTGCGCGCGATCTGGGTGCTGACCTGGGCGATCGCCGGGTTCGTGGCGCTGGTCGCGGGCATCATGTGGGGGTCAAAATCGGGGGTCCAGTTCTCGCTGTCGCTGATCGCGCTGAAGGCACTGCCAGTGCTGATGCTGGGCGGTTTCACCTCGATCCCAGGGGCGATTGTCGGCGGTCTGATGATCGGCGTAGGCGAAAAACTGTTCGATTTCTTCTTGCAACCCGTCATCGGCGGAGCCACCGAAAACTGGTTCGCCTATATGCTGGCGCTGGCATTCCTGGTCTTCCGTCCGCAGGGGCTGTTTGGCGAAAAAATCATCGAGAGGGTGTAGGAATGTTGTTCAACACCTTGACGCAAAGGGAAAATCGCCATGCTGTATCGTGAGGCCGGGGATTTCAAATCCACCTACACCGCCGACAATCAGACTTTTCCGATCAAGTTTGACCGGAACGCCTATTACCTGACGATGGCTGTAGCCTTCGGGGTGGTGCCCTTCATCATCAACGACTATTGGGCGCAGGCAGTTGTCATCCCGTTCCTGATCTATGCCATTGCCGCGCTGGGGCTGAACATCCTGACGGGCTATTGCGGGCAGGTCAGCCTGGGCACTGGCGGGTTCATGGCGGTGGGTGCCTATGCGGCTTTCAAGATCATGACGGCCTTTCCGGGGCTGAACATCGTGTTGGTGATCGTGATGGCAGGGCTGGTCACCGCTGCCGTGGGCGTGCTGTTCGGCCTGCCCTCGCTCCGGATCAAGGGGTTCTATCTGGCGGTGGCCACGCTGGCCGCGCAATTTTTCCTCGTCTGGTTGTTCACGCGCGTACCGTGGTTTTTCAACTTTTCGGCTTCAGGGCAGATCAACGCGCCGACGCGCACGCTTTTGGGTGTGCCGGTTACGGGCGCGACAGCTTCGTCGGCGACAGTTTATCTGATTTGTCTATTCTTCGTTGTCGCGCTGGCGTGGTTGGCGCGCAACCTGACGCGCGGCACGCTGGGCCGGTCGTGGATGGCGGTGCGCGACATGGACATCGCAGCGGAAATCATCGGGGTGAACCCGTTGAAGGCAAAACTGACGGCCTTCGCGGTCTCGTCGTTCTACATCGGGATATCGGGGGCGCTGTTGTTCACCGTCTACCTCGGCGCGGTCGAGGCGGGTGAGGTCTTTGGCATCGACAAGTCGTTTCTGGTGCTCTTCATGGTGATCATCGGCGGGCTGGGGTCCATACTGGGCGCGTTTCTGGGGGCGTTTTTCCTGATCGTTGGCCCGGTGCTGCTGAAGCTTCTGCTGGTCGACAACCTGGGCTGGCCCACCGATCTGGCGGCGCATCTGGAAATCATGATCATCGGCGCGCTGATCTTGATCTTCCTGATCGCCGAGCCACACGGGCTGGCCGCGCTGTGGCGCACCATCAAAGAGAAACTGCGGCTCTGGCCCTTCCCCTATTGAGGGGGTGCCGCAGCGCTACACCGGGGCAACCCGGACAGACGTAAATGTCGTTTTATGGGAGGAGAAACCAATGAAAATGACCAAATTCGCCGCAGCATTTGCGGTGGCCATGACAACAGCGGTGCCGGTACTGGCGCAGGACCTACATTTTCCGTCGCTCAGCTACCGGACCGGGCCCTTCGCGGCAGGGGGCATCCCGTTCGCCGATGGCTATTCCGACTATCTGACGTTGATCAACGAGCGCGACGGCGGCATCGGCGGCTTGCGCATCCGGCAATCCGAATGCGAAACCGCTTATAACACCGAACGCGGGGTGGAGTGCTACCAGTCGATGCGCGGCGATGCGCCCATGGTACTGCAACCCCTGTCCACCGGGATCACCTATCAGCTGATCCCGCGCACGATCGAGGATCAGATCCCCATGCACACGATGGGCTATGGGCGTACCTCGGCGGTGAACGGGGAGGTGTTCAACTGGACCTTCAACTACCCCGCCACCTATTGGGACGCGGCGTCGGTCTTCATCAACCATGTGCTGGCGGAAAACAGCGGTGACCTGTCGGACAAGAAGATTGTATTGCTCTACCACAATTCGGCTTATGGGCGCGAACCGATCCGCACGCTGGAGCGGCTGAGTGAGACACATGGCTACACCTTCCTCAGCATCGGCGTGGACAGCCCCGGTCAGGAACAGGGCAGCCAGTGGTTGCAGATTCGGCGCGAACGGCCCGATTACGTCATCATGTGGGGATGGGGCGTGATGAACCCGACCGCGATTCAGGAAGCCGCCAACATCCGGTTCCCGATGGAGAATTTCTATGGCAACTGGTGGGCCGGGTCCGAGCAGGACGTGCGCGCGGCAGGCGAGGCCGCGCATGGCTACAAATCGCTGGCGATGCACCGCACCGGGCGCGATTACCCGATCTATGACGACATGCAGCAATATGTCATCGACGCCGGGCTTTACGCAGGCACGGGCGAAGAGGTCGGTACGGTGCTCTATTCGCGCGGGCTCTATGCGGCGATGCTGGCGGTAGAAGCCGCGAAAAAGGCACAGGAAATCCACGGTGTCACGGAAATCACGCCTGCGATGATGCGCGACGGAATGGAACAGCTGGAAATCACGGAAGCGCGGATGGCCGAACTGGGCCTGCCGAACTTTGGCCCGGCATTCTCGGTCAGCTGCCAAAACCACTCCGGTTCGGGCGAAGCGATGATCCAGCAATGGGATGCAAATGCCCAAACCTGGAATCTGATCACCGACTGGATCGCGCCCGACCGTGACCTGATCATGGAACTGGTTGCCGAAGACAGCCTGGCCTATGCGGCGGAGAACGCGATCACGCCCGCCTGCCTGAACTGAGGCCGGCTTGAACTGAGACCGGCTTGAACTGAGACCGGCCTAAAATGAACCCCTCCGGCGCGCGGCATGCTGCGCGCCGGCCCCTCCCCCGCCCAAGAAGTGGACCCGAACCCATGCTGGATGCCGGAAGACCTGACACCACCTTGCTGGAGGTCAACAATATCGAGGTGCTGTACAACCATGTCATCCTCGCGCTCAAAGGGGTCAGCCTGACCGTGCCGCAGGGCGGGATCACGGCGATTCTGGGCGGCAATGGCGCGGGTAAATCCACTACGCTGAAGGCGATCTCGAACCTGATCCACTCGGAACGCGGTGAGGTCACGAAGGGGAGCGTCCTCTACAAGGGACAGAATATCGTCGGCAAATCGCCTGCGGACCTTGTGTCGACCGGCGTCATTCAGGTGATGGAAGGTCGGCATTGCTTTGAACACCTGACGGTGGAGGAAAACCTGCTGACCGGCGCCTACACCCGGCGCGACGGGCGCGGCGCCACCGCTGCCGATCTGGAATTGGTCTATGAATATTTCCCCCGCCTGCGCGAACGGCGCAAATCTCAGGCGGGCTATACCTCGGGCGGGGAACAGCAGATGACCGCGATCGGCCGCGCGCTGATGTCACGCCCCGAGATGATCTTGCTCGATGAGCCGTCGATGGGCCTTGCCCCGCAACTGGTGGAACAGATCTTCGAGATCGTCAAACGCCTGAACGATGAACAGGGCGTCACCTTCCTGCTGGCCGAACAGAACACCAATGTGGCGCTGCGCTATGCGACCACCGGGTTCATTCTGGAATCAGGCCGCGTGGTGATGGAGGGCTCCGCCGAGGCCCTGCGCGAAAACCCTGACGTGAAGGAATTCTACCTCGGCATGTCCGACAAGGGCCGCAAAAGCTTTCGCGACGTGCGCAGCTATCGCCGCCGCAAACGCTGGCTGGCGTGAAGGAAACCGGAATCATGAGCCATTTCGATACCATGGAAACCCGCAGCAAGGATGCGCGCAATGCCGCGCAGTTGGCTGCCCTGAATACGCAGCTGGCGCGGGTCGCAGCAGCGCCCGGGGCCTGTCGCATCGACAGGTCGGCGCTGGCCGATCTCGCCGGACTGGCAGAACTGCCGGTGCTGCGAAAATCTGACCTCAGCGACTGGCAAAAAGCCGCGCCGCCCTTCGGCGGCATCGCCGTGCAGAATGTCGCGCAGGTATTCCAGTCGCCCGGGCCGATTTACGAACCCGGCGGGCTGGGCCATGACTGGTGGCGGCTGGGGCGGTTCTTGCATGCCACCGGCATCGGGGCGGGTGACATCGTGCAGAACTGTTTTGCTTATCATTTCGTGCCCGCAGGCATGATGTTTGACAACGCTGCCCGCGCCGTCGGGGCCATTGTGTTTCCAGCAGGCACCGGCCAGACCGAATTGCAGGTACGCGCGGCGGTGGACATCCGGACGACCGCCTATGCAGGCACGCCAGATTATCTGAAAGTCATCCTCGACAAGGCCGAGAGCATGGGCGCGACCCTGTCGATCACCCGTGCAGCTGTCGGGGGCGGTGCGCTTTTCCCGTCGCTGCGCCAGGAATATGCCGACCGGGGCATCACCTGCCGCCAGTGCTATGCCACCGCAGATCTGGGCAATATTGCCTACGAATCCGATGCGATGGAGGGCATGATCGTGGATGAGGGCGTGATCGTCGAAATCGTCCGCCCCGGCACCGGCATTCCCGTCCCCGAGGGTGAGGTCGGCGAGGTCCTCGTGACCACGCTTAACCCCGACTATCCGCTGATCCGCTTTGCCACCGGCGATCTGTCCGCCGTGTTGCCCGGCAGCAGCCCATGCGGGCGGACCAATATGCGCATCAAGGGCTGGATGGGCCGCGCCGACCAGACCACCAAGATCAAGGGCATGTTCGTGCGCCCCGAGCAGGTGGCAGCCTTCGTCGCGCGTCACCCCGACATCTTGCGCGCCCGCGTCATCGCCGGGCGCGAGGGCGAGATGGACATGCTGACCATCCGGGTCGAGACCCGCGCCACCGACCCCGAAGCCTATGCCGCAACCGTCATGGACACGCTGAAAATGCGCGGCAAAATCGAACTCGTCCCCCCCGGCAGTTTGCCCAATGATGGAAAAGTGATCGAAGATCTGCGCAGCTACGGCTAGACTTTCCTCAAGGCTGGGCGGAACCAGAAGCGGCTGCGCGCGGTTATGTTGTAATCGGCTTCCAAAATATGCCGGCCAAAACAAGGAGGATCGTGTCCAATGCTCATGCGCATAAGTCTGTCTGTACTGATGTCGCTTGCCCTCGCGCTGCCGGCAACGGCTGCGGGGATAGCCCTTATCATCGGCAACGAGGAGTATCAGTCCGCTGACGCCTCACGCGGGGCGGCGCAGGTATTGAGCAGCCGCAGCGCGCTGGAAACCGCTGGCTTCGAGGTCATCACCGGCGAGAACCTTTCGGGTGCGCAGATGCGGGACGCGCTGGCGCAGGTGCTGGATGCGCAGGGTGAAACCGGCGGCACTGACCGCGTTGTGATCGTGCTGTCAGGGCATTTCGCGATGTCGCAGCAATCGGCTTGGCTGATGGGCAGCGACATGGATGAACCCGGGCTGGCCCGCGCCGATGGCACCGGCCTTCGGCTTGATACCGTTCTGGAAATTGCCTCCGGGGCGGAACTGGGCGCTGTCGTGGTCCTGGCGCAGACCACGAACAGCGCCGATCTGGGCGCGCGGCTGGAGGGCGGTCTGCCACCCCGTCTGGCGATCCCACAAAATGTCGCCGTGGTGCGCGCCTCACCAGCGCGCGTCACACCCATGGTACGCGACCTGATGGTGCCAGGCACAACACTGGCCTCGGTGGTCGATGCCTCGCGCTTCCTTCAGGCCGATGGATATGTACCGCCGCTGATCCCCTTCCTGCCCGAAGGTTTTGCGCCCGCCGCCAATGCCGACCGGCAGGCCTGGGCCGATGCGCAGGAACGCGGCAGCGAGGCTGGGTATGACGCGTACCTTTCGAGCTTCCCACGCGGTATGTTCGCCGCCGAGGCACGAAGCGCCCGCGACCGCCTGCGCGCCACACCTGAGCGGGTCGAAGAGGCGCTGACCCTCACGCGTGACGAACGCCGCACCATCCAGCGCGACCTGACGCTTCTGGGTTTTGACACACGCGGTATCGACGGGATCTTTGGCCCGGGCACCCGGCGCGCCGTGACCGGCTGGCAGGATGTGAACGACATGAAAGGGACCGGTTTCCTGACGCGTGAACAGATCTTCACCATGGCCGCGCAGGCTGCCCGCCGCGCCGCAGAACTGGAAGAGGCAGAGCGCGCACGCCAAGCCGAGATCGAGCGCGCTGACCGTGCTTTCTGGCGCGATGTGGGCGCTGCGGGCGATGAGGCCGGACTGCGGGCGTATCTGGACCGCTACCCGGAGGGCGTCTTTGCCGAAGTCGCAACAGAACGGCTGGACGTGATCGAGGATGCGCGTCGCCGCGACGCAGAAGCCCGCGACCGCGCCGCTTGGCTGGACGCACGCGACCGCAACACGGTCGCCGCCTATGAGGAGTACCTGGCAGCCTATCCTGAAGGTGAGTTTGCTGCCACCGCCCGCGCCCAGATCGCAGAGCTGCGCCCGCAACCCCAACCGGAACCCACGCCGGAACCGGAACCCGCGCCCGAGGACACCTCGGCCCGCGATGCCGAGGCAGCGCTTGGTTTGCCGCAGATCACCCGCGTGCTGATCGAACGGCGGCTGCTGGCCGAAGGCTATGACCCAGGCGCGCTGGACGGGAACTTTGATGCCAATACCCGCGACGCGATCGCCGGTTTTCAGCAAGAAAACGGCCTGCCCGTCACCGGCTATCTGACACAAGGGCTGGTTGGGCAACTCGCCACGCAGGGCATTCTGGGCCTCTTCGAATAGGTCTTTGGCCACAGAGCTCTGGCCGCAGAACTCTGCCCCAGACACAGGCACCAGACACAGGCACCAGACACAGGCACCGGGGTAGGCTTGCGCGGCGCGAATGACGCAGCGTTAGCCGGGAATACCCCGGGGGCGGTGCTGCGGTTCTTCGGCGGATACGGGGCTGGCGCGCGCGCCAGCCCCGTATCCGGCCCCTCCCCGGCCCCTCCCCGGCGTAGAATCCGGTTTCATCGCCGCAGGGGATCGCCTATCACGGCGCAGCCCTTGCTCCGGAGAACCCGCATGACTCACGCCACCCCCACCCTGACCCGAAATCCCGCCGACCGGCTGATCGTGGCGCTGGATGTGCCCAATGTGCTGGACGGTATGGCGCTGGCCGAAAAGCTGGGCGATAGCGTGTCCTTCTACAAGATCGGGCTTGGCATGCTGACCGGTGGCGGCTTGGCACTCGCCAATGAGCTGAAGCAAGAGCACGGCAAACGCGTGTTTCTGGACATGAAGTTCTTCGACATCCCCGCCACGGTCGAGGCCGCCGTCCGCGGTATCGCCCAGTACGGGCTGGATTTCCTGACGGTGCACGGTGACCCGCATGTCGTGCGCGCCGCGAAAGAAGGGGCAGCCGGGACAGGGCTGCAAATTTTGGGCGTGACGGTGCTGACCTCGCTTGACCGGGCCGATCTGGATGACTGCATGATCCGGCCCGGCGACATCACCGAAATCACCCTGGAACGCGCTGCCCGCGCGCTGGAGGCAGGGGCCGATGGTGTGATCGCCAGCCCGCTGGAGGCCGCGCTGATCCGTGCCCTGCCGCAGGCGGCAGGTCGGTTGATCGTCACCCCCGGCGTACGCCCGACAGGCAGTGCGGCAGGCGACCAGAAACGGATCGCGACGCCAGCACAGGCCATTGCCGACGGGGCCGACCATATCGTGGTGGGCCGCCCGGTCTGGCAGGCCGCCGACCCGCGCGCCGCAGCCCGTTCCATCCACAAAGAACTGGCCTCTCAGGCTGATCGCGGCTGATCTTGCTTCCCTTTCCCCCGCGTTGCCGCCATGATTGTATCGGCGGCGGCGCGCCTTCGCGCGACATATGTCCCGCATCCGCGATTTTGACACGTTGCATTAACCCGCTGTTTCCGAATTTGACCTACCCCCGTTTTCAACCTTTCAGCTTGACAGGCAGGCCCTATGGACGTTTTGATCTTGTTGCTTGAGGGGAACGTAATCCCGCTGCTGATCGCGCTTTTCCTCATCATTTCCGTGTTCAAGGGCATCAAGATCGTCCCGCAATCCGAGAAATATGTTGTCGAACGCTTTGGCCGCCTGCGCGCGGTGCTGGGGCCGGGAATCAACATGATCGTGCCATTCATCGATACGGTAGCGCACCGCATCTCGGTGCTGGAACGTCAGTTGCCCAATACGCGGCAGGATGCGATCACCACCGACAACGTGCTGGTGCAGGTCGAAACCTCGGTATTCTACCGCATCATGGAGCCTGAAAAGACCGTCTACCGCATCCGTGATATCGACGCCGCGATCCAGACCACGGTGGCGGGCATCGTACGGTCGGAAATCGGCACGATGGAACTGGATGAAGTGCAGGCCAACCGCGCCCGCCTGACCACCCGTATCCGCGAAGCGATCAAGGAGGTTGTGGACGACTGGGGCATCGAAGTAACGCGCGCCGAACTGCTGGACGTGAACCTCGATGAAGCGACGCGCACCGCCATGCTGCAACAACTCAACGCCGAACGCGCCCGCCGCGCCCAGGTGACCGAGGCTGAGGGCGCGCGCCGCGCGGTCGAACTGCAATCGGACGGCGAACTCTACGCCGCCGAACAAGAGGCCAAGGCCCGCCGCATCCTTGCCGATGCGGAAGCCTATGCCACCGGCGTGATCGCCGACGCCATCGCCAAGAACGGCCTGGAGGCCGCGCAATACCAGGTCGCGCTGAAACAGGTCGAGGCGTTGGCAAAAGTCGGTGCGGGCGAAGGCAAGCAGACCATCATCGTGCCCGCGCAGGCGCTGGAAGCCTTCGGGGATGCCTTCCGTATGTTGCAGGGCCGGGGAAAATGAGCGTCGCGGGCATCTCTGCCTGGGCGCTTTGGGTGGCCTTCGGGCTGGCCATCGCCATTCTGGAATTGTTCGTGACAGGCTATATCTTCGCCGGGTTCGCATTGGGGGCGCTGGCCACCGGCGCGATTCTGGGCTTCGGCCTGCCGGGTGCGGGCTGGGTCGGTGCATCGCTGACCAATAGCATTGTGGTGTTTTCGGTGGTCTCGGTGCTTGCGTGGCTGGCCTTGCGCCAGACCTTGGGACTGCGCAAAGGCCAGGCACGCACCTTCGACCACGACATAAACGAGGACTGAACAGGTCCCGGGCTTCGAGCATTGCGAATTTAGGGCGCGCGTTGCGCTTCTGACCGCGACCTGACCGCAGCGGGCCTTGCGCAACCCCGGCGGTGTTGGAGGTTGATCGCGCTGCCCGCCTCAGACCGTAATTGCCGTAGTCTGAAAAACCGTCCGCAGCGCGAAGCCCGATTGCATCTGCGCCACGCCGGGCAGCCGGGTCAGATAGCGGCGGTGGATGCGGGCGAAGTCCTCGGTGTCTTCTACCGCGACTTTCAGCAGGTAATCCGCCGACCCGGCCATCAGGTGGCATTCCAGCACATCGGGGACGCGGGCGACCTCTCGCTCGAACGCGTCAAGAATGTCGTCGCTTTGCCCCGCCAGCCGGATCTCAACAAAAACCGTGGTCTGGCGCCGCATCTTCCGGCGGTCCAGCAGCGCCACATAGTCGCGCACGATCCCGTCGGTTTCCAGACGCTGCACGCGACGATGGCAGGCCGATTGCGACAGGTTAACCTGCTCCGCAAGATCAGCGTTGGAAATCCGGCCATCGCGTTGCAGCACGGTCAAGATACGTCGGTCGGTTGCGTCTAGCTGCATTGCAGCACAATCCTCTGCGGTGTTTTGGCGGTATGGCGCAAGTAAACGCACAAGATAGAGCCGGTTTCCAGAAGAATTGACAAGGAACGCCCCCGCCCCGCTGATAAAATGCACCATACCAACCGGAGGAGAAGACAATGCTGATCGGATGCCCCAAGGAAATCAAACCGCAAGAGTTTCGCGTGGGCCTGACGCCCGATGCCGCGCGTGAATGCGTGACCAACGGCCATGACGTGATCGTCGAGGGTGGCGCGGGCCTTGGCGCAGGCTTCACCGATGACGATTACACCGCCGCGGGTGCCAGCGTGGTCGAGACCGCCGCCGAGATATTTGCCCGCGCAGATCTGGTCATCAAGGTCAAGGAACCGCAAAAGGTCGAACGTGCGCAGCTGCGCGCAGGCCAGATCCTGTTCACCTATCTGCATCTGGCCCCAGACCCCGAACAGACCGCCGACCTCTTGGCCAGCGGAGTCACCGCCATCGCCTATGAGACCGTCACCGATGATCGGGGCGGCCTGCCGCTGCTGGCGCCGATGTCCGAGGTCGCGGGCCGTCTGGCACCGCAGGTCGGCGCATGGGCGTTGCAAAAGGCCAATGGCGGGCGCGGTGTCTTGATGGGCGGCGTGCCCGGCGTTGCGCCCGCGCGTGTCGTGGTGATCGGCGGCGGCGTCGTGGGCACCCATGCTGCACGGATAGCTGCAGGAATGGGTGCCGATGTGACCGTGCTTGACCGGTCGCTGGCGCGTCTGCGGTATCTGGACGATGTGTTCAGCGGCCAGTTCCGCACCGGCTATGCCAGTGCTGCTGCCACGCTGGATCTGGTGACCAGCGCCGACATGGTCATCGGCGCGGTGCTGATCCCGGGTGCTGCCGCGCCCAAACTGGTGCGCCGGGCCGACCTGTCGGCGATGAAACCCGGCGCCGTGCTGGTGGATGTGGCAATTGACCAGGGCGGGTGCTTCGAGACTTCGCACGCCACCACGCATCACGACCCGATCTACGAGGTGGACGGCATCGTGCATTACTGCGTCGCCAATATGCCCGGCGCGGTGGCGCGGTCGTCAACGCAGGCATTGGGAAATGCCACTCTGCCCTATCTGATCGCGCTGGCGAACAAGGGCTGGAAGGCCGCCTGTACCGAAGACCCTCACCTGCTGGCCGGGCTGAACACCCATGCAGGTCACCTGACCTATTTCGCTGTTGGCAAAGCGCTGGGGTTGGACGTTCTGGCCCCGCAACTGGCGCTGAAGGTCTGAAGCCCAGTGGCCGGCGGACCGTACCACGCGGCCCGCCGTCCGCGCCTCAGCGCTGACCAGCCTTCAGGGCATCGCGAATTTCCATCAGCAACTCCTCAGCTGTAGGCCCTTTGGGAACCTCAGGGGCGACGGGCACGACCGGAACCGCTACCTGACGGCGCACGGTGGCATCCTTCATGCGGTTCACCGCCTTGACCAGCAAGAACACCACCCAGGCGACGATCAGGAACTTGATCACGGAATTGACGAAATTGCCGTACATGAATTGCGCCTCGCCAAAGCCGAAGCTCAGCGCGCCGAAATCGACCCCACCGATGAAAATGCCCAGAAACGGGTTGATAAGATCCTCGACCATCGAGGTGACGATCGCGGTGAACGACGCCCCGATGATGATGCCGACCGCCATGTCGATGACGTTCCCCTTGGCGATGAATATCTTGAATTCTCTCAGCATGTGCGGCTCCGAAACTAAAAATGCATCGCGCGATAAAAGGGGTTCTGGTTAATCAGTCAAGACTGATTAGATAACGGGCCCAAAGCACCGTGCCCCGCCGTTTCGCCGCCTATGGATCGTTGGTGCGTGGATCCAGCGGCGTACGCCGCGCAATCTGCCTCAGAAAGGACCCGACAGCATGACCACCCTCGCCGATTTCGCCATCGCGAAACGCTGGCCGCCACGCAACCCCGGCGCAATCCAGCTTTATTCGTTCCCCACGCCGAACGGCGTCAAGGTCTCTATCGCGCTGGAAGAGATGGGGCTGCCCTATGATGCCCATAAAATCAGCATTATGGACGGTGACCAGAAAACGCCCGAGTTTCTGGCGATCAGCCCTAACAACAAGATCCCCGCGATCATCGACCCCGATGGCCCCGGGGGCGCGCCGCTCACATTGTTCGAATCCGGCGCGATCCTGATCTATCTGGCCGAGAAATCCGGGAAACTGCTGCCCAAGGACCCCGCCGCGCGCGCGCACGTCATCCAGTGGCTGATGTTCCAGATGGGCGGCGTGGGGCCGATGTTTGGGCAGTTGGGATTTTTCTACGCCATGGGCGGCAAGGACATGACCGATCCGACCGCGCGCGACCGATACATCGGCGAGGCTTCGCGCCTGCTGGGTGTGCTGGATGGGCAACTGGCCGGACGCGACTGGGTGGCAGGGGAATATTCCATTGCCGACATCGCTTTGGCCCCGTGGGTGCGGACGCTGCGCGATTTCTACAAGGCGGGTGAGGTCGTTGGCTTGGCCAGCCACGCCAACATCGCCCGTTGGATGGCCGCGTTCGAAGGGCGCGATGCCGTGCAGCGCGGGCTGGTACAGCCGCCGCGCGACTGAGGCCGCAGCCTGGTTTGATGGGCGCGCGGTCGTCAGCGCCGCGCCCCCATCACCATCTTGCAAGACAACCGTACCTGCCCTGCCCGGAAAAATCCGGCATCGGTGCGGCGCCCAGCCACGCCCGGGATCAGGACACGCGGCGGCGGCGCCGGTTCACCGGGGCAATTCCCCCGTCATCACATAGCGCAACACCTCGGCAACCTGCGCGGGCGTTGCCGCGACGGCCAGCGCCGCGGCATCGACCTCTTTCAAAGCATGGGCGTGGTCAGGTCCATGCAGCACGATCAGCGACTTACCCAGCGCTGCGGCAAACCCGGCGTCGAAGGCGGCATTCCATTGCTTGTACTGCTCGCCAAAGCGCACCACCACCACATCAGCCCCGGCAATCGCGCGGCGCGTACGGACCGCGTTGAGCTTCGCGCCCTTGTGGTCGTGCCAGAATTTGTCGGCCTCGGCCCCCAGAATCGCCACACCGCAATCGTCCGATGCGGCATGATCAGTCACAGGCCCGCTGAAGGCGATGTCCAGCCCGGCGCAGGCTCCCGTGATCTGTTCGCGCCAGTCGGTGTGAATTTCGCCTGCAAGGTAAACGCTCAAGGTCATTGATTTCTCCTTTCCCGGGTAGCTTCCGGCGCGACAACCGCGCCACCACCGGCGATGAAAGCGCGACGGCGCCCGCATGTTGTGTTGCCCAGTCCAGGTTTCTGTGGCAAGACAAAATGACAAAACCAAACCGATGAGTTCACTTATGCCCGATTATCCCGCCCGCCGCACGATGATGGTCGACACGCAGATCCGGCCATCGGATGTGACCAAATTTCCGATTATCGACGCCTTCCTGCGCATCCCGCGCGAAGTCTTTGTGCCCCCCCACCTGCGCGAGGCCGCCTATGCCGGCGAAAACCTGATGCTGGGCGACGGGAACCGCTGCGTGCTGGAGCCGCGGACGCTGGCTAAAATGCTGGACGCGCTGAACATCTCCCGGTCCGAGTTGGTGCTGGATGTGGGCTGCGGGCTGGGCTATTCCACCGCCGTGATCGCGCAACTGGCGCAGGCAGTGGTAGGGGTCGAGGCCAATGACAGCTTCGCCGCCGAGGCGCAGACGAACCTTGGCGCACAGGCCATCGACAATGCGGTCGTTCAGAACGGCCCGCTGACCGACGGCGACGCACAGCATGGTCCTTATGACGTGATCGTCGTGCAGGGCGGGGCCGAGGTTTTTCCCGAAACTCTCGCCGCGCAGTTGAAAGACGGCGGGCGCGTGGCTTGCCTGTTCATGTCCGGCGCGTTGGGTGTCGTGCGGCTGGGCGTGCACCAGCATGGGACCATTGCGTGGCGCGACATTTTCAATGCCGCTGCCCCGGTGATTGCAGGGTTCGGGAAAACGCCCGAATTCACGCTCTGACCGATGACGGATAAGGCCCTTGGCTGCGGGGTTCCCTGCGCCCGCGCGCGCAGCGCGACACTGCAGGGTCCGGTTTTTCGCATGTAGCATGCGGAGGAATGATAGCCCGAGGTGCACCGCGCAAGGATGTCGCGGGACGCGCCATCGCCCAATAACTTGCGGCACAACAGCGCCGCACCCTAGCAAGGTGGCACATATCAAATGGTTGGTGGCATGATCAGAACGGTCATTTTCGGCGCGGCACTGGCTGCGGCAACACTGGTACCGACGGGATCGCGGGCGCAAAGCCTGGCCGACACCCTGATCGCGGCCTATCGCACGTCGAACCTGCTGGAACAGAACCGCGCCACTTTGCGCGCAGCGGATGAAGACGTAGCCATCGCGCTGGCGACCCTGCGCCCGGTTGTCAACTTTGTCGCGCGCGGCGGGATAAGCCGCAGCACTGGCGCAGCAGGGGTGGCGCAAACCAGCACAACCGCCTCGCTCGACCTCAGTGCAGAGGTGACGCTGCTGGATTTTGGGCGCGGGCAACTTGCAAAAGATGCCGCACGCGAGCAGGTTCTGGCGGTGCGTCAGGCGCTGATCGGGGTAGAGCAAAACGTGTTGCTAAACGCCGTCGGGGCCTTCATGGACACGCGCAATGCGCTCGAAACCGTTGCCCTGCGTGAAGCCAATGTGCGGCTGATCACGCGCGAATTGCGTGCGACCGAGGAACGGTTTTCCGTGGGAGAGGTGACGCGCACCGACATCGCCATCGCCGAGGCCCGGCTGGCAGGTGCCCGCGCGCAGCTTGCCGCCGCGCAGGGCGATCTGGCGGCAGCCCGCGAAGGCTACAAGCTGGTTACCGGGGCCTATCCGACCCAACTGGGCACGCCGCCGTCGCTGCCCCGCACCGCCGCCAGCCTGTCGGCCGCCCAAGACATCGCGCGGGTTACCCATCCCGCCATCAAACAGGCCCAGCACGAGGTCACCGCCGCCGAACTCAACGCCGAACGCGCCCTCGCCGCGCGCCACGGCAGCGTCAGCGCCTCGGCCAGTACGGGCCTCAGCGCCCGTGACCCGGGGAATGGCGGGCCGAACGCCAGCATCGGGCTGACCTATCAACGCCCGATCTACCAGGGTGGCCGCCTGTCGGCGACCCACCGTCAGGCCTTGGCACGTCGTGATGCCGCGCGCGCCGCGCTGCACCAGACCGTGGCCGAAGTATTGCAGAATGTCGCGAATTCCTGGGCCAATGTTGCCGTGGCCAGCGCGCAGCTGCAGTCGACAGGGCTTCAAGTCACCGCGTCGCAGACCGCCTATGACGGCGTGCGCGAAGAGGCGACGCTGGGCACCCGCACCATTCTGGACGTGCTGAACGCCGAGCAGGAACTTCTGAACGCCCGTACCTCGCGGCTGAGCGCACAGGCCACCCAGCAGACCGCCAGCTATGCGGTGCTTGGCGCAATGGGGCTTCTGACCGTCGACTATCTGAACCTTGGCATCCCGACCTATGACCCCGAAGCGTATTTCAACGCGGTGCAAAACGCCCCCGTCACCTCGCGGCAGGGCGAGGCGCTGGACCGGGTGCTGCGCACGATCGGGCGCCCCTAAGGCAACAGGCGGGCCAGAGGCGCCTGAAAAAAAGGCAATCCGGCAGGAAACTGCCGGATTTTTCCGTTGATACTATGGCGACATCACGGGTTTGGCGCGGAATTGATGGTGGCCCCGAGCAACACAGCGACGAAGCCCATTGACTGCGGGCAGTTGTCACACGCGCCGCTGAAGTTTATCATCGGTTCATAAATTTCGCGCATCATGACGCGGAGGAACCAAGGGGCAGTCCATGACCGATCCAGTATCGAACAAGAACATCGAAGATGTTTTATCGTCGATCCGTCGGCTGGTCTCGCAGGAGACGCTGAATACGGGTGGTGGCAAGGCAGCCGCGGGGCCAGCGCGGCCCGCGTCAGATGCCCCGGCCTTGCGCCATACTGGGGTCGGACAAGCGGCCGCAGCGGTGGACAAACTGGTCCTGACCCCGGCGCAACGCGTCGTCGACCCCGATCCACGCGACGCGCCCGGTCAGCGCCCTGCCCTGACGGATCACGCGGCCTTGGCGCCGGCAGGCCGCGATGATCTGACGCTGGACGCCACTGTGACCAGCGCTTATGCATCAGATGCGACTGACAAAAACCGATATGCTCCAGACGCGGGACGGGCTGACGCGCTTACCGCAGGCACCGCCCCCGAAAACGCGGCACCGAAACCTGCCCATGCGGTGCCCAACACGCGCGTCGGCGCCATCCCGGCACTGCACCCGGCGGCGGGGATCGTTGCGCAGCAAAACATCGACAAGGCCGCACCGCATTTTGTCATCCCCTCGGTGAACACACCCGCGACCACGCTCGAATCCACCATCGCCGCGCTGGAAGCCGCAATTTCCAGCAGTGCGGAACATTGGGAAATCGACGGTACGGACGAAGTGCCCGCGCAGGCGGCAAACAATGTGACTGCATTGCACCGACACCCAGGCACAGATCGCAAGACCGCCCTGCCACGTACGCCAGACGTGGAAACGCCGGTGAAAGCCGCGCCAACACCCGATCAGGTCCAGGGCGGCGGCACCAGCGTCGCGCCGCTGCGCTTGACGAGTGCCGATGCCGTCCCGCAACCGGAGCCGCGCGCCGCCCACAGCATCGTGGAACAGCCCCTTGCGACGCTCCCTGCGCGCGAAAAGCCCGTGCCGGACAGCACCACCGATGATCGAACGGACAGCACCGACCAACTGAGCGATGACGCCTTGATTGATGAGGATACCTTGCACGACATGGTTGTCGAAATCGTCCGCGCGGAACTGCAAGGCCAGTTGGGAGAACGGATCACGCGCAATATCCGCAAACTGGTCCGGACCGAAGTGGCGCGCGCGCTGGCGGAAAAGCAGTACCTGTAGGGGCTGCCGCCACGCGGTGCGCAGGCCCAGGCTCGGCGCCTACCTACTTGCCCGAACGGACAACGCCAGACATTGCGCAATGTCATACTGCGAACGCTGCCCGCCCTGCTGCAACACCCGCAAGTGCCGTGCCTGTCCGTAATCAAGAACCGCCACGGGCCACTTCCACACGATCTGCGCCGCAGCAATGACCCAAAAGCGCACGGCAAATCGCCACACTGACGGCATCGCGCTGCCACCGACCAGCAGGGTGACATAGCGGCCGCCGCCACGTCCCATCAGCGGCAGCCTTTGTTCGCTACCCGGTGAACAACCCGAGGATCCAGGGGGCCAAAAAGGCTGTCAGGATCGCGTTCAGCCCCATGCCGATGCCCGCGAAGGCCCCGGCGCGCGGGTGGACCTGAAACGCACGGGCCGTGCCGATGCCATGCGCCGCCACGCCGACCGACAGGCCGCGCGCGCGCCAGTCCTTCACCCCCAACGCATTCAGCAGCGGCGTCACCACAATCGCGCCGATGATCCCCGTCAGGATGACCAACACTGCCGTCAACGTGGGAGACCCGCCCAAAGCCTCGGAAATGCCCAAGGCCACGGGGGCCGTCACGCCCTTCGGCGCGATGCTGGCCAGGATTTCGCCGCGCAGGCCGAAAGCCCAGGCGATGCCCACCGCCGTCGCCACCGCCGTGGCCGACCCCGCGATCAGCGCCGCCACGATGGGCAGCGCGGCGCGGCGCACCTGCGGCAGATAGGCATACATCGGCACGGCCAGCGCGACTGTTGCGGGCCCCAGAAGGAAGTGGACAAACTTCGCGCCCTCAAAATACACCGCATAGGGCGTGGCGGTCAGCCACAGCACCAACGCCAGCAAGATCACCGCGATCAGTACCGGATTCACCGCCGGTTTGCGCCCCGATGCCTGCGCCAGACTGTCGCCCGCCACATAGGCCAGCAGCGTCGCCGTCAGCCAGATCAGCGGAGTTTCAGCCAGATAGGTCCAGATTTCCGCCAGGTCGACCTCAACCATCGGCATTCCCCGTCAACCGCGCCACGGCAACAAAGACCAGGGCGCCCACCGCAATCGCCAGCACGGTGGACCCTATCAACGCAAGCGCCACCACCGGGCCATAGGCGGCAAGCGTGCCAAGGTGGCCGACCACGCCCACCCCGGCGGGCACGAACAAAAGGGTCAAGTGGCGCAAGATGCCCTCACCCGTCGGGCGCACCAGTTCGGCCAGACGCGGCGAGGCGATGAACCCAACCAGCAGCAGCGCCATGCCCAGCACCGGCCCGGGCACCGGCAGGGCCAGCGCGCGGCTGCCAACCTCGCCCAGCAACTGGCAGATCAAGATGACGGTCAAGGCATGGATCATCGGCGCGGCCTTCCCCAGGTTTACATACAGCGCAATGGTGCGCCGGGACACGTCGCGTGAAAACCCCACATCAGCGCGGGTTTGCCGATATCTTGTGGATAACTCAGACCAAGCCGCGACATGTGCCCCCCGCCCCTTGACTTTGGGGGCAGCAGCGCGGGAAACTGCTGCATCTTTAACCAACAGGGCATGCGCCAACCAACAGGACCCGGGTTTGCAGTTCAACCGCCTTCGCCTGAACGGCTTCAAGAGTTTCGTCGACCCGACTGATCTGATCATCAGTCCGGGCCTGACTGGCGTGGTGGGGCCCAATGGCTGCGGCAAGTCGAACCTGTTGGAGGCCTTGCGCTGGATCATGGGGGAAAACCGCCCCACCGCCATGCGCGGCGCTGGCATGGAAGATGTCATCTTCGCGGGGACCACCTCGCGCGGGGCGCGGCATTTCGCCGAGGTCGCGCTGATCATCGACAATTCTGACCGCGTGGCGCCTGCAGGATTCAACGACAGCGACACGCTGGAAATCATCCGCCGCATCACCCGCGACGCGGGCAGCGCCTACAAGGTCAACGGACGCGAGGTTCGGGCCCGCGATGTGCAGATGCTGTTTGCGGATGCATCGACCGGCGCGCATTCGCCCGCGCTGGTGCGGCAGGGCCAGATCTCGGAACTCATCAACGCCCGGCCCAAGGCGCGGCGTCGGGTATTGGAAGAGGCGGCGGGGATCTCGGGCCTCTATCAGCGGCGGCATGAGGCCGAGTTGAAGCTGAACGGGACCGAGACCAACCTGGCCCGGCTGGCCGATGTCGCCGACGGCATGACTGCTCAATTGGCCACGCTGCAACGGCAGGCGCGTCAGGCCGCGCGCTACCGTGACATCGGACGCGATCTGCGCCGCGCCGAGGGCGTGTTGCTGTACCGGCAATGGCGCAGCGCCGATCAGGCCCGGCTGGAAGCAGAGGCCGCCGTCAGCGCCGCCCGCCTGTCCGCCGCCCGCACAGCGACCGCCGCCACCCAAGCCACCGCCGCGCGTGAGGCCGCCGAGGCCGCGCTGCCCGCCCTGCGCGAGGAAGACGCAATCGCGGGCGCCATCGTGCAGCGCTTGCAGGTGCAGCGCGACCAGCTTGCCGATCATGAGGCCCGCGCGGCGGAAACCATCCGCACGCTTCAGGGCCGCGTCATGCAACTGGCGCAGGACATCGACCGTGAGGCCGCGCTGAACGCCGATGCCACCGACACCATCGCCCAATTGGAATGGGAAGATACCCAGCTTCAGGCGGCGGGCGATGATCATGACGCCGCACTGACCGAGGCCGAGGACCGGGCGAAAGCGGCAGCGGACACCCTTGCCGCACAAGAGGCAGAGCTGGCCCGCACAACCGAACATCTGGCGCAGTTGTCAGCGCAGCATCAGTCGGCGCAGGCCCGCCTGCGCGACGCCCGCATGGCGCTTGAAGCCGCCCAGACCGCCGCGCTGCGCGCCGCCGACGCGGTGGCCGCGGCAGATGACGCGCTGACCACCGCATCCGAGGACCGGGCCGCCGCGCAGGAAATGGCCGACGAAACCCGCCGACTCGCCGAAGATGCCGAGGCCGTTCTGGCCGAAACCGACGCCGCCCATGATGATGTGCAGGCCACCGAGGCCGAGGCCCGCGCCGCCCGCGCCAGCGCCGAGGGCGCGGTGTCGACCCTGCGCGCCGAGATCAAGGCCCTTTCTCGACTTGCCGAACGCGCCACCGATAGCGCGGACCAGATCCTGAACCGGGTGCAGGTCCCCCCGGGGTACGAGGTCGCGCTGGGGGCTGCGCTGGGTGACGATCTGCATGCGGCCGAGGTTGGGGCTGGCGTCGAAACGCCCTCGGGCTGGGACAGCCTGCCGCCGCTAACCGATGCGCCCGCGCTGCCCGATCGCGCCACGCCGTTGGCGGATGTGGTGACTGCACCGCCTGCGCTGTCGCGCCGCCTGTCGCAGGTGGGTTTGATCGATGCCAGGCGCGGTGCGGCGCTGCATGCCGCGCTGCGCCCGGGGCAGCGGCTGGTCAGCCGTGAGGGTGATCTGTGGCGCTGGGACGGGCTGCGCCGCGCGGCGGGTGAAGCGCCCAGTGCCGCCGCGCTGCACCTGCAAAACGTCAACCGGCTGGCCGCCGTGCAGCAAGATCTGGACTTGGCCGAGGCCGGGGCAGAAGCCGCGCGTGACACCCATGAAGCCCTGCAGCAGCGGCTGTCTGACCTGTCGGACGGGCTGCGCATGGCGCGCGATGCACGTCGCGCCGCCGATCAGCGCCTGACCGAGGCACAGCGTGCCCTCGCCCGCGCGGAGACCCAGGCGGATCAGGCGTTGGCACAGCGCGACGCCGCGCATGCCGCCGCCGCCCGCCAGGCGGATGACACGACCGACGCGCGTGAGGCACTGGAAGATGCCAGCGCCGCGCTGGACGACCTGCCTGATCTGGAGGGCACGCGTGCGGCGCTCGACGATCTGCGCGGCGCAGTCGATCTGGCGCGCACCGACATGCTGTCGCACCGCGCCGCGTTCGAGGATTTGCGCCGCACCGGCACCGCCCGCACCCGCCGCCTGCAAGAAGTCGCGCGCGAGCTCGACGCATGGCGCGGGCGGCTGGGGTCTGCCAGCACGCGCATCGAGGACCTGACCGACCGGCGGGCCGAGGCCGAGGATGCGCTGGCCGATGCCAGCAACGCCCCAGAGGAACTGGCCGCGAAACGCGCCGAACTGTCCGAGGCGATCACCAGTGCCGAGGCGCGCCTTGCTGCCGCGCGCGACGCGCTGTCCGCCGCAGATGCGGCGCTGCGGCAAGGGCTGGATGCCGAACGTCAGGCCGCGCGCACCGCCGCCGACACGCGCGAGGAACGCGCCCGCACCGAGGCACAGGCAGAGGCCGCGACCGATGCCGAAGCCGCCGCCGCCGCGCGGATTGCCGACGCGCTGAACACCACGCCACAGCGGCTGCTGGAGACCCTTGGCGCCGACCCCGACACCCTGCCGCCCGCCGACGCGATCGAGGCCGAGGTGCTGCGCCTGCGCCGTGCGCGCGATGCGCTGGGGGCCGTCAACCTGCGCGCCGAGGAAGACGCAGCCGAGGTAGAGGGAGAGTTGAACACCCTGCTGGCGGAAAAGGCCGATCTTGAAGCCGCGATTGCCAAACTGCGCTCAGGCATCAACGCGCTGAACCGCGAAGGGCGCGAACGCCTGCTGATCGCCTTTGAACAGGTGAACAGCAACTTTGCCGCGCTGTTCACTCATCTCTTCAACGGAGGTGAGGCACGACTGGTGCTGGTGGAATCCGACGATCCGCTGGAAGCGGGCCTCGAAATCATGTGCCAGCCGCCCGGCAAGAAGTTGTCCACTCTGTCGCTGCTGTCAGGGGGCGAACAGACGCTGACAGCGCTGGCGTTGATCTTTGGCGTGTTTCTGGCCAATCCCGCGCCGATCTGCGTGCTTGATGAGGTGGACGCACCGCTCGATGACGCCAATGTAGCGCGCTTTGCCGACCTTTTGGATGAGATGACTCGCCGCACCGAGACGCGTTTCCTGATCATCACGCACAACGCCATCAGCATGAGCAGGATGGACCGGCTGTTTGGCGTGACCATGGGGGAACAGGGCGTCAGCCAACTGGTCAGCGTCGATCTGCGCCATGCCGAGGCGCTGGTGGCTTAGCAACGCATTGAAAAGTCGTTGAACGGCGTTATCCGCGCCCGATGAAGGGCATCTTGGTCGCCATCACCGTCATGAATTGCACATTCGCCGCCAGCGGCAGCCCTGCCATATACAACAGCGCGTCGGTCACATGCGTCACATCCATCACCGGCTCGGCCCGCAAGCTGCCATCAGCCTGAGGGATCCCTGCAGCGATCACGTCTGTCATGTCAGAAGCCGCGTTGCCGATGTCGATCTGGCTGGACGCGATGTCATGCGCGCGCCCGTCCAGCGCGATCACCTTTGTCAGCCCGGTAATCGCCGCTTTCGAGGCACTGTAAGCGGCGCCGCCGATCCGGGGCACCTGCGCCGAGACCGAGCCGTTGTTGATGATCCGCCCGCCACGCGGCGACTGGGCGCGCATCACCCGGAAAGCGCCGCGCGCGATCAGAAAGGACCCGTCCAGATTGACCGACAGCACGCGGCGCCAGTCATCGAAGCTGATGTCTCCGATCTCGGTCGTGGGATGGGCCGCGCCCGCATTGTTGAACACGACATCAAGGCGACCGAACTGCGCGACAATGGTATCGAACAGCGCTGCGACGCTTTCGGGGTCCGTCACATCGCAGGGGATCGCAAGGGCGGTGGTGGGCCAGTCGCGGGCGATGGCATCCAGCTTATCTGCACTGCGCGCGGCGAGGGCGACGCGGTAGCCCGCACGCAAGAATGCCTCGGCGCTGGCCTTGCCAATGCCTTGGCTGGCCCCAGTGATCAGAACGACGGGTGGGTTTTCGGTCATGCGCGGCATCCGTTCTGGTTTGTGGGGTCGGGGGGCGGGAAGGTGTCATGAAGGGATACTGAACCCGTCCCGGCATTGCAAGCTGGGCGACAATGGGCGCGCGCCTTTGCCCGTCGGATGCCGAGGTCAGGGTCGCGCCTCAGGGTCGGTATCGCGGTCGGCGGCCCTATGCCAGCGCCAGCAGCAACTGCGCCGAAATGGCCGTGATGACCGCGCCCGCCAGCACCTCTGCCACCGGCATCAGCCGGGTCACCGCCGTCAGCCGACCGGCCCAAAGCAACGCCCCCTCACGCCCCAGAACCGCCAGCGCTGCCACCCCGACAGTAATCAACGCCGTGCCAAGGCCCATGGCATAGGTCGCAGCGATCCCCGCAGCTTCCAGGCCCATGCGCCATGTCAGAATCAGCACGAAAAGCGCGCCGGTACAGGGCCGTATGGCAATCGCGCCGATCAACAAGACGGCATCACGCCAGCCGCGCAGTGCCGCAACCTCACCCAACGCGGGGCCGTGCCGGTGCCCGCAACTTGGGCAAGCCTCGCCCCCATGGGCGTGGTCTGACAGCGGAGCCGCAGGGATGGCGGTAGAGGCGACGGGCTGCGGCTGCGCATCGGCGCGGGTATGACTGGCATGCGAATGCGCGGCACGGGGTTCTTCGGCACGGCCATCCGCGGGATGCCCGTGATGGGAATGGTCGTGATACGGAGTGCCTTCCGCCCCATGGTCCGCCGACAGCCGCCACCAGCGTCGCGCGCCGCGCCAGACCAGCCACAGACCCAGCGCGCCAATGGCCGCGAAGCTCAACGGGTCCAGCCAGTCGGCGGCCAGTCCTTCCAATTGCATCCGGGTCAGGGCGAATATTCCGACCCCGGCATAGACCAGCAGCACCGCTGTGGTCGCCTGCGCCAGACTGGCAAGCATGGCTATCAGCGACAGACGGCGCAGGGCCACCCGCTGCCCCGCGCCGTATGCCCCGATCAACACCTTGCCATGTCCCGGCCCCACCGCATGCGCCACGCCATACGTGAAGGCCAGCCCGCACAGCGCCCAGAGTGCCCCCGGCTGGCCCGCATGCAGCGCGCGCAGCGCATTGGCCATAGCGTTCTGCGCATCGCGTTGCAGCCCGGCAGCCCAACGCGCCAGCCCGTCAAAGCCGCCAAGGCCCCAGACCGCCGCCGCGCCAAGCACCGTCAGCAGCATCAATGTCAGGATGCCGCGGCGCATGTGACACGAACCTCTTCACTGAACATCTCGCCCACGGCGGGAAAATCGACCTCGGCGTCGCCGCCTGTGCCCTCCAGTTCCGACAGGGCAGCCATCAACTGCGCATCCGCAGCCTCGCGATCAGGGGTGAAGACGCGCGCATTACACCCGTCGCGCCCAGTGATCTGCGGCGTGCCGACGATGGTGTAGGCGGTGTAATAGGTGGAATCATAGACCTGGATGCGCAGTTCGGCCCCTTTGGGCAGGTGCGCGCGGTCTTCCAGCGGCCGCAGGTGCGACGAGATGATCCGCCCATCGACATAATCCGCCGTCCAGTCGGCGGGCCCCGCCAGATCCTGCACCACACCGTCCAGATGCACCACGATGTCGCCGTCGAACCCTTCGATCCACTGCATGTCGAAACCTTGCAGGGCCGCGCGTTCCTCTGCCGTCAAGGTGCCCGAGAAGGCGGCATCCAGCCCCATATCGCTGAGCGCAATCATGGAATAGAACGCATCATAGGCCCAAACCACCCGTACCGCCGCCAGTTGGTCCGCATCGTCGAACACCAGTTCCAGACCGGCGTCGATGAACATGTGGGGATGCGCCTGCGCCGCCACCGGGGTGGCCCCAAGCGCCGCCAGCGCAAGGATCCGCAATGCGCGGGGCACCCTTGCCCCGCCCGCAAAAGGCCCGGTAGGGCGCGGGGTTGCACGACGATCATAGGGCGCAATGGCTGACATGGCCCGACATTACCCGCGACCCGGCGGCCGGGCAAGCGGGCCGCGATGACATTCGGATGAACGCGCGCGCACCCTCTCAGGCGCGGGCGTCGAACAACCCCGTCAGCGACCGGCGCAAGATGTCGTGCAGCTTTGGCCGTGCGATCATCTGGAATTGCAGCGGGCGGCAGACATCCATCGCCGCCAGCCCGACGCGCGCGGTCAGCGCACCGTTTACCACCCCTTCGCCGAACCGGCGCGACACCTTCGACAACAGCCCGCCCCCGGCGACCGAGCTGATCAAATCATCACCCACCGACAAGGCCCCTGTGGCCAGAAGGTGCCCGAAGACACCGCGCAGCAACCGCAAGCTGCCCAGAATGCCCGCCCGTCCGCCGTAAAGCGCGGCGATGTTGCGGATCATCGTCAGATTCGCGACCAGCGCCACCACCACATCGGCAAGCGTCAGTGGCACCAGTGCGGTGACGGCGGCGACCTGCCGCGTGGCGCGTTCAATCGCGGCGCGGGCCTGCTGATCGACCGGGCGCAGCAGGTCGGTTTCTGCCAGCCCCAAGACCGCATCGGCATCCAGCACCTCGGCCACGCGCGCAGCAAAGGCGCGGTCATCGCCGCGATGATAGAGCCGCGCGATCCGAAGTGCCACCCGGCGCGCACCCTCGGCATCGCCCAAGGCCAGCGCAGAATCAGCCGCGCGGCGCAGGGCGTCGAGGTTGCGCAGACGGCGCCATGCCAGCGCCTCACGCAGCAACCACGCGAGCAGCGCCAGCCCCAGCGCGCCCGCCAACACCAGCGCCGCCGTGCCAAGCGCGGCATTGCGCGCCAGCAACCCCGTGACGAAATCCCACAGCCAAACCGTGACGACGAGCGAGGTAAAAAGCCCGAACGCCCATGCGGTCAACCGTCCGAACCACGACCATCGTCCCGCACCGATACGCGCGGCAGCCCGCATGGCCCGGCCATCAGGCGCGGTGGCATCTTCAGGATCATGCAGCGGCGGCGCGGTGACGGGCGTCTGCGCGGCAGGACCTTCCACATCGAACAGCATGGGTTTACGGGTCATGTCAGCTTATCCCCCAGCAGGAACTCGGCGGCGCGGTCCAACCGGATATGCGGCAAACCGTCGCCCGGGGTCAGATCGGCCAGCGCGGGCGCGAAACGCATGATCTGGTAATCGGCATCCAGCCATGCCTCGGCGCCTTCGCGCGCGGGCGATAGCAGACGCATCGGATCCTCGGGCAGCTCACCGGGATAAAACGCCGCCTGCCGCCCGGTCTCCAGCAAGGTGCCGCGCACGCAATTCAGCGCCGCACCCTGATGCTGCACGACCTCCTCAACCGTCGCACGCACGGCGGCGATCGACATCGCCTGCGTCTGCGCGCCCGAAAAATCGGCGCGGCTGCGGGCATCGCGCAGCATCGCCTCGACAATCGCAGTCAAGCGGCTGTGCTGCGTGTGATGCAGATGGTCGGCCTTTGTCGCGGCAAACAGGATGCGATCCACCCGGCGCCCGCGCAACAGCGTCGACAGCCAGGCATTGCGCCCGGGACGAAACGCGGTCAGCAGGCCCGCCATGACGCGGCGCTGATCTTCGACCGCGCGCGGCCCGGCATGGATCGCGTCCAGTGCATCGACCAGCACCACCTGCCGGTCGATACGGGCGAAGTGGTCGCGGAAAAATGGCCGCACGATCCGTGATTTATAGGCAGAAAAGCGCCGCGCCATCTCGCGCGCGAGCGACCCGCGGGGCGCGGCGGACGGCGGTAGCGGCGCGAAGGTCAGCACCGGGGAACCCGCCATTTCGCCGGGCATCAGGAACCGGCCGGGCGTGCAGTCGGAAAACCCCGCAGCGCGGGCGGCCGCCAGATGCTCGGTATAGGCGTCGGCCAGTGCGCGGGCATCGCCTTCGCCAAAGGGCGCATCAGCCTGCGCGGCCTGCGCCTGCGCCAGCCAGTCTGCACCGCCCGGACGCCCAGCCGCGCGCGCCAAAACCTGCGCCGACCATTCGGCATAATCCATATCCAAAAGCGCCAGATCCAGCAGCCATTCGCCGGGATAATCCACAATATCCACATGCACCCGGCGCGCCCCGCCAAGGCCGCGCAAGCCGCCCGATTGCACCCGGAACGACAGGCGCAAGGTAGAAATGCCGCGTGTGTTATCGGGCCAGTGCGGGGTGTGGCCGGTCAGCGCGGCCAGATGATCCTCGAACGGAAAGCGCGGCAGGGTGTCATCAGGCTGCGGGTGCAGATAGACCGCCCGGATCGCCCCATTCGAAACACCGCGCAACTGCCCCATGCGCCCGCGTTCCAGCAGGTTGGCGATCAGCGCTGTGATGAAAACCGTCTTGCCCGACCGCGCCAACCCGGTGACGCCCAGACGAACGACAGGTTCAAAGAACGCTTCGGAAACGGTGTCAGTCACGGTCGAGGTAACGGTATCCACCCCGCGCCAGACCCCGTCTGTCAATCGCCTGAACACCTGCATCGATCCCTACGTCATTGATGTGTCGATCAAATTACCGCGCCCACCGGCCAAGCCGCGACGCCTGCCCTCATAGAATAAGTGCGCATACGCCGGTTTCCTAGGGGCAGACCCTTGCCCTTTGCGCTGCGGGGCAGAATAATGTGGGCATGACACAAAAAACTCTTCTCTCCATCGGGCATGGCTATTCTGCAGCAGCCCTTGCGCGGTTGCTGGTCCCGGTCGGCTGGCACGTCATCGGTACCACCCGCAGCGCCCGGCGCAAGGACGCCATCGCGGCGCAGGGCGTGACGCCGCTGCAATGGTCGGGCGATGAACTGGACGACAATCTGGCTGAGGCCCTGGGCAGGGCGACGCATCTGCTGACCTCGGTCTCGCCGGGGGACGATGGCGACCCGGTGCTGAATGCCATGGCGGGCGCGCTGGCACAGGCCAGACACCTGCATTGGGCGGGGTACCTGTCGACCATCGGGGTTTACGGCGACCGGTGCGGCGATTGGGTCGATGAGGAAACGGCCCCCGATGGCACCAGCGCCCGTGCCAAAGCCCGCATCAAGGCCGAGGCCGCTTGGCAGGAACTGGCCGCTGCGGCGGGCTGGCCGCTGCATGTCTTCCGTCTGGCAGGGATCTATGGGCCGGGGCGCGGCCCGTTCGAGAAATTGCGCCGCGGCACGGCGCAGAGCATTATCAAGCCTGGTCAGGTGTTTAGCCGCATCCACGCCGATGATATTGGGCGGGTGTTGCTGGCCTCAATCAACGCGGACCGCCCCAGCACGGTCTATAACGTCTGTGACGACGCGCCTGCCCCGCCGCAAGATGTTATCGGCCATGCCGCAAGACTTTTGGGTATGGAGCCGCCGCCGCCCGTACGGTTCGAGGATGCGGATCTTTCGCCCATGGCGCGCAGTTTTTATGCTGACAGCAAGCGCGTGCACAACGACCGGATCAAGCGCGATCTGGGGGTGGAGTTGCTTTACCCGGACTACCAAAGCGGGCTGGCGGCGATACTGCGCGACGAAGGAGGCTAAGACACCACCGCACTAAACTGTTGTTTTAATTATCTTCCCCACCAGCGCACCGGCGCTGGTGGGGCAAGCGTGGGTCAAGCGTGGATTGCCCCGTCGCCACAAGCAAGGGCGGCTTCGCGCACCGCTTCGGAATACGTCGGGTGGGCGTGGCAGGTGCGCGCAAGGTCTTCCGCCGCCGCGCCAAATTCCATCGCCACGCAGATTTCATGGATCAGATCGCCTGCCATGGGCCCGATGATATGCGCGCCCAGAATCCGGTCGGTGGACTTGTCGGCGAGGATCTTCACGAACCCTTCCCCGGCGAAGTTCGCCTTGGCGCGGCCATTGCCCATGAAGCTGAATTTGCCCACTTTATAGGCTCGTCCCGCTTCTTTCAGGGTCTCTTCGGTCTCGCCCACACTGGCGACTTCAGGATGGGTATAGATCACACCGGGGATCACGCCGTAATTCACATGCCCGGCTTTCCCGGCGAGGATTTCGGCAACTGCCATCCCCTCATCCTCGGCTTTGTGGGCCAGCATCGGGCCGGTTATGGCGTCGCCGATGGCGTAGATGCCCGGCACCGATGTCGCGTAATGTGCGTCGGTTTCAACCTGCCCGCGCTTGGAAATCTTGACGCCCAACGCCTCCAGCCCCAGCCCGTCGGTGAAGGGTTTTCGGCCCGTCGCCAGCAGCACTGCATCGGCATCCAGCGTATGCTCACTATCGTCCTTGCGCAGCTTGTAGGTCACTTTTGCTTTTGTTTTCAAAGCTTCTGCCGATTGCACGGCGGCGCCCAGAATGAAGGTCATGCCCTGCTTTTGCAATATGCGCTGGAAGCTTTTTGCAACCTCGCCGTCGTTGCCGGGGATAATCCGGTCGAGGAATTCGACCACCGTCACCTCGGCCCCCAGCCGTGCATAGACCGAGCCCATTTCAAGCCCGATCACGCCGCCACCGATCACCACCAGTTTCTTGGGGATCTTGCCGAGGGTCAGCGCGCCGGTTGAGGTGACGATGATCTTTTCATCCACTGTCACACCCGGCAGACTGGCCGATTCCGACCCGCTGGCAATCACGATCTTCTTCGCTTCATGCACCTTATCGCCGACCTTCACCTGCCCCGGCGCGGGGATGCTGGCCCAGCCTTTCAGCCAGTCTACCTTGTTCTTTTTAAAGAGGAATTCGATGCCCTTGGTGTTCTGACCAATCACGTCATCCTTATAGCCGAGCATGGCCTTCCAGTCGACTTTCGGCTTGCTCACGCCCAGCCCCATCGCCTCAAAGTTATGCTCGGCCTCATGCAGCATGTGGGTTGCGTGCAGCAGCGCCTTTGACGGGATGCAGCCGACGTTCAGACAAGTGCCGCCCAAGGTCTCGCGCCCCTCAACACAACCGACCTTCAGGCCCAGTTGCGCGGCGCGGATCGCACCCACATAGCCACCGGGGCCTGAGCCTATAAAGATCACATCATAACTTGCCATGGGGCATTCCTTTTTCGATTCTGGCCTCAAATTCGTGAGTCTGGAAACGGTATGGTTCCGGTATGGTTTTGATACATACGCGTGTCCGGTTCAGAGTAGTGCAACCAATAACATGGTGATCGATGCGGCGAAACCGATCCCGAAAAACACCGACCGCCAGGGCATCCAACCATAGGCATAGGCTGGCACGAACAGCACCCGCGCCGCAAGGTAACGCATGGCGCAGGTGGCGGTGATCCCATTGGCGCTGCCGGTCAGGGTGACGGCGGCGACCGCGACAGTGAACAAAACCAGCGCTTCAAGATGGTTGTTATAGGCCCGCTGCAGCCGCAGAATGCGCGGGTTGATCGGTTCTGGCGGTGGCTTGTCGCGGGGCGTGAGGAAATACGCCGACCCGATTTGCAGGTTCGCCAGCACGGCCATCAAGATGAGCTGCGCCGCGAGCAGCAGGCCAGAGAGGGTGAGGGCGAGGAGTTCGGTGGTCATACACGTGCCTCATAAGTGACGGCGAGGCGGGCGACTTCCGCCAGATCGCCAGCCGAAAGGATTTCTTGTGACAGGTCACATAGAAGTTCTTGGATGGCGTAATATTCGTCGTCGCTCTGTATCCTGCCACGCTTGATGATGCGTTTGCACAGCCGCTGCGTGACGGCAGCCTCCTGAAGCAGACTGAATCCTTGCGTCTCGCGGAACTGGTCCAGCAGGTTGGAATACTCTTCTTTGTCGACGGCATTGCCATTGCGCAGAAAGTGCAGGACGTCGCTTCCGATTCCCGCGTAGATCGCCTTGATCTCGCCGAGCAAAGCCGTGCCCGCGCCGGGATTATCGTCAAGTATCTGCATAAATACGGCACCCGGCATGATGATCATATTGTCGTCAAGTGGCGTACCAGGCGGGCTATGGCGATAGAACATTGCGATTATCCAGTCTCGATAGAAGTCTATACCGGCGCAGAGCCTGATAGTTTCTTCCCGAACCTCAGCGCGTGTTCGACGCATCACCATGCCCCACCCGGCGATCTTGTCACAAATCCATCAGCAACCGCCGTGGATCCTCCAGCGCTTCTTTCACCCGCACAAGGAAGGTCACGGCGCCTTTGCCATCGACGATCCGGTGGTCATAGGACAGCGCCAGATACATCATCGGGCGGGCGACGATCTGGCCGCCGACGACCATGGGACGCTCCTGGATCTTGTGCATGCCGAGGATACCCGATTGCGGCGGGTTCAGGATGGGCGAGGACATGAGCGAGCCATAGACGCCGCCGTTGGAAATGGTGAACGACCCGCCCTGCATTTCCGCCATCGACAGCTTGCCATCGCGGGCGCGCAGCCCCAGTTCGGCGATCTTTTTCTCGATCCCGGCAAAGCTCATCTGGTCGGCATCGCGCACCACCGGCACCACAAGGCCCGAGGGCGTGCCGACGGCGACGCCCATGTGGACGTAATTCTTGTAGACCACATCGGTGCCGTCGATTTCGGCATTCACATCGGGCACTTCGGACAGCGCATGGCAACAGGCCTTCACGAAGAAGGACATGAAGCCCAACTTCACGCCGTGCTTCTTCTCGAACACGGTCTTGTATTCATTGCGCAAATCCATGATCGCGCCCATGTCCACCTCATTATAGGTGGTCAGCATGGCGGCGCTGTTCTGGGCTTCCTTCAGGCGGCGGGCGATGGTCTGGCGCAGGCGGGTCATCTTTACCCGTTCCTCGCGCGCGGCATCGGACGCGGGGACAGGGGCACGCGGGGTGGGCGCGGTCGCCGCAGGCGCCGGGGCCGACGCCGCGCTGAGGGCCTTCTGCACGTCTTCCTTCATCACCCGACCGTCGCGGCCCGTACCAGTCACGGCGTCGCGCGACAGGGCGTTTTCCGCCATCAGCTTCTTGGCCGAGGGGGCGTCTTCGACATCCTTGCCGCCCTTTGCAGGGGCTTCTGCGGCGGGTGCGTCGGCCTTGGCGGCGGGCGCCACGCCGGAACCCGAGATCACCGCCAGCTTACCGCCGGCATTCACCGTCGCGCCGTCTTCGGCCAGGATTTCCACGATGGTGCCCGCGGTGGGGGCCGGAACCTCTACGCTGACCTTGTCGGTTTCCAGCTCGCACAGCATCTCGTCTTGCACAACGGTGTCGCCGACTTTCTTGAACCAGGTGGAAACCGTCGCCTCGGTCACCGATTCACCCAGGGTCGGCACCATCACATCAACCGTATCTGTCGCCTTGGGTTCCGACGTGGCAGGCTTTTCCTTCACCTCTTCGGGGCCTGCGGCATTCGCGTCACCCATCACCGCCAACAGCGCATCGACACCCACGGTGTCGCCTTCGGCCGCCACAATCTCGGCCAGTTTACCGGCCACGGGCGAAGGCACTTCGACCGTCACCTTGTCGGTTTCCAGCTCACACAGCATTTCATCAACCGCCACGTTGTCGCCAGGTTTCTTGAACCAGGTGGCAACGGTGGCTTCGGTCACGGATTCGCCCAGCGTAGGGACGCGCACTTCGGTCGACATATCGTTTATCCTTCAATCGTCAGCGCGTCGTTCACGAGCGCCGCTTGCTGTGCTTTATGCTGGCTGGCCAGACCCGTCGCGGGCGAGGCCGAAGCCGAGCGCCCGACATAGCGCGGGCGCGGTGTCTTGGCGTTGATGCGCCCCAGAACCCATTCGAGATTGGGTTCGATATAGCTCCAACCGCCCTGATTCTTCGGTTCTTCCTGGCACCAGACGACATCGGCATTGCCGAAGCGTTCCAGCTCCTTGACAAGCGACATCGCCGGGAAGGGATAGAATTGTTCCAGCCGCAGCAGGTAGATGTCGGTGATGCCACGGGCGTCGCGCTCTTCCAGCAGGTCAAAATAGACCTTGCCGGAACAGATCACCACACGCTTCATCTTGTCATCCGCCGCCAGTTTGGTGTCGGAATTACCCTTTTCGGCATCATCCCACAACACCCGGTGGAAGCTCGACCCTTCGGTGAAATCCCCCGCCGTCGAAACGCACAGCTTATGGCGCAGCAACGATTTCGGCGTCATCAGGATCAGCGGTTTGCGGAAGGTGCGGTGGACCTGCCGACGCAGGATGTGGAAATAATTCGCAGGCGTCGAGCAATTCGCGACGATCCAGTTGTCCTGTGCCGACATTTGCAAAAAACGCTCCAGGCGGGCGCTGGAGTGTTCCGGCCCCTGCCCCTCGAAGCCGTGCGGCAGCAGGACCACGAGGCCCGACATGCGCAGCCATTTGCTTTCGCCCGACGAAATGAACTGATCGAACATGATCTGCGCGCCATTGGCGAAATCGCCGAACTGCGCTTCCCACATGACCAGCGCGTTGGGTTCGGCCAGCGAATAGCCGTATTCAAAGCCCAGCACGGCGTATTCAGACAGCATCGAGTCGATCACCTCGTAAGGTGCCTGTCCGGCCCGGATGTTGTTCACAGGATAGTAGCGTTCTTCGGTTTCCTGGTCGATGAATGCGGAATGGCGCTGGCTGAAGGTGCCCCGCGTGCTGTCCTGCCCGGACAAGCGGACAGGGTAGCCTTCGACGGAGAGCGAGCCAAAGGCCAGCGCCTCGGCGGTCGCCCAGTCAAAGCCGCGACCGCTCTCGAACATGGCGGCCTTGGTTTCAAGTTGCCGACCGATGGTCTTGTGCAGGTTGAAGCCTTTGGGCGCTGTGGTCAGGGCGCGCCCGGCCTCCGCCAGCGTTTCGGTGGCGATCCAGGTCTGGCCGCGCTGATATTCCTCGCCCTCGCGGTTGAGGTGCGACCAGCGGCCATCGAGCCAGTCAGCCTTGTTGGGCTTGAAGGTCTTGCCGGTCTCGAATTCCTCGTTCAGATGGGCCTGAAACGCGGCTTTCATATCCTCGATCTCGCCCTCGGGGATCAGCCCGTCAGCCACCAGACGTTCGGTATAGAGTTGCAGCGTGGATTTCTGCTTCTTGATCCGGTTGTACATCGCGGGGTTGGTGAACATGGGTTCATCCCCCTCGTTATGCCCGAACCGGCGGTAGCAGATGATGTCAAGCACCACGTCCTTGTGGAACTTCTGCCGGAATTCGGTCGCCACGCGGGCGGCATGCACAACAGCCTCAGGATCATCGCCGTTGACGTGGAAAATCGGGGCTTCCACCATCAGCGCGATGTCGGTCGGATAGGGGCTGGAGCGCGAGAAATGCGGCGCGGTGGTGAAGCCGATCTGGTTGTTCACCACGATATGAATGGTGCCACCAGTGCGGTGGCCCTTCAGGCCCGACAGGCCGAACCCTTCGGCGATGATGCCCTGCCCGGCAAAGGCCGCGTCGCCGTGCAACAGGATCGGTAGTACGGACACACGGTCACGGTCGCCCAGCTGGTCTTGCTTCGCGCGCACCTTGCCCAACACGACGGGGTTCACCGCCTCCAGGTGGCTGGGGTTCGCGGTCAGCGACAGGTGGACCATGTTGTTGTCAAATTCCCGGTCGCTGGAAGCGCCAAGGTGGTATTTCACATCGCCCGAACCATCGACATCCTCGGGCTTGAACGAGCCGCCCTGAAATTCGTTGAAGATCGCGCGGTATGGTTTGGCCATCACGTTGGCCAGCACGTTGAGGCGCCCCCGGTGGGGCATGCCGATGGCAATTTCCGTGACGCCCAGCGCGCCGCCGCGCTTGATGATCTGCTCCATGGCGGGGATCAGCGCCTCGGCACCGTCCAGCCCGAAGCGTTTGGTGCCCATGTATTTGACATGGAGGAATTTCTCGAAGCCTTCAGCCTCGACCAGCTTGTTCAGGATCGCGCGGCGACCGTTCTTGGTGAAGGTGATTTCCTTGCCATACCCCTCGATCCGCTCTTTCAGCCAGCTTGCCTGTTCAGGATCCGAGATATGCATGAATTGCAGCGCGAAGGTGCCGCAATAGGTGCGGCGCACGATGTCCATGATGGTGCGCAGGCTGGCGACCTGAAGACCCAGCACGTTATCGAGGAAGATCGGGCGGTCCATGTCGGCCTCGGTGAAGCCGTAGGATTTGGGATCAAGTTCAGGATGCGGTTTCTCATCGCGCATGCCAAGCGGGTCCAGATCGGCGACCAGGTGGCCCCGGATCCGGTAGGCGCGGATGATCATCAGGGCGCGGATACTGTCGAGCACGGCGCGCTGCACCTGCGTATCGCTGAGCGACACGCCAGACGCTTCGGCCTTCGCCGTGATCTTTTCGCCTGCCGCGCGCTTGTCGGCAACGGCGGCGGGCCATTCGCCCGTCAGCGCCGAGGTCAGGTCATCGGCAGGCATCGGCGGCCAGTCGGCGCGCGCCCAGCTGGGCCCTGTAGCCTGCGCGCGCACATCGCTGTCTGCCTCTTGCAGGGCATCGAAGAACGCGGCCCAGCCCGCATCGACCGAGGCCGGATCGGCGCTGTAGCGCGCGTGCAGCTGGTCGATATAGTCCGCGTTATGCCCTTGCAGAAAGCTGGAGGCGTGGAACTGGTCGGTGGGGCTTTGGTCGTTCATCTCATCAGCACCTTTGTGCAATAAACTGGTCTGTACGGTCGTGCCGGGCCCGTGTTGGCCCGGATGTGGTTGTCAGCGTTTTCGGGGTTCGGGGCCGTAGGCATTGGTGCCGTGCTGGCTGGGCCGGGACATCCACCAGATGATGACGATCCCTGCAATAACCTGAACCAGCGACAGCAGGATGACGACACCCGCGCCCATCGCCATGGCACCAGAGGCGGCGCCGTTCATCTGCCCCATACCCATACCCAGGCCCATCATCGCCTGCGTCGCCGACCCGACAAGGATCGACGTAATGATCGTCAGCCCGGCGGGAACCAGCAGGTACCAGCCGGGTCGCCCCGTGTCGTGCAGGCGCCGCCAGCCGACGGTCAGGAAGGGAACAAAGATGATCAACTGAAACACTGTAACCAGAACCGGGCGACGCATACCGCCGCCCGTTCCGAAGAGTGCCGCGTCGATCAGGCCGACAACGAAAGCGCCGGCAAAGACGAACAGGAAGAACCACCAGTATTCGGGGCGACGCGCGCGCCCGTCAAACTTGAAGGCATTTGCGAACCCGCTTTTGACCGCGTCGACAAACCCCATGGGGAACCTCCTGTAAGGGGCCGCGCCTTAGCGACCGATGGCTTTCAAAACGGCCTCGCCCAAACCGGCGGGGCTGTCAGCAACGATGATTCCGGCGGCTTTCATCGCCTCGATCTTGTCTTCGGCGCCGCCCTTGCCCCCGGCAACAATCGCCCCGGCGTGGCCCATGCGACGACCCGCAGGTGCAGTGCGCCCGGCGATGAACCCCGCAGTGGGCTTCCAGCGGCCGCGCTTTTTCTCATCCGCGAGGAATTGTGCGGCTTCTTCTTCGGCGCTGCCGCCGATTTCACCGATCATGATGATCGACTGGGTCTCTTCATCGGCGAGGAACATTTCCAAAACGTCAATGTGCTCGGTCCCCTTGATGGGGTCGCCGCCGATGCCCACGGCGGTGGACTGACCCAGACCACTGTCCGACGTCTGCTTCACGGCCTCATAGGTCAGCGTGCCGGAACGCGACACCACGCCGACGCTGCCGCGACGGTGGATGTGGCCGGGCATGATGCCGATCTTGCAGGCATCAGGCGTGATGACGCCGGGGCAGTTCGGCCCGATCAGCCGGGATTTCGAACCTTCGAGGGCGCGTTTTACCTTCATCATGTCCAGCACCGGAATGCCTTCGGTGATGCAGATGATCAGCTCCATCTCGGCGTCGATGGCCTCCAGGATCGAGTCGGCAGCGAAGGGCGGCGGCACATAGATCACGCTGGCATTGGCCTGCGTGACGGCGCGCGCTTCATGCACCGAGTTGAAGACCGGCAGGTTCAGGTGGCTGCTGCCGCCTTTGCCCGGCGTGACGCCACCGACCATCTTGGTGCCATAGGCAATAGCCTGTTCGGAGTGGAACGTGCCCTGCGAGCCGGTGAAGCCCTGACAGATGACACGGGTATTTTCGTTAACAAGAACTGCCATTGGATTAGCCTTTCACCGCTTTGACGATCTTCTCAGCGCCGTCTTTCAGGTCGTCTGCCGCGATCACATTCAGGCCGGAATTCGCAATGATTTCCTTGCCCTTCTCCACATTCGTGCCTTCCAGACGCACCACGAGCGGCACTTTCAGGCCGACCTGCTTCACCGCGGCGATCACGCCTTCCGCGATCACGTCACAGCGCATGATACCGCCAAAGATGTTGACCAGGATGCCCTTCACATTGGGGTCCGAGGTAATGATCTTGAACGCCTCGGTCACCTTTTCGGTCGTGGCACCGCCGCCGACATCCAGGAAGTTGGCCGGTTCGGCACCATAGAGTTTGATGATGTCCATCGTCGCCATGGCAAGGCCCGCGCCGTTGACCATGCAGCCGATTTCGCCGTCCAGCGCGATATAGTTGAGGTCGAATTTCGAGGCAGCCAGTTCCTTGGCATCCTCTTCCGATTCGTCGCGCAGCGACAGGATATCGGGCTGACGGTACAGCGAGTTGGAATCGAAGCTCATCTTCGCGTCGAGGCATTTCAGGTCGCCATCGGTGGTGACGATCAGCGGGTTGATCTCCAGCATCTCGGCGTCTTTTTCAACGAAGACCTTGTAGAGCTTGTTGATCATGTCGACGCATTGCTTGACCTGCTTGCCCTCCAGCCCCAGCGTGAACGCGACACGGCGGCCATGGAAACCCTGGATGCCTGCGACGGGGTCCACGTTGAAGGACAGGATTTTTTCGGGCGTGTTGGCCGCGACTTCCTCGATGTCCATGCCGCCTTCGGTGGAGACCACGAAGGAGATCCGGCTGGATACGCGGTCGACCAACAACGCAAGGTAGAGTTCGCGCGAGATGTCCGAGCCGTCTTCGATATAGATGCGGCCCACGGTCTTGCCTGCGGGGCCGGTCTGATGGGTCACTAGGGTGCGCCCCAGCATTTTTGCGGCATGATCGGCGGCTTCCTCGACGGATTTCGCGATGCGTACACCGCCTTTTTCACCGGCGCTGGCCTCGACAAATTTGCCCTTGCCGCGCCCACCGGCGTGGATCTGGGCCTTCACCACCCAAAGCGGGCCGTCCATCGCGCCCGCCGCGCTTTTCGCTTCATCGGCCTTAAAGACCACACGCCCGTCCGAGACCGGCACACCATAGCTGCGAAGCAAGGCCTTCGCCTGATATTCATGGATATTCACGAAAACTGTCCCAATTTGCTGCGTTTAAGTGTCACATGACACAACCGGGCGTTGGAACAAACGCCTAAATGCCGAAACTTGCATTGAAACCGCAAAAATACGACTTTTGTGATCACACTATAAAAATGCGTGATCACAAAAAAGACAACTGCATATCGCACCTGCGAACAAGGTAGCGCAAACATCGGCAAGCGCGCGCGTACAAACGAAAAGACGCCCCGCCGGGGTCCGGGGGGCGTCTTGAATGTCATGGCAAGATGGGGCGAAAGTTACGCCAGCGAGCCGTCGATGGCCTTACAGGCGGCGACCAGACCATTGACCGATTCCACCGACTTGTCGAACATCACCTGTTCGTCCTTGTTCAGCTTGATGTCGACGATCTTTTCGATCCCCCCAGCGCCGATCACGGTGGGCACGCCGACATACATGCCCTTCAGACCGAATTCGCCGTCACAATAGGCCGCGCAGGGCAGCAGGCGTTTTTGGTCTTTCAGATAGGCTTCGGCCATCTCGATCGCCGCGGTGGCGGGCGCGTAGAAGGCAGAACCGGTCTTCAGCAGGCCAACGATTTCGGCACCGCCATCGCGGGTGCGCTGCACGATCGCATCCAGCTTGTCCTGCGTGGTCCAGCCCATTTCGACCAGATCAGGTAGCGGAATGCCGGCCACGGTGGAATAGCGCGCCAGCGGCACCATGGTGTCGCCATGCCCGCCCAGCACGAAGGCCGTGACGTCGCGCATCGACACGCCGAATTCGACCGACAGGAAGTGCCGGAACCGCGCCGAATCGAGCACACCCGCCATGCCCACGACTTTTGCATGCGGCAGGCCGGAGAATTCGCGCAGCGCCCAGACCATGGCATCAAGCGGGTTGGTGATGCAGATCACGAAGGCATCGGGGGCATGGGCGGCGATGCCCTCGCCCACTGATTTCATGACCTTGAGGTTGATCCCCAGCAGGTCATCGCGGCTCATCCCCGGTTTGCGGGGCACACCGGCGGTGACGATGCAAACGTCCGCACCCGCGATATCGGCATAATCAGTGGTGCCCTTCAGGGTCGCGTCGAACCCTTCGGAGGGACCGGATTCGGCGATGTCGAGCGCCTTGCCCTGCGGGGTGCCTTCCGCGATGTCGAACAGAACGACATCACCAAGTTCCTTGATCGCCGCCAGATGGGCGAGCGTTCCGCCGATCTGGCCTGCGCCGATCAGCGCGATCTTAGGTCTTGCCATAAAACTATCTCCGATGGGTTGTTTTGACGCACGCTGCGTAGTCCTTTGTCAGGCCTCACGCAAGTGTATGCGCCCGTATGCCCATGCAGATCCCGGCGTGGCGGCCGGGGCGATAGCGCTAAAGCAAGGCAATTCAGCAGGTTTCCATCGCTAATGCGCCGGCAGGGGCGTGGTGCATTTTTCCACGGCCGGGCCTTGGTGCAACGCATGCACCTGCCCCATCAGCGGGCTGAAGGCTGTGAAGGGCTCCGATTCTGGTGCGGCCGCGCCCCAGCAAGGGGCGCGCCGGGTTCGTCTGCCGCTTCCGCATGGGTTTCAGGCAGGATGACCAAGCGCGGGCAGGGCAAGGTTTCCACCCTCGAACGCGTCACCATTGGCCAGCAGGCAAGTCTGACCATCGGGAAGGGTTACGGTGATCGTCCAGCGCCCGGTATCGGCCACGAACAGTTCCATCACCGTGCGGGTGCCCGCCAGCCCGATGGCACGCCGCGTCTGGCCCAGTTGATCGGACAGCACCGACAGCACCTGCCCGCGCGCGCCGCATCGCATCGCGGCGCCCTGTGCCGTCGCCGCCTGACCTGTCACGCAAAACACGAGAAGAAGAGTAAGAACACGCATCCGGAACACCTTTCTGGTTCTAGCAATCCCACCAGCCTTGCGCGAAGGCCCGAAAATCCCGTTAATGCAGCGCCCTGCCGCGATGCTGCGGGCGCCTCTGCTGCGTTGCGGCAATTTTTACCTTGCGAAATGTGTCCGCAATAGTGCATCACACGCAAGAATGTTTCCGTACAGCCAGATTGGAGAGCCTTGATGGAAACCCGCCCCTTCCGATCCGTCCTGTATATTCCAGGGTCGAAAGCCCGTGCGCTGGACAAGGCCGCTACGCTGGCCACCGATGCGATCATCTTCGATCTGGAAGACGCCGTCGCCCCCGACGAGAAGGCCGAGGCCCGGCGCCTGCTGGCCGACACGCTGATGACGCACGATTATGGCCCCCGCGCGCGCCTCTTGCGGGTCAACGCGTCGGACACACCATGGGGCAGCACCGATCTGGACGTGCTTGGCCTGACCCGGCCCGAGGCGATCTTGCTGCCCAAGGTGAACAGCGCGCGCGACATCGCGGCGCTGGCCCGGCGGCTGGATGCGCGCGCCGACACGGCTGACACGCGGATATGGGCGATGATGGAAACGCCGCTGGGCGTATTGAACGCCGCCGAAATTGCCGCGGCCCCCCGGATGGCGGGGTTTGTCATGGGCACCAACGATCTGGCCAAAGACCTGGGCGCGCGCTTTGTGGCGGACCGCATGCCGCTTTTGGGCGCGCTGCAAACCTGCCTGATGGCCGCGCGCGCCTACGGGCTGCTGGCGATCGACGGGGTCTATAACGCCTTCAAGGACACCGACGGCCTGCGCGCAGAGGCCGAACAGGGACGCGACATGGGGTTTGACGGCAAATCGCTGATCCACCCCGCGCAACTGGATGTCGCCAACAGCGTTTTCGCCCCGACCGACGCCGAGATCGACCTGGCCCGCCGCCAGATCGACGCCTACGACGCCGCCCTTGCGCGCGGCGAAGCGGTGGCCGTGGTGGACGGCAAGATCGTCGAGAATTTGCATATCGTTACCGCCAACCAACTGTTAAGCAAGGCGGCAGCAATTGGCCAAATGCAAAATTCACACTGAGCGAGGGACATTATGGGCTTAGCCATTCTGATACTGGGGGTCGCTCTCTGGGCAATTCCGCATCTGTTCAAACGACTGGCCCCGGCGCCGCGCGCCCGAATGGGCGACACGGCACGGGGCGTGGTGACGGCGACCACGGTCGCTTCAATCATCGCGATGGTGGTGGGCTACAAGATGGCGGATATTGTGCCGCTCTACTTTCCCGCCCCCTGGCTGAGCCATGTGAACAACCTCCTTGTGCTGATCGCGTTCTACATCTTTGCGATCCCGATGGCGCGCGGCGCGCTGAGCCAGAAGTACCGCCACCCGATGCTGACGGGCTTCGCCCTGTGGGCAGTGGCACATCTGCTGGTGCGCGGCGATCTGGCGTCGGTCATCATGTTCGGCGGGCTGGCCCTCTGGGCGGTGGTGTCGATCCTGATGATCAACGCACAGGTGCCGACATGGTCCCCGAAGCCCGCCAAGGGCGGGACGAAGCGTGATCTGGTAGCGATCCCCATTGTGCTGGTGACCTACCTGATTGTTGGATTAGTGCATGGCTGGATCGGACCCAGCCCGTTTGGGGCTTGAAAATGCTGGCATATCGTTTGCTGACGGCTGAGGATACATCGGCTTTTTGTCATAAAGTCACGCGCGCCCTGTCAAAGGGTTGGGTGCTGTATGGTGACCCGTCCTATGCGTTTGACGCGGCCAATGGCGTCATGCGCTGCGCACAGGCGGTCACGAAGGAGACGCCGGGCGACTATGACCCGGATGTGAAGCTGGGGGATCTCTAGCGCATGGCGAAGACCAATCCGGGCCGGTTCTTCGAGGATTACCGCGTGGGCGAGACCCTGATCCACGCGGTGCCGCGCACCGTAAAGATGGGCGAGCGCGCGCTTTACCACATGCTCTACCCGGCGCGGCATGCGCTCTATTCTTCGGATGTCTTCGCGCAATCATGCGGGCTGCCGTTCAGCCCGTTGGAAGAACTGATCGGGTTTCATGTCGTCTTCGGCAAAACTGTACCGGATGTGTCGCTGAACGCAGTGGCCAATCTGGGCTACGCGCAGGGAAGGTTCGTCACGCCAGTCTGGCCCGGAGACACCCTGCGCGCGGTGTCAGAGGTGATCGGCGTGAAGGAGAATTCCAACGGGAAAACCGGCGTGATCTATGTGCGCACCCGGGGCCTCAACCAGCATGATGAACTGCTGGTCGATTATGTGCGCTGGGTGATGGTGCGCAAACGCGATCTGTCAGCCCCTGCCCCAGCCACCGTGGTGCCAGATCTGGCGGCGGCGGTCGAGGCCGCCGATCTGGTCGTGCCACGCGGTCTTGATTTCAGCCGCTATGACTTCGCCCTTGCCGGAGAGCCGCACCGCTGGGGCGATTATGCAGTAGGGGAACGCATCGACCATGTGGACGGCGTGACGGTTGAACAAGCCGAGCACATGCAGGCGACCCGGCTGTGGCAGAACACCGCGAAGGTGCATTTTGACGCGACCGCGCGGCCCGACGGGCAGCGGCTGGTTTACGGCGGGCATGTCATCTCGCTGGCACGCGCGCTGTCGTTCAACGGTTTGGCCAATGCGCAGATGATCGTCGCGATCAACGCGGGCGCCCATGCCAACCCCTGCTTTGCCGGGGACACCGTGCGCGCCTGGTCCGAGGTGCTGGACCGCGCGGACACCGCTGCCCCGGGCGTGGGCGCGCTGCGGCTGCGGCTGGTGGCAACCAAGGGCGACGCGCCGCCGTTTGCGCTGCGCGATGAGGCCGGAAAATACCGCCCCGAGGTGTTGCTGGATCTGGATTACTGGGCGCTGATACCAATGTGATCACAAGCAACACGCCCTGGCCCGGCAACCAAAGAACCCAACGCCAGCCACGGCCTGCAATCCAGAATGCGGGCGCGTATCTGCTGCCCCCTGAACCCGCCGAACCGATCCGGTGCCATGCCCGAGTCTTGCAGCGCTGAACTTCTGCCTGATGCAAGGCCTCACCGCGTGATCTGTGATCACAATAATTAGGGGCGTGATCACGAAAGCAAAAAACTATCGGGTTTTATCAAAAAACTCGCCGATTTGGCGCTTGTCATGCGCTCACATCGCGTGACTTATCACAAAATTCGCGTATGGATTATACCAAAGAGCCAGCCTGCCTCGCGCGGGCACGCAGAACGAAGGGAACCGATATGGCTGACGTAAACCGGGGCAACCGGCCGCTTTCACCCCACATAAGCATCTACAAACCACAGCTTACCTCGATCACGTCGATCCTGACGCGGATTACCGGCAACGCGATGCTGGTCAGCGCGATCCTGATCGTCTGGTGGTTTCTGGCCGCCGCATCCTCGCCCGAATACTTCGCCATTGCTGACGGTGTGCTGACCAGCTGGTTTGGCAAGATTGTCATGCTGCTGTCGATCTGGGGCCTGTGGTATCACACGCTGGCCGGGGTGCGGCACCTGATCTGGGACAACGCCATGGGGCTGGACCTGCCGACGGCCTACAAGCTGGGCTACGGCGTTATCGGCGGGTCAGTTGTGCTGACCATCCTGACCATCATCATTCTGTAAGGGGATCACCATGCGTTATCTGACAGACCGCAAACGCGCATCGGGCATGGGGGCCGCCAATTCGGGCGTGCATCACTTCTGGATGATGAAGGTGACCTCGGTCGCGTTGCTGATCCTGATCCCGCTGTTTGTGTTCACCTTTGGCCACATGCTGGGCGAAGACCACGCCACCGTGACCGCCTATTTCGCCCGGCCCTTCCCGGCGATTGTCGCGGGCCTGACGATCCTGATCGGCTTTAAACATTTCAACGACGGTGCCCAAACCATGATCGAAGACTATGTTCATGGCACAGCGCAGAAAATCACGCTGATGCTGGTGACCTGCCTGTCCTATGGTGCGGCGGCTGTCGGGCTGTTCGCGATTGCCAAGCTGGCGCTGTAAAGAACCGGAGACGATAGAATGACAACGTATAAGGTGGAACACCACAATTATGATGTGGTGGTTGTGGGCGCGGGCGGCGCAGGGCTGCGGGCAACGCTGGGCATGGCGGAACAGGGGTTGCGCACGGCCTGCGTGACCAAGGTATTCCCGACCCGGTCGCACACCGTGGCGGCGCAGGGCGGCATTGCCGCTTCGCTGTCGAACATGGGCCCGGACCATTGGCAGTGGCACATGTATGACACCGTCAAGGGCTCTGACTGGCTGGGCGACACGGATGCGATGGAATATCTGGCGCGCGAGGCGCCCAAAGCGGTATATGAGCTGGAACATTATGGCGTGCCGTTTTCGCGCACCGAAGATGGCCGGATCTACCAGCGTCCGTTCGGCGGCCACACGACCGAATTCGGCGAAGGCCCCCCGGTGCAGCGCACCTGTGCCGCGGCCGATCGCACCGGCCACGCCATGCTGCACACGCTTTATGGCCAGTCGCTGAAGCAAAAGGCCGAATTCTACATCGAATATTTCGCAACCGACCTGATCATGTCCGAAGATGGGCAATGTCAGGGTGTGCTGGCATGGAAGCTGGACGATGGCACGCTGCATGCGTTCAACGCCAAGATGGTCGTGCTGGCCACCGGCGGCTATGGCCGGGCGTACTTCAGCGCGACCTCGGCGCACACCTGCACCGGCGACGGCAACGGGATGATCGCGCGCGCAGGCCTGCCGCTGCAAGATATGGAATTCGTGCAATTCCACCCCACCGGCATCTTCGGCGCGGGCTGTCTGATTACCGAGGGCGCTCGCGGCGAAGGCGGCTACCTGACCAACAGTGAGGGTGAGCGTTTCATGGAACGCTACGCGCCGACCTACAAAGACCTTGCGTCGCGCGATGTGGTCAGCCGCTGCATGACGATCGAGATCCGCGAAGGCCGCGGCGTGGGACCGAACAAGGACCATATCCACCTGAACCTTTCGCACCTGCCGCCCGAAACGCTGCATCTGCGACTGCCGGGCATCAGCGAATCCGCGCGCATTTTCGCGGGCGTGGATCTGACGAAAGAACCGATCCCGGTGCTTCCGACGGTGCATTACAACATGGGCGGCATTCCGACGAACTATTGGGGCGAAGTGCTGAGCCCCACCGCGGAAAACCCCGACCGTATCGCACCCGGCCTGATGGCGGTGGGCGAGGCGGCCAGCGCGTCGGTGCATGGCGCGAACCGTTTGGGATCGAACTCGCTCATCGACCTGGTGGTGTTCGGCCGGGCAGCAGCGATCCGCGCGGGCAAGGTGGTCGACCCCGCCGCGCCCAACCCGGTGCTGAACCAGGCATCGCTGGATGCCGCGCTCGACCGGTTCGACCGGGTGCGCAACTATTCCGGCGCGACCCCGACCGCAGAACTGCGGCTGGAGATGCAAAAGAACATGCAGGCCGATGCTGCTGTGTTCCGCACCGACAAGACGCTGGCCGAAGGCTGCGCCAACATGGCCGAGACCGCGCGCAAGATGGGCGACATCAAGGTCACCGACCGCAGCCTTATCTGGAACTCGGACCTGATGGAGACGTTCGAGCTGGAAAACCTGATGCCCAACGCGCTGGCCACGATTGTCGGTGCCGAGGCGCGCAAGGAATCGCGCGGCGCGCATGCGCATGAGGATTATCCAGACCGCGACGATGCCAACTGGCGCAAGCACACGCTGGCATGGGTCGACGGGGCGAAGGTGACGCTGGACTACCGTCCGGTGCATCTGGACCCGCTGACCACGGAAGCCGAAGGCGGGATTGATCTGAAGAAGATCGCACCCAAGGCGCGCGTCTATTGATGCGCGCCCTGCCGGGCATCGTGCTGGCGGGTAGCGTGCTGGCCCTGGCGGCCTGCGGGCCCATGCAGGACCAGATCGCGCGCGATACCGCCAAACGTGCCGTGCGCCCTGTGCTGGCGCAGAACTTTCCCGGCGTGCCGCTGGACCCTGCCGTCGATTGCGTGATCGACCAGGCCAGCGCCGCCGACCTGTCCCGTCTGGCGGTGGATGGCGCGCTGGGTGCGCCGTCCGAGGCCAGTATCCAGATCGTGCTGGCAATCGCCCGGCGCCCCGCAACCCTGCAATGCATCGCAACCGACGGGCTTGCCCCGTTCCTGAGATAGGAGGCACCGATGGTCCAACTGACCCTGCCCAAAAACTCGAAAATGCGTACCGGAAAAACCTGGCCGAAGCCTGAGGGCGCGACCAACCTGCGTGCGTTCAAGATCTACCGCTGGAACCCCGATGATGGCGAAAATCCCCGTGTGGATACGTATTTCGTCGATATGGATACCTGCGGCCCGATGGTGCTGGATGCGCTGATCAAGATCAAATCCGAGATTGACCCAACCCTGACCTTCCGCCGGTCCTGCCGCGAAGGCATCTGCGGGTCCTGCGCAATGAACATCGACGGCGGCAACACGCTGGCCTGTCTGATCGGCATGGAAGAGATCAAGGGCGAGGTGAAGATCTACCCCCTGCCCCACATGCCGGTGGTCAAGGATCTGGTGCCTGATCTGACGCATTTCTATGCCCAGCATGCGTCGATCCAGCCCTGGCTGGAGACCGAGACCAACACCCCCGCCAAGGAGTGGAAGCAGTCGATCGAGGACCGCGAAAAGCTCGACGGCCTGTACGAATGCGTGATGTGCGCATGCTGTTCGGCCTCGTGCCCATCCTATTGGTGGAACGGCGACCGCTATCTGGGGCCGGCCGCACTGCTGCATGCGTATCGCTGGATCATCGATTCCCGCGATGAGGCAACGGGTGAACGGTTGGACGACCTGCACGACCCGTTCAAACTGTACCGTTGCCACACGATCATGAACTGCGCCCAGACGTGCCCCAAGGGGCTGAACCCGGCCAAGGCGATTGCCGAGATCAAGAAGCTGATGGTCGAACGGGTGATGTGATCCCGCATCGCACCGACATTGCGCCGCCCCGTCCCTGACGCGGGCGGCGCTTTCATGCGCGATGCTGCGCCACGCGCGCGCCTGCGCCGGAATCCCACACGGAGGCGTGCCTTGCATTCGCGCCCAGATTGCGGAAAGTAGCGGCCATGTTCATCATTCTTGGCCTGATCGTCGTCTTTATCGTCATCCTGATCCTGAAACCATGGGAGCAGCGGGCCTGCGCATGGCGCGAAGACCGGCGCGCGCTGGTCAACGGTGTGTTGCATGTCTGCGTGACCTGTGGCGCGGAAATGGCGTTGCCACCGGGCAAGAAGCCGCGCCGCTGCATGGCGCAGGACCGGTCCTGACCGGCCCCACACCGCACGGGCGAACCCGCAGGTCTGCAAGGCCGCTCAGGCGTCGGGGAAAGCGGCCTGAAGCGCTATTTCGACCATTTCGCCAAAGCTCTTTTCGCGTTCCTCTGACGGGATCGCCGCGCCGGTCAACAGGTGGTCAGAGATCGTCAAGACGGCCAGCGCACGCACGCCGTAGCGGGCAGCAACGATATAAAGCTCGGCCGCTTCCATCTCGACCGCCAGAACGCCGTGGCGGGTCATCTGTTCGTTCAGATCGGGGCGTTCGTCATAGAACACATCGGAGGAATAGATATTCCCCGCATGGGCCGTCACACCGCGCGTGGTCGCCGCCTGCCATGCCGCATGCAGCAGCGACCAATCAGCAGTGGGGGCGAAGCTGAGCTCGCGCATGATGCCGCTCGATGGGGTGGAGAGCGTGGTCGCCGCCATGGCCAGCACCACATCGCGGATGTTGATATGCGGCTGCATCGCACCCGCAGAACCAATGCGGATCAGGGTTTTCGCCCCGTAATCGCGGATCAGCTCGTTGGCATAGATCGACAGCGACGCCATGCCCATGCCCGACCCGTGAATCGTCACAGGCTGGCCGCGCCATGTGCCGGTATAGCCCAGCATGCCCCGCACCTCATTCACCAGACGCGGCGTGTCGAGAAAGGTTTCGGCAGCCCAGCGGGCGCGGTAGGGATCGCCCGGCATCAGCACGGTTTGCGCGATGTCGCCGGGGGCGGCGCCGATATGGATGGTCATGCGAAAAATCCTCTGGGGTTTGGTGCTGCGCGCAAGCTGCATTGCCACGGCGGCGGGCGCAATGGGGGCAACCGCCGCTCACATAACCGTGATCGACTATATGCCGGGTTGATTATAGGTTGCGGTGATACACGTGCATTTCGTCAACAACAAAGGGGCAGAAGATGTCAGGTTTGGATGAGAAACAACGCGCCATGGCCGAAAGCAAGGCCCCAGATGTGCGTGCGCAGGACCTGCGGCGTCTGGAGCAACAGGGATACGGCGTAATGGCGGGCGTCATGGGCTTTGGCGAGGCTGCCGAAAACGGGCGGCTGGGGGCGGTGGTGAAGGTCGCACAACTGTTTGTCATTGCGTTCGCTTTCATGGTGCCGGTCTACCTGTTCTGGTCGGTCGCGTTTTAAGGCCTGCCGTGATCGAGCGCGAGGCGCTGCGTGCAGCGCCTGCGTGGATCATCGTTTCAAGGGATGCGGGGCGGTCGGCATTTTTCTGCTGACCACATTTGCACCTTCCATCCATGGTACCTAAGTTTTGCGTAACCGGCGGGGCAGCGTGTGCCCCGCGACGGTTTCGAAACAGCTACAGGAGACACCATGTTGATATCCAAACGCCTGCAGGCAATGTCCGTTGCTATCCTCTTTGGCGTCACAGCGCCGCTGGCCCTGCCCGTGACCGCGCAAGAAACGGTCACCGCCAGCGATTCCGTGTCCGACACCCAACTGGATGCCTTCATGCAAGCGCTGAACGCGGTGAATGAGGTCGAGACAACTTACGTCGAACGGGTCGAGGCGGAAACCGATGCCGAAGCCCGGGACGCATTGATCGCCGAAGCGAACGAAGCCATGGTCGGCGCTGTCGAGGAAACCGACGGGATCACCGTTGATGACTATGTTGCCATCATGCGCCTTGCCCAGACTGATGAAGCGCTGAACGCCCGGATCGTGGCACGGCTGGACGGCTAAGCCACTTTACGGAAGCCACGCCCCTTGGGGTATGATCTGATGCGGGCGCGCGGCCAAGGGCTGTCGCGCCCGTCTTCTGTCCCGCGATGATGGCCTGGATTTCGGCCCCGGCGCGATCGGGCTATTCCGCCGCAACCGGGCGGTCGCCGAACAGCCCGACGATATCCATCATGATGCGGTTCAGCTCAAAATCCTTGGGTGTGTAGACGGCTGCGACGCCCATGGCGCGCAGGGCCGCAGCATCATCCTCGGGGATGATGCCGCCGACAACCACCGGAATATGGCCCAGCCCCTCGGCCCGCAGGCGTTCCATGAGATCGGCCATCAGCGGCATGTGGCTGCCCGACAGGATCGACAAACCGACAACATGCGCGCGTTCTTCGCGCACGGCAGTGATGATTTCCAGCGGGGTCAGGCGGATGCCTTCGTAGTGGATATCCATGCCGCAGTCGCGCGCGCGCGTGGCGATCTGTTCGGCACCGTTGGAATGGCCGTCCAGCCCCGGCTTGCCAACCAGAAACTTCAGCCGCCGCCCCAACCGCGCCGAAACCGCATCGACGGCTTCGCGGATGTCATCCAGCCCTTCGGTGCGGTTCGAGGGGTTGCGCGACACGCCGGTGGGCGCGCGGTATTCGCCAAAAGCTGCGCGGATCACGCCCGCCCATTCGCCGGTGGTGCAGCCTGCCTTGGCCGCTGCGATTGACGGCGGCATGATGTTCGCGCCCGACTGCGCGGCGTCGCGCAACGCGTCAAGCGCCGCCTGAACAGCGCCCGCGTCGCGGCGGATGCGCCAGTCGTTCAGCCGGGCGATCTGGTCCGCCTCGGCATCCGCATCGGCCACCATGATGGACCCCTCGCCGGTCGTCAGCGGGCTGGGTTCGGTCGTGGTATAGCGGTTGACGCCGACGACGACGGTGCTGCCCGCCTCGATCCCGCTGATCCGGTCGGCGTTGGCTTCCACCAGCCGGGATTTCATGTATTCGATCGCCTTCACCGCGCCACCCATATCGTCGATCAGCGCCAGTTCGGCCCGCGCGCCGTCCTTCAGTTCGGCCACTTTCCGGTCCACGGCAGGGTTGTTGTCGAATAGGTCATCGTATTCCAGCAAGTCGGTTTCGAGCGCGAGGATCTGTTGCAGCCGCAGCGACCATTGCTGATCCCAGGGGCGCGGCAGGCCCAGCGCCTCATTCCAGGCGGGCAGTTGCACGGCGCGGGCGCGCGCGCGTTTCGACAGGGTGACCGCCATGGCCTCGATCAAGATGCGGTAGACGTTGTTTTCGGGCTGCTGCTCGGTCAGGCCCAGGCTGTTGACCTGCACACCATACCGGAAACGGCGGTATTTCGGGTCGGTCACACCGTAACGGTCGCGGCAGATCTCATCCCACAGATCGACAAAGGCGCGCATCTTGCACATCTCGGTCACGAAACGGATGCCCGCGTTCACGAAGAAGCTGATGCGCCCCACCATGTCGGGGAAATCGGCGGGCGAAACCTTCGTTTTGAGGTCATCGAGCACGGCGCAGGCAGTGGCCAGTGCAAATGCAAGCTCTTGCCCCGGGGTCGCGCCGGCCTCTTGCAGGTGGTAGGAACAGATGTTCATCGGGTTCCATTTTGGCAGATGCTCACGCGTGTAGGCCGCCACATCCGTAATCATGCGCAGGCTGGGCTCGGGCGGGCAGATATAGGTGCCGCGCGACAGGTATTCCTTGATGATGTCGTTCTGCACCGTGCCTTGCAGGGCGGAAACATCGGCACCTTGCTCTTCTGCCACGGCGATGTAGAGCGCCAGTAACCAGGGCGCGGTGGCGTTGATGGTCATCGAGGTGTTCATCTGTTCCAGCGGGATCGCATCAAACAGCGCGCGCATGTCGCCCAGATGCGCGACCGGGACGCCAACCTTGCCCACCTCGCCGCGCGCCAGAATGTGGTCGCTGTCATACCCCGTCTGCGTCGGCAGGTCGAAAGCCACGGACAACCCGGTCTGCCCCTTTGACAGGTTGTTGCGATAGAGCGCGTTGGAGGCATGGGCAGTCGAATGCCCAGCATAGGTGCGAAACAGCCAGGGTTTGTCACGGGTCGCCCCGGTCATAGGGTGGGTCATCGGGGCCTCCACAGGGTTGCGAGATCATCGCGCAACATTCTTACCAAATGCATGATGCGGGCGCAAGATCATGTCAAGAACGAATTGCTGCAATGCGGCACAGCGGCACCGGATCCATGATGCCCTCACACGCCCCATTGCCCCCCTTTCTCCGTTGCGCCACTGTGCGCTGATGTCTGATCCGATCACGCTTCCTTTCTGGCTGCTGTCACTGATCCTCGTCTTTGCCGGGGCGTCATTTCTATCGCATTTTCTGTTCCCCTCGGTGCGCTGGTTCTTCCGCCGCCGGATGGAGCGTGCTGTCGAACGTCTGAACCAGCGGCTGGAGCGTCCGATCCAGCCCTTCAAGCTGATGCGCCGCAAGGACATGATCATCCGGCTGATCTATGATCCGCAGGTGATGGAGGCCGTGGTCGAATACGCGCGGGAAAACAACGTGCCCGAAAGCGTGGCCTTCCAGTGCGCGCGCTCTTACGCGCGCGAGATAGTGCCCGCTTTTTCCGCCGCAACCTATTTCGGCTTTGCGATCCGGGTGACGCGGCGTTTGTCGCGCGCGCTCTACAAGGTGCGGCTGGCGCAGCATGATGACCTGCCGATCCGCGACATCGACAAGAAGGCGTCGGTGGTCTTCGTGATGAACCATCGGTCCAACATGGATTACGTGCTGGTGACCTGGCTGGCGGCCCAACGCTCGGCCATTTCCTATGCCGTGGGAGAATGGGCGCGGATCTGGCCCTTGCAGGCGCTGATCCGGTCGATGGGGGCGTATTTCATCCGGCGGCGGTACCTGAGCCCGCTTTATCGCCGGGTGCTGGCGCGCTATGTGCAGATGGCGACGCATGAGGGTGTGACGCAGGCGATCTTTCCCGAAGGCGGGTTGAGCCTGGATGGCGGGGTCGGTCCCGGCAAGAAGGGGCTTTTGCACTATATCGTCAGCGATTTCCAACTGGATGACGGGCGTGATGTCGTCTTTATCCCGGTCGGGTTGAATTATGACCGGGTGCTGGAAGACCGCGTGCTGATCGCTGCTGCTGCCAACAAGGAACGGCGGTTTCGGGTGCGCGGCAGTGCGATCTTCGGCTTCATCGCGCGGCATCTGTGGAACCGTGTGCGTGGCCGGTTCCAGAGTTTTGGCTATGCTGCCGTGTGTTATGGCCGTCCGATCTCGTTGGAACACTACCTGCGCGCCACGCCTGCGGCGACGACCGACGATCTTGCTGCCACGCTGATGGCGGCGATCACGGCGACCGTGCCGGTGCTGCCAGTGCCTCTGGTCGCGGCAGCGCTGTCGGGCGCGCCTGCATCCGACCGCGCGGCGCTGGATGCGACGGCCGAAGACCTTGTCACGCAACTGCGCGCGCGCGGCGTCAGGCTTCACCTGCCTGACGGCAATATCGCACAGGCTGTGACGGCGGGTCTGGAAACGTTGCTGCTGCGCAAGCTGGTCATCGCGGACGGCGACACTTTGCGCATCGCCAAGGGAGAGGACGCTATTGTCGCCTTCTATGCGAAATCAGTGCAACAGCATCTTGACCGCATACAGCCCGCGACCGCCCCCGAACCGACCGTCTGCCTGACACTTCAATCACCCACCGAGACATAAAGTTACCCAAAAACATATTTTACTGTTGCATTGTTGCGTGGCCAGATTTACCTATGCTGCAACCGCCGCATTCATTCTGCATTGCGGCATCACGCATCAACGGCAGGATGAGGGAACTTTCGATGGCTTTGGATGTAGACGCAGGACTGGCGACCTATGACGCCCCCGAGAAAGATCTGTACGAGATTGGGGAGATGCCGCCCTTCGGCCATGTGCCGCGCCAGATGTACGCTTGGACCATCCGGCGAGAGCGTCACGGCGAACCCGAACAGGCGATGCAGATCGAAGTGGTCGATACGCCAAAAGTCGATAGCCACGAAGTGCTGGTGCTGGTGATGGCGGCGGGCGTCAATTACAACGGCGTCTGGGCAGGGCTGGGAAAGCCGATCAGTCCGTTTGACGTGCACAAGGCCGAATTCCACATCGCCGGGTCAGATGCCTCGGGCATCGTCTGGGCGGTGGGCGACAAGGTCAAACGCTGGAAAATCGGCGATGAGGTTGTGATCCACTGCAATCAGGACGATGGCGACGATGAAGAATGCAATGGCGGCGATCCGATGTATTCGCCCAGCCAGCGCATCTGGGGCTATGAAACCCCGGACGGGTCGTTCGCGCAATTCACCTGCGTGCAGTCGCAGCAGTTGCTGCATCGCCCGCGCCACCTGACGTGGGAGGAATCAGCCTGTTACACCCTGACGCTGGCCACCGCCTACCGCATGCTGTTCGGGCATGAGCCGCATGACCTGAAACCGGGGCAGAACGTGCTGGTCTGGGGCGCCTCGGGGGGCCTCGGGTCCTATGCGATCCAGTTGATCAACGCGGCCGGGGCGAACGCCATCGGCGTGATCTCCGAGGAGGACAAGCGCAGCTTCGTCATGGGGCTGGGCGCCAAAGGCGTGATAAACCGTAAGGATTTCAAGTGTTGGGGCCAATTGCCCACCGTCAACACCCCCGAATACAACGAATGGCTGAAAGAGGCACGGCGCTTTGGCAAGGCGATCTGGGACATTACCGGCAAAGGTATCAGCGTCGACATGGTATTCGAACACCCCGGCGAGGCGACATTCCCTGTCTCGGCGCTGGTGTGCAAGAAGGGCGGCATGGTGGTGATCTGCGCGGGCACCACCGGGTTCAACTGCACCTTCGACGTGCGCTACATGTGGATGCACCAGAAACGCCTGCAGGGGTCGCATTTCGCGCATCTCAAACAGGCGGCGGCGGCGAACAAGCTGATGCTGGAACGCCGGCTGGACCCCTGCATGTCCGAGGTTTTTCCCTGGGCCGAGATCCCAGCCGCGCATACCAAGATGCTGCGCAATGAGCATAAGCCCGGCAACATGGCCGTGCTGGTCCAGGCACCGCTGACCGGGCTGCGCACCTTCGCCGACACACTGGAAGCCAGCCGCAAGGCGTGATCGTGATACGGTGCGGATGCATTTCACAAAGGCCGCCGAACCCCGGCGGCCTTTGGTCGTTTTACGTTGGCCGCGTCAACCAAATGTAAAGGGACGGCCCCTAGCGTAAGGTCAGGATCATAACGCCAGGCTGCGTGTCGGCTGGCCACCTTTGCTACAGGAGTACCTTGAATGCCGCATGACTGGCTAATGAATGTTCTCAATGACCTGCGCGCCTATGCGCTGCGCAACGGCCTTCCCGCGATCGCCAATCAGATGGGCGAGGCGCGCATCGTCGCGGCGGCAGAACTCGCCGCGCTGGAAGAGCAATCAGCATCCACGCGCCCGCCACAGGCGGTCTGCTATACCGGTCACTGACGCGGGCTGGCTGCGGGCGCGTGCCGCGTCACTTATCATGGCACTGCCCCCCATAGCATGGCTGATCCAGTCTGGTCAGCGCGCCGCCGGTTGGGTAGTGTCCGCCGCATGGATGTACCTGCCTTGCAATTCTCGGACGATCAGGCCGAAGCTTGGGACCGCGTCGCACAAACGCTGCGGCTGGGCGGCGTGGACCTCCTCGATGCCTCGACCCTGCCCGCGCCAGATGCCGATCCGCAGATCCTTGCGGTGCTGGGCAAGGCCGGGTCTGGCAAGACGATGCTGCTGGCCGAGTTGACGAAGGCATTGCGGGCCGCCGGGGTGAATATCGTGTCCGGCGATTATGAAGGGCGACGCCGCAATGACCGCCGCACCCTTGCCATTTTGGCACCGACCAACAAGGCTGCCAGTGTGCTGCGCAACCGTGGCGTACCGGCAACGACGATTCATCGCATCCTCTACACGCCGGTTTATGACCCGGAATATGAAAAGATCGCCGAATGGCTGGCGGGCAACGGGCCGCGCCCCGATATGCCCGACCTTGGAGAAACCGCGCTGGACCGCGCTGCCGCTTTTTATGCCACGGTCAGTTCCATCCCCGGGGCGCTGGCAGCGGCGGGGCTGCGCGGGTCGGATTTCATCAAGGGCTGGAAGCGGCGCGACGATCCGCTGGATATCGGTTTTGTCGACGAAAGCTCGATGCTGGATGCCCGGCAACTCGACGACCTGCGCGAGATCTTTCCAACACTGGTCCTGTTCGGCGATCCGGCGCAGCTTGCCCCCGTCGGCCAGTCGGGCGAAATGGTGTTCGACAAGCTGGGCGCGCCACGCCAGTTGCATCTGAGCCGCATCCACCGGCAGGCGCTCGACAACCCGATCCTCGACCTCGCGCATGCGCTTGGCGACCCTGATCTGAGCTTCGAGGAATTCGAGCGCCGGATTGAAGACGCCGCCCGCACGGATGACCGTGTGGTGGTGGCGCAGCGGGTGGAATCCGACCTGATGGCACGGTCGCCCGTGCTGGTATGGCGCAACGCCACGCGCATCCGGCTGATCCACGCCTTCCGCGCGGCGTTCGGCGCGCCTGACACCGAATTGCTGCCCGGCGAACCGCTGATCTGTGACGGGCTTGAACTGCCGTTGAAACACCGCAAGAAACGCATCGATCTGGAGGCGCGCGGCCTGATCAAGGGCGCACAGGTGGTCTATCTGGGGCCGGGGCGCAAGCCGGGCTTCTCACGGCTGCATGTCTTCGGGGCTGAGGAGCCGCAGGTCTCGGCAGCCTCCATCGTCAAGATCGAACGCGAGGGCGAAGAGGAACCCTTCATCCCCTTTGCCGCGCATATGGGGGCCGCGTTCCTGCACGGGGCCGCCGTCACCATCCACAAGGCACAAGGTTCACAATGGCCGCAGGTGCAGGTCTTTGCGCCCGACCTCTGGGCGGCCGCGCGTGCCGGACGGACCGAGGCCGGGATTCCCCTGTGGAAACGGCTGGCCTATGTCGCCATCACCCGCGCTGAAACCCGATTGTTCTGGGTGGTGCGCAACCGACTTGCCCGCCCTTCTGGCCCGCTGACCACCGATGATCTGGGCGGGGTCAAGGCGCCGCTGGCACTGACGGCGACCGAAGACTTATTGTAATTGGGCGCGCCTAAGACCGGATCAGCCGGAACAACGCCGACGCGCCCCAGCCAAAAAACACCGCCATCAGCAGCGCAAGCCCGGCGTAAAGCGGTGGATATTCATAGGCAAGGTTGTACAACCACCGCTCGAACACGGCTTTTTGCACGTAGATCTGGGTCTGATACCGGTCAATCACCGCGCCATTGCGGATCAGGAAGACATTGGTGACGTACGTGCCCTCCACCAGGTTCTTCGGCAGATTGATCGTCGTGCGGAACAAGGTATTGCGGTCGATCTCGACCCCCACGCCCAGATCCTGGTAGAGGCTGGCATTTTCGCGAATGCGGATCAACGCCTCGGTGAATTCGCCGGGGTTCTCGATCCCGGCGTCGCGCCGGGCCTCGTATATCGCGCGGCGGATCGAAATGCGGTTTCGGGTATCCGCCTCGAAGCTCAGGATCTCATCCAGCGGGCCACTGCTGGCCACTGCATAGAAACTGGGCGCGGTGCGGATGCGCACCGAATCGACATTCACCCAGATGCCCGCGCGGCGTTCCTTGCGCCAGACCGTCAAAGCCGAGGGCGGCCCCTCGACCGTCACGATCACATCCAGCGGTGCGTCCGCGTCAATCGGGGTTTCGCGCGTGATCGCGCCAAAGACCAGGATTTCGGAACCGCGGAAATTGGCTGTCAGCGACACATTGTTCTGGCTAAGCCCCGCCACCACGCCTTCGGCCCGCGCAACCTGCGTCAGCGCCAGAAGCATCAGGCACATGCCGAAAATCAGACGCATCAGAACTGCCCCGGCACGGTGATCGAATAGAGTTCCGCCGGCGGCCACAGCAGATCGAACGCAATCTTGCCCGACACCAGCAGCACCAGAACGGCCAACAGAATGCGCAATTGTTCCGCCTTCAGCCGCAGACCCAGCGTCGCACCGATCTGCGCGCCGATCACCCCGCCAAGGATCAGCAAAAACCCCAGCAGAATATCCACCGATTGCGAGGTGATCGCATGCATGGCCGTGGTGAAGGCCGCGACAAAAATGATCTGGAAGAGGGAGGTGCCGACGACCACCTTGGTGGGCATGCCCAGCAGGTAGATCATTGCGGGAACCATGATGAAGCCACCGCCAACCCCCATGATGGCCGCCAGAATACCCACGGCGACCCCCACAACGAGCGGCGGGATCACGCTGATATACAGGCCAGAGGTACGGAATTTCATCTTCAGCGGCAGATTATGCACCCAGATATGGGTGTGCAACTTGCGGCGTGGCACGTCCGATCGCGAGGCCCGGCGCAGGGCGCGCAGGCTTTCCTGAAGCATCATCAGGCCGATGACGCCCAGAAACAGCACATAAGACAACTGCACGAACAGGTCGATCTGGCCCAGCGCGCTCATCCAGTTGAAAATGCCGATACCAATGACCGACCCAACCATCCCGCCGATCAGAAGGACGGTGCCCATGCGCAGATCGACGGTCTTGCGCTTCAGATGCGCCAGCACGCCCGAGACAGAGGACGCCACAACCTGATTGACCCCGGTGGCCACCGCAACCGCAGGCGGTATGCCGATGAAGAACAGCAGTGGCGTGATCAGGAAGCCGCCGCCAACGCCAAACATGCCCGAAAGAAGACCAACCCCACCCCCGACCCCCAGCAACACCAGCGCGTTGACGGAGATTTCTGCGATTGGCAGGTAGATTTGCACGCCGGGGTCCAGTTCAGCCGTTTGCGTCGGTCAACGCTCTTTCACATATGCGGTGCCGCCCGCACGGGGTGGCACTGCCTTACCTACGAATCCTGCCAGAATTATGACAGTAAGGATATAGGGCAGCGCTTGCATGAACTGCACCGGCAAGACAAGCCCGGCGAGTTCAATATTCTGGTAACGGTTTGCAATCGCCTCCAGCAGGCCGAACAGCAATACCGCCCCCAGCGCCTGCCAGGGGCGCCATTTCGCAAAGATCAGCGCCGCCAGCGCGATATAGCCGCGCCCCGCAGTCATATCCTTGACAAAGCCTGCCGCCAGCCCGGTGGCCAGATACGCCCCCGCGATCCCGCAGAGCACGCCGCAGATCAGAACTGCGGCATAGCGCAGGCGCACGACGGAAACGCCCGCCGTATCCACCGCCGCCGGATTCTCGCCAACCGCGCGCAGGCGCAGGCCAAACCGGGTGCGATACAGGATGTACCAGGTCAGCGGCACGCAAAGCAGGGCGACATAAACCAGAATGGTATGGCCCGACAGGATCACCGAATAGGCCGGGCCGATCACCGGCACGTCGCGCAGCGCCTCGGCAAACGGCAGGTCCAGCCGGGGAAAGCGCCCGTCGCCGATCAGCGCCGGGGTGCGCCCGCCTTGCTGGAACCAGTCCTGCGCGATCAGCACGGTCAGGCCGGCCGCAAGGAAATTGATCGCCACGCCGGAAATCAGCTGGTTGCCACGGAATGTGATCGAGGCGACGCCGTGCAATAGCGACAGCGCCATCGACGCCAGTATCCCCGCACCAAGGCCCAGCCAGACCGACCCGGTAATCGCAGCAGTCGCCGCAGAAAAGAACGCGGCCGCCAGCATCTTGCCTTCCAGCCCGATGTCGAAAATTCCGGCGCGCTCAGAGAACAGCCCGGCCAGACAGGCCAGCAACAACGGTGTGGACAGCCGCAGGGTGCTGTCCAAAATCTGGATGACTGACGCGAGATCCATCATGCGCCCCCTTGTTTTGCCGGGCCGATGACCTTCGCGATCCCCATGCGCACCATGTTGTCCAATGCACCCGTGAACAAGATGACAAGCGCCTGGATCACCACGATCAGCTCACGCGGGATCGAAGTCCAGAGCGCCAGCTCGGCACCACCTTGATAGAGGAAGCCGAACAACAGCGCCGCCAGGAACACCCCGAACGGGTGGTTCCGCCCCATGAGCGCCACGGCGATGCCGATGAAGCCCGCGCCTTCAACGGCGTTCAGCACCAGCCGCTGCGCCTCACCCATCACGTTGTTGATCGCCATCATGCCCGACAGCCCGCCGGAAATCAGCATCACGACAATTGTGATGCGCAGCGGACTTATGCCCGCATATTGCGCCGCCGCCTCGCTATGGCCAAAGGCACGGATCTGGTAGCCAAGCCGGGTGCGCCACAGAAGAAACCACACAGCCACGCAGGCCGCGAGCGCGATCAGGAGCGAGATATTGGCAGGGGTAGAGCGGGAGAACGGAATACCCACCACCTCCAGGATTTCATGCAGCCGGGGCAACTGCGTTACCTCCGGAAACCGGGCCGAGGCCGGGTCCATCGACCCCTGGGGGCGCAACTGGTTGACCAGCACATAATTCAGCACGGCAGCGGCGATGAAATTGAACATGATCGTGGTAATCACGATATGGCTGCCGCGCTTGGCCTGCAAATAGCCCGGGATCGCGGCCCAAAGCGCGCCAAACGCCGCCGCGCCCAGCGCAGCACCCAAAAGCGCCAGCGACCAGTGCGGCCAGGGCAGATACAGACAGGCAAGCGCGACGCCAAGCCCGCCCAGCGTCGCCTGCCCTTCGCCGCCGATGTTGAACAGCTTTGCCTGAAACGCCACCGCCACCGCCAGCCCGGTGAACATGAAGTTGGTCGCGTAATAGAGCGTATAGCCCCAGCCATAGGTCGAGCCCAGCGCGCCCGAGACCATCATTTGCGTCGCGGCCCAAGGGTCTTCGCCGATCGCCACGATGACCAGCGCAGAAATGACGAAGGCCAGTATCAGCGAGACCAACGGCACCAGCACCACATCAGCCCAGTCGGGAATGCGTTTTACCGCCATATCGCCGTCCCCGTCATTCCGGTTCTCCTGTCATGCCCGCCATCAACAGACCCAGCTCACGCTCGGTCGTATGATCTGGCTGACGTTCGCCCATGATGCGCCCGTCAAACATCACTGCGATGCGGTCGGACAGGGCGAAAATTTCATCCAGTTCGACGCTGACCAGCAAGATCGCTTTGCCCGCATCGCGCAGCGCGATGATCTGCTGATGGATAAACTCAATCGCGCCAATGTCGACCCCCCGGGTGGGCTGGCCGATCAGCAGAAGGTCGGGGTTGCGCTCGATCTCGCGCGCCAGAACCAGCTTTTGCTGGTTGCCGCCCGAGAAACTCTCGGCCGTCAGCCAGGGATTCGGCGGGCGCACGTCGAAACGTTTGATCTTGGCTTCGGTGTCGCGCAGGATCGCGGCGTTATCCATCAGCAGCGCGTTTCGGTTATAGGCAGGGTCGTTGTGATAGCCGAAGGCCACGTTTTCCCACGCCGAAAAATCAAGGATCAGGCCGCGCCGATGCCGGTCTTCCGGGACATGCGCAATACCTTCGGCGCGGCGGGTCTGGCCGTCCGACGTGCGCCCTGTCAGGTCCAGCGGATTGCCGTTGATCGTGGCGCTGCCACTGGTCGCCGAGATCAGCCCGGCCAGCGCCTCCAGAAGTTCGGACTGGCCATTGCCCGCCACACCCGCGATGCCCAGGATTTCACCCGCGCGCACGGTCAGGTCGATGCCGCGCAACCGCTCCACCCCCTTGTCGTCCACCACGCGCAGGCCCTGCACATCCAGCACCGTGCGACCCGGCGTCGCCGCAGTCTTGTCGACGCGCAACAACACTTTGCGGCCAACCATAAGCTCTGCCAGATCGGTTGGGCTGGTGTCTTTTGTAGGAACGGTCGCCACCATTTCACCGCGCCGCATGACGCTCACAAAATCGGTCACCTCCATGATTTCGCGCAGTTTATGCGTAATCAGGATGATGGTTTTCCCCTGAGATTTCAGCCCCTTGAGGATACGGAACAGGTGGTCTGCCTCGGCCGGGGTCAACACGCCCGTGGGTTCATCCAAGATCAGGATGTCCGCCGAACGATAGAGCGCCTTGAGGATTTCGACCCGCTGCTGGTGCCCGACCGAAAGGTTTTCAATCAGCGCATCAGGGTCGACGCTCAACTCAAAATCCGCAGCCAGCGACTTCAGCAACCCGCGCGCCTTGTTCAGCGACGGCTTCAGGAAGCCGCCGTCTTCCGCGCCCAGGATGACGTTCTCGAGCACGCTGAAATTCTCGACCAGCTTGAAATGCTGGAACACCATGCCGATGCCCGCGCGGATCGCGGCAAGGCTGTCGTTGATCGTCGTCGGCTCGCCGTTGATGCGAATTTCGCCACTGTCGGCGCGGTAAAAGCCGTAAAGGATCGACATCAACGTCGATTTGCCCGCACCGTTCTCGCCGATGATGCCGTGGATTGTGCCTTTCTCGACGCGGATATTGATATCCTTGTTGGCCTGCACCGGGCCAAACGCCTTGGAAATCCCCCGCAATTCAATCGCGGGCGGCGTAAGGGCGGCATCGGAATGCCGCCCTGGTTTGGTTTCAACGGTCATGGAAGCAACCGGCACGGCTTATTCATAGGGGCAGGCACCATCGCTCATATAATCGTGCACAGCGATATCGCCCGCGATGATCGCTGCCGATGCGGCGTCCACGGCTTCGCGCATTTCCGCGCTGACCAGGGATTCGTTGTTTTCATCCAGCGCCCAGCCGACACCGCCAGCGGCGAGATCCATGACGTACAGCCCCGTTTCCATGTCGACGCCCGCGCTGAAGGCATCAAACACCGCATTGTCGACCCGTTTCACCATCGAGGTCAGGACCTGACCCGGGTGCATGGCGTTCTGGTTGCTGTCGACACCGATCGAAAAGATGTCCGCATCGGCTGCCGTCTGCAATACGCCGACCCCGGTGCCGCCCGCAGCAGCATACACCACATCCGCGCCCTGGCTGATCTGCGCCTGGGTGATCTCACCGCCGCGCACAGGGTCGTTCCAGGCGGCAGGCGTGGTGCCGGTGTAGTTCATCACAACGGTCGCATCGGCATTCGCGGCTTTCACGCCCTGCGCATAGCCGCAGGCAAATCGACGGATCAGCGGAATATCCATCCCGCCGACAAAGCCGACGGTGTCGGTTTCTGACGCCATCGCGGCCAGGACGCCGACCAGATAGGACCCTTCGTGTTCGGTGAACACGACCGAGCGCACGTTTTCCGCGTCAACCACGCCGTCGATGATTGCAAAGGTGGTATCGGGATAATCCGGCGCAACCTGTTCCAGCACCGACGCGAAGGCGAACCCGGTCATCACGATGGGGTTCGACCCGCTTTCAGCCAGCCGACGCAGCGCCTGTTCACGTTGGGCTTCAGACTGCATTTCGATGTCGCGGTAGGTGCCGCCGGTCTCTTCGGCCCAACGCTCCCCGCCGGCGAAAGCCGCCTCGTTGAAAGACTTGTCGAACTTGCCGCCCAGATCAAAGATCAGCGCCGGGTCTGCGAAGGCTGCGCCTGTGCTCAGCGTCAGCGCTGCTGTCGCCCCCAGAAAAGATGCGATTCTTGTCATTGTTAGCTCCCTGAATGGATTACTCGCCACCGTTGTCGCACATCAAAGCCCGAATCCGAACATACGTTTTCGTGCCGCAACACGGTGTTGCACCCGATAAGGCCGCAACGCCGACACAGGGTCAATAACTAATTTTACCACCGGGTCAGACATGCAAAAAACACCGCGTCGCTTTACAGAGTCTTGCGCAAAATCAATGCATCGGTAGCCCCGCCGCCGGGCGCGGCATAGTAACCTTTACGCCGCGCGCTCTGCGTGAATTCTGCGGCGCGGTAGAGCGCCAGTGCGGCGGCGTTATCCGCCGCAACCTCCAAAAACACCGTACGCGCGCCACGACGAAACACATCCGCGTCAAAGCACCGCAACAACGCAGCGGCAACTCCCTGGCGGCGCAAGGCGGGCGCGGTAGCGAGTGTCAGGAGTTCGGCCTCATCCAGAATGACACGCCCCAGCGCGAAGCCATACAGCACGCCGTCCCGGGTGTCAGTCTGCAAGGAGACGCCCGGTTGGGACAGGATGCTGTGAAATGACGCTTCGGACCACGGCGGCGGGCTGGTGAAACATGCTGCATGCAGGTGAGCCAGGTCGCGCGCATCAATCTTGTCAGCCCCGGTCATGCCAGAACAGTGACCGGCGGATCAGATGACGGCGCGGCATCCGCGCCGCGCAAATACATTGGCGCGGGGGACGGCATTGCCGCCCCCGCGCGCCACTTGCATGCAGCGATACCGGCAATCTGTATCGCAATTTGAGCGATCTGATCGGGCGTGTCGGGGGGGGGCATCGATTGCCCCGGCACACCCAGCACTGCGCCGATCACCTCAGCCGCGTGGCCATGAACAGCGTCGACCACGCCCAGATCGCGCGGCGGGTCGGCCGGGTCGATCAATTGCCCCGCCGACACTGGCGCACCGGATACGAACAGCTGCGCGTAGGCCCGCCCTCGCGGCGCGGCGATGCTGAAAAGCAGGCGCCTTTCGGTATCATGGGCAGCACAGACCTGAGCCATCACCTCAAAGCCCGACACACCGACCGCCGGAACCCCAAGGCTCAACGCCAAACCACGTGCTGCAGCCACGGCGATGCGCGTCCCGGTGAAATTTCCCGGGCCAATCCCCACGGCCACGCCCGTGATATCGCACCACATAACGCCCGCCGCCGACAGCACATCAGCAAACATTGGAAACAACACTTCGGACTGGCCCCGGGCAAGCGCACGGCCCTCGGCACGCAACGCCCCGCCATCGCCCGAGATCAGGGCAACAGCGACATGTGGCCCCGAGGTATCGAACGCCAGAATGAGAGAAGGGTGCGGCATCTCCAGAGGTCAGACCGCGACGGGCCGCACTTCCAAAACCTCAGGGATATAGTGGCGCAACAGGTTCTCGATGCCCATTTTCAGCGTCAGCGTCGATGACGGGCACCCCGCGCACGCGCCCTGCATGTGCAGATAGACGATACCGCGGTCAAAGCCGTGGAAAGTGATATCGCCGCCATCTTGCGCGACGGCGGGGCGCACCCGGCTGTCCAGCAGTTCCTTGATCTGGGACACGATCTCACCATCCGGGCCGTCATGCGCTGCATGGCCAGAGGTCCCGGTATCACCCCCGCCGGACAGAGCCGGGGCGCCAGACTGAAAATGCTCCATGATCGCGCCCAGCAGCGCGGGCTTGATATGCGCCCAGTCCACTGCATCGGCCTTGGTTACCGTGACGAAATCAATGCCCAGGAACACGCCGGTCACACCGTCGACGCCGTAGAGCCGTTGCGCCAGCGGCGAGCCTGTAGCGGATTCAGCGGTCGGAAAATCAGCCGTCCCGGCCTCCAGAACATCCTGACCAGGGATGAATTTCAGCGTAGCGGGGTTCGGTGTCGATTCAGTCTGGATAAACATTCAGGGCCTCCGTTCTGAAGGGGATATGCGACCGACACCCGGGCCTGTCAAGGCGCAGCGCCTTGCGAAACGGCGCGCTTCCTATCCGCATGCCAAGGCTCGGTCACAATCCGCGCCTTTCAGGGGCGCGAAGGCCAGTGTCAGCGCGGCAACGGACGTTGCACCCGGGGCATGTTCTGGAGCATCTGCAAGGCAAAGGCGGCGGGCGAGGTGTCGGTCTGCACTGCCGTCAGCTGTGCACGAACCAAAAAGCGCGTCGTCAATTCCTCGATCTTTTCAGGATCGGCGAATTGTGACAGCTTAGAGTCACCGAACATCGACTGCGCACGTTCCTGATACACGCTGAGCTGACGGTCGAGATCGAGCGCCGCAAAACTGCTCGGTAGGCCGAACGCCGTATCAAAGACCTTGCGCAGCGGCGGGGTACCCATCAGCGTGTACCATTTCGCATTGTCGCTGCCCGGCTTCGCCGCCAGACTGGTCAGGTCACGCTTCAATGCCAGGGCAAACCGCATATCCGGGTTCTGCGCCCCCACTGCGGCTTCGAAAGACTGCGCGCGATATGCCGTGATGATCTTGTCCGCGAAATCCGGGGCGCGACTCGTCGGAGCGACCCCGCCCGAGAACCCGATCGCCTCGGCCATTGCGAAATAGCGCTTGTCGGCCAGGCGATTGGCCAGCGCGCCCGGCAGATCCACCCCTTCTTCCAGTACCTTGCGGATGAAGAACCGGTTGTTGATGTCCCCCGATAACCCGAAGGCCCCCAGCAAGACCGTCATCAAACGGCGATCCCCGACCAGATCGTCCACCGATTTGACGGCGATGATCTTTTCTCGGAAATGAGTCTCATCGCGCACCATCGGGGCGCTTTTCGCAAACGCCTCGGCCTGTTTGTCGAGGGTGCGCTGCAAGAAACGCCACCCTGAAACCCCTCCCCCAAGGACAACCGGCTGAAAGCTCATGGTCTTTGGACGGCGAACAGCCGTTCCTCTCGGGGGAGCAGCGTCCGCAGGCTTCGCAGCGCCTGATACACCTCATCCGCCAGAACCGCCCGGCTGGCCATGTCGAGGATCCGCCGACTGTCTTCGTCAGAGAATACCTGGCTGAGCTGTTCAATGCCACGGATCAGGCTTTGCCGGGTCTCGGCCACGTCGGCATCGCCCGCCAGCACCATTTGCGCCAGGCAGCACATCCGCTTGACGGGGGTGTCGGCATCATCAGGATGGATGGCGTCGCGCAGCCGCAGCAGATTGGCATTGGGCGTCAGAATCGAGATGCGGGTGCGCCGGTCGCCATTCTCAATGACCGCGCCGTTGATCAACATGCGCTCATTCGGGGCCAGCTTGATGACAAGCCCCGTCATGGCGCGGCCCCATGGCCCCGCAGCCCCCGCATTACAGCGGTATTTATGTCCAGCAGGATGTCCGCAGACCCATCGCCGACCAGCAGTTTGTCGGTGTGCTGGATCGTGAACTGCGCCAGATAAACCAAGGATCGGCGCAGGGCATCAGGCAACTTATTATCGTCTTCGACCAGATCGATGGCGAAAGCGGCCCAGAGGTTGCGGTTATCGTTCAATGCTTCGACAAACTCGACGTAGCGAAGCGGCTGATCCGCCGTGTTGCGCAGCTTGCGGGTGATCCGGGCAAGCAATTCGAATTCGGTGTCGCGCGGGACGCGCATAGCGCTGGCCGGGTTGGTGTAAACCGACCGCGCAAGGGAAGAAACGCTCATCCAGGAACCTCTGTCTGTGGGGGTACGGTGCAGATTTCCACCTAGACCATGTCGCGCACAGGTCGGAACCAGACTTGCGCATCAGATAGATGGAAAAAAGCAAGGCAGAGCGTGTCGCACGCACGGGAATGAACGCGACACGGCTTAAGACGGGACGGGTCCGGGGCCAGGCATGGCCCCGGACCAATCTATCAGCGGAACAGGGACAGAACGTTCTGCGGCTGCTGGTTGGCGATCGACAGCGCCTGAATACCCAGCTGCTGCTGAACCTGAAGCGCCTGCAACCGGGCCGAGGTTTCTTCCATGTCGGCATCGACCAGACTGCCAATGCCGGCGGTCAAGGCATCGGTGAGCCCCTTGACGAATTCGGCCTGCGTGTCGATCCGGCCCTGCACAGAACCGAAGGATGCCGCGGCGTCGGTTGCAGTCTTGATCAGGCCATCGATGACGCCCAACGCACCGGCGGGATCGCTTGCAACGTTGACCCCGGCCAACGCCCCCAGGCCACCGGCGCCATTGTTAACGAACTGCGCCGTCACCGCCCTGTCCGTGCCACCGACCTGCGAGAACGACAGTGTCCCGGACGCTGAATCATCGTAGCCGATGGTCAGGCCTGTGATCCCCAGTTCATCAATCGCGGACTTCAGATTCACTGCGATGATTGCCGCAGTGCTTGTTGCCGCAACGTCCGCCGCGGTCACCTTGTAGGAGACAGCTTGTTCGCCAATCCGCACCGAAATACTGTCGCCCGCTGCATACGTTGGATCCGCAATGATAAGATCCGCCGTACCGGCGGCAGCAAGGGAGAACGTCGCAACATCTGCGGTGGTCGACGCCCCGGTCGAGCCCGTAAACGCAGCCTTGGCCGTATATCCACCGACCGACAGGTCCTGCCCGGCGACAGTGATCGACGAGGAGGTCACGGCGCCACCCGGCGCACGGTTCAACGACGACAGAATGTTCACGTTGGCGTCGTTGTCGATCAGGTTCAGGCCGCTGAACTGGGCAGCGCCGACGATCGTCTCGATCTGCCCGCGCAGCGCAACGACATCTTTCTGAATTGTATCCGCGTCGATGTTCTCCTCTTGCCCCGCAACGATCCGCCCTTTCATCTTGACCAGCAGATCAGAAATGGACTCTGCCGCCTGCCGCGCCACGGAAACCGTGGACTGGCCCAGTTGGAGACTGCCGGAAATGGCCTGGAAGCCCTTCACGTCGGATTCCATGGTCTTGGAGATCGCCCAGATGGCGGCGTTGTCTTTCGCGTTCGCCACAGATTTACCTGTCGCGATGTCCGATTGCGTCTTGGCGAGGTTAGAGTTGATGCCGCGCAGCGTTTGCAGCGCAACCATCGATCCGGTGTTGGTCAGAATGCTGGACATGAATGATACCTTTGATTTTGGCGCTTTGCGCCGATGTGACTGAACCGCAGATCGCGGCGATTGGTGCATTCTGCTGAGGGATTGTTCTGGCGTCAGAGCAACCGGCCCGTTTTGTGGCTTGACGTGAAGATGCAGCACAACCCCTTTTCAATGTGTTAAAATGCATGGGCGCAAAACGCTGGATTTGGGTATATTTTATGTAAGTTCAGGCTGGGAACGCGTTGACCCCCGGCGCCGTCTCTCAGGCGCGGTGCTGAACGGAGGCGCGCGGCGCGGAAACCGCCCGGCTGTTGCCCCGGCGATCATAGGTCCGGAACTCAGCCCCGGCTTTCAAACCCGCGAAAGCAGCGCGTGCGGTGGCAATCCCTTCCATCGAGGCGCGCAGCAAGGCTTGATTGCGAATCAGCCGGACTTCGACCTCAGGATCAATCTCTGCCGGATCCAGCTGTGTCAGGGCGGTCAGCAGTTTTTCCTTGCGGGTCAGAAGCCCTGGCAGCGCCGCAAAATTGGCCGCCAACAGGGCGCCGCGCTCTTCTTCCAGCACGCGCAGCATGCGGCGGCTCAGGCGGTCAGCGGCTGCCATCGGCCTCCTCCCGGACAAGGGCGCGAAAAATGGTTTCCGACAGGCCAAGGCCGCCAGATTTGCGGATCGCCTCTGCGTAACCTTCGACCATGAAAGAAGAAAACTGCGCCTCCCCCGTACCGCCGCCGCCGAAACCCTCCAGCGGCTTACCAAGGCCCGAGGCCTTCAGCATCTCAGTCAGAAACGCCGTCTCAAACTCCTCCGCGACGCGCCGGACGGCATCATGGCTGCGGGGTGATTGTGCCGCCGCAAGGGGGACAGCTGAGGGGATTGCATTGGGGGTCATCGGATTCTCCTGATCACATGTCACAAGATCAAACTGACCGGAGTGGGTAAAGAATCAGTAACTTATTACCTTTAAATGATGGAAGGGCAGCGACGGAGTTTCGGATGATCGACCTTCCCATCAGCCAGACGAAGGTGCACGACAGCCCACGTGTGCAGGCATCCGTGACCCTTGTGGCCGCGGATAGCGGCCCTGCCGGGGCGGGTCGGCAGCCTTTTACGCTTGGCCACGGCATGCCCGCGAAGCCGGACGCCCCCACGCCCACTGACCCGACCGAGGAAGTTGAGGCGGAGGGCGATACAGGCGCGGAAGGTGCCGCCCCGACGCCGGTCGCGCGTCCCTTCTGGGCCGTGATGGACAGCGTCGCCATCAACACCGCGACCAATATGGCGATGCCGCGCGCCGACGCCGTTGTGCCATCCCTGCCCGGGACAACGCCGGGCGCCCAACCTACAGTTGGTGCGACGCCATCGGCAGCCATGGCGGCGGCCGAACTCGCCCCCGCCGCCCCGCAGGAAGCGCTGCCGGGCGACGCCGCTCCGGCGCAGAGCGCCGTCGCCCGGCCAGGCCTCGCAATGGTGCTGCAGACGGCGCCACTGCCCGTGCAGACCGGCACGCCGACACATGGCATCGCGCAAGTCGCTGCAACCGCCCCGGCACCAGATAGCCTGTCGCCCAATACGGACATGTCGGCACTGCTGAACGTTGCGGGACCGGCGGCAACCGGGCCCACCACCGGCGCCGCGCCGCGCGCGACCGACTTCCGCCTGCCTGTCCCATTTCGCCTGCTGGACGCCTTTGGTCGACCTGAGCATCCACGTCGGTCAGACGCCTATCGGGCGCCAGATCAGCGCATCCCCCTCGCCCCCGGCGGGATCGACTTCAGCGTCCCCACGCCACCGCCCGTCATCGCGGCGCGGGCCGACCCTGGCGTCGACATCACAGCGGATCGCAGGCAAGGGGCGCTGGCCCTCGACACTCTGCCCGCTGGTACGACGATCGGCGGATCAGTGGTCGGCAGTTTCGGGGGCAATGCGCAGCTGGGGATCGCAGGGGGGGGGATCATGGGATGTGGCGCAGCATCAGCAAACCCGGCCGCCATTACCGCGCAGGTCGCGACGGCGCTGAGTCAGGCCCCGTTACCCGGGGTGATCGAGCTGACGCTTTCGCCCGCTGAACTGGGGCCGCTGCGCATTGCGATGCAGGCTGGCGATGGCGTCATGATGGTCGCGATTTCTGCCGACAATGCACAGACGCTGGACCTCATGCGCCGCAACAGCGACCTTTTGTTGCAGGAATTCCGAAACCTCGGTCACAGCAACGTCGCATTTCAGTTCAGCGGCAGCAATAGCCGTGACCAAGGCCAACGCGCGCCCAGTGGCAAGCCGGGCCAAGCCGGTTTCGACCCGATTTCAGCCCTTCCCACCACCGCCACCGCCGCGCCGAGGATCAAGGCCGATGGCCTTGATCTGCGCCTGTGAACAGGAGCCTATTATGACCGAAATATCCACGACCATCCCCAGCACGACTCAGGGTAGCCGACTGGGTCCAACCGGAAGCGCCCCCGGGACAGAGAACGCGTCGCGCCGGGTCAATGCCGATTTCCAGACATTCCTGGTCATGCTGACGACGCAGTTGCAGAATCAAGACCCCATGAACCCTATGGAATCGTCCGACTTCGCCGTCCAGCTTGCAACCTTTTCGGGGGTGGAACAGCAAGTGCTGACAAATGAACTGCTGGGCAGTCTTTCAACCCGCATGGGGCTAACGGAGCTGTCGGGATGGGTCGGGATGGAGGCGTTGACCAGCGCCGCGACGTATTTTGACGGCACCACGCCGAAGCGGCTGATCCCGCCGCAGGTCCAAGGGGCAGATCAGGCCGTCCTGACCGTGCACAACGCTTTCGGGAATGAGGTCGCGCGCGTCCCTATCCAGCCCAACCAGTCGGAGTATGCATTCAACGGGATCGGCGCCGACGGGGCGCCCCTGCCGGAAGGCAATTACAGCTTTCGGGTCGTCAGCATGCGCGAGGGCGCTGTTCTGCAGACCGATCCTGCCTTGACCTATGGGCGCATCGAGGAAGCGCGGAGCGACGGCGGCCGGGTGATGCTGGTCTTTGCCGGCGGTGCGCTGGTCGACAGTGATAGCGTGAGCGGCTTGCGCGCCCCGTCGACCTGACACAATGATCAGGTACGCGCGGACACGCTATGGCAAAACGAGGACGCGCGAACGCGGGGTGTGGCGCAGCACGCTCTGAGCTTTTGCCGGCGGGGACCAAGAACAGCCTGTCTCCAATCGGCTCTTGCCCGCGAGACAATCTGCCCGCTAAAGGGCCGCGCCGATCCAGACGCCCAGCGCCAGGGTGCCCGCACCGGCCAGCGCCCATATCCCGGGCCAGGGGGCGGCAGTCGGGGGCGGGTTGCGGGGGCGGGTGCCGACCTGCTCCATCAGCGCTTTTTCCAGCAGATCCGGCAATCTGGGCCCAAACCGCGACAGAATCAGCGCCGATTTCCGCATATCGCGCAGGATTGCCCGGGGGCCAACATGGTCCTTGATATAATCTTCGACCACCGGGCGGGCGACCTTCCACATGTTGATCTGGGGATTGAGCGACCGTGCCACGCCTTCCACCACCACCATCGTGCGTTGCAACAAGATCAACTCGGTCCGGGTCTGCATCCCGAAACGCTCGGTCACCTCGAACAGGTAGCTCAGCAGCCGCGCCATGGAGATATAGCTTGCATCCATGCCGAATATCGGTTCGCCGACCGCGCGCAGGGCGCGGGTGAATTCGTCGATATCCTGATCGGGCGGGACGTAGCCCGCCTCGAAATGCACCTGCGCGACCCGTCGGTAATCCTTCTGGATGAAGCCAAAAAGGATCTCGGCATAGGCGCGGCGCGTGTATTCATCAATCCGCCCCATGATGCCGAAATCGAAGGCGATGATATCACCCGTCGGCGATACTTTCAGGTTACCCTGGTGCATGTCGCCATGAAAATACCCGTCGCGCAGCGCGTGGCGCAAGAAAAGCTGCAAGATGCGCTCGCTCAGCTCAACCCGGTCCACGCCCAGCGCGTCGATCGCCGCATTGTCGCCCAGCGGCACCCCCTCGGCCCAGCCCAGCGTCATCACCGTGCGTCCCGACAGCCCCCATTTGGCACGCGGCACCTGGAATCCCGGATCATCGGCAGTGGTCGTGGCGAATTCCGCCGCCGCCGCCGCTTCGAGCCGCAGGTCCAACTCGCCCAGCACGACGCTTTCAAAATGCGCAATCACATCCGTGGGGCGCAGCCGACGGGTCTTTGGCAACAGGAATTCAATGATGCCCGCCGCCAGATAGAAGGCATCAATGTCCTTGCGGAACGCCTTCTCGATCCCCGGGCGCAGCACTTTGACGGCAACCTTTTCGCCAGTGTCCGCCAGCCGCGCCTGATGCACCTGCGCGATCGAGGCGGCGGCCACCGGCTCGGAAAATTCGGAGAACAGCGTGGTCACCGGCAGCGACAATTCATCCGCGATCATCTGTTTCGCGACCGTGCTGGAGAATGGCGGCAACTGGTCCTGAAGGTAGCGCAATTGCAGCGCCAGATCCTCGCCCACCACATCCGGGCGGGTCGACAGAATCTGCCCGAACTTGATGTACGCCGGACCCAGCGCGGTCAGCGCGCGGGTCGCGGGCGGCAGCGCGGGGTCGCCCGTCAGGCCCAGCCATTTGAACGGCCAGCCCAGCACGCGCGCAGCAACCCGCAGCGGGGCAGGAGCGCGCATCGCTTCCAGCACCACGGCCATGGCGCCCGTCCGCTCGAACGTGGCGCCGGTGCGGATCAGGCGCCAGATATTGTGCGGTCCACGCATGTCAGAGCTTCCAGCCAGAGTGCAGGGCCGCCACGCCCATCGACAGATTGCGGAATTTCACCTGTTCAAAACCGGCCGCCGCGATCATGGCGGCAAAGCGGTCCTGATCAGGGAACTTACGGATCGATTCGACCAGATACTGGTAGCTGTCACGGTCGCCCGTCACCATCTTGCCCATCGCGGGAATGACGTTGAACGAATACAGATCATAGGCTTTTTGCATCATCGGGTTCGGCAACTGGCTGAATTCCAGCACCATCAACCGCCCGCCGGGGCGCAGCACGCGAAATGCCTCGGACAGCGCTTCGGGGATTCGGGTGACGTTGCGGATGCCAAAGCTGATTGTGTAGACATCGAAACTGTTGTCGGCAAAGGGCAGCGCCATCGCATCGCCCACCACCCAGGACAGGGCATCGGCCTTCTGGTCGGCCTCGGCCCGTAGGCGCCCGGCGGTCAGCATGGATTCGGTCAGGTCCAGCACGGTTGCCACCGCACCGGGCGCACGGTCCACAAAGCGGAACGCGATGTCGCCGGTGCCGCCCGCCACATCCAGCAATTGTTGCCCGGGTCGCGGGGCCAGCCAGTCCATCATCGCATCCTTCCAGATGCGGTGGATGCCTGCGGACATCAGGTCGTTCATTACATCGTATTTCGACGCCACGCTGGTAAAGACGCCATGCACCAATCCGGCCTTGTCGGCCTCGCCAACGGTCTGAAACCCGAAATGCGTGGTGCCCGCGTCACCGGTCCCAGCGCTGCCCATCCCGGCGCTCTCCGTCCCGGCTTTGGTGGTCCCTTGGCGGGTTTGGCCCCGGCTGCTATCGGTCATTGGTGCCTGTCTCTTGTTTGTGCATCCTGTGGTTCCTCTTATAGGGTAGACCGGGCGCGTTACAATGCGACCCTTGAGCGACCCTTGAGCGACCGTTTCGCGACCTTTGCCCCAAACCTCAGCCCGGAGACCCGCTTGCCCGAATTGCCCGAAGTTGAAACCGTGCGGCGCGGGCTGGTCCCCGCAATGGAGGGCGGGGTTATCGCCCATGCGCAGATCAACCGCCCCGATCTGCGCTGGCCCTTCCCGCCCGATATGGCCGCGCGGCTGACCGGCAGCCGTGTGCTGCACCTGCGCCGCCGCTCCAAATACATCCTCGCCGATCTCGACACGGCCGAGACGCTGATCATCCATCTGGGCATGTCGGGCCGCATGACCGTATCGGGGTTGGCCGAGCCCTTCGTGCCGGGCGAATTCCACCACACCCACGCCGCAGCACAAAAGCACGATCATGTCATCCTCGACATGGCGAGCGGCGCGCGCGTCACCTTCAACGATGCCCGCCGCTTTGGCGCGATGGATATGGCCCCCACCGCCACGCTGGACCAGCACCGCCTGCTGGCCGGGATCGGCCCCGAACCGCTTGGTAACAGCTTTGATGCGGCCTATCTGGCCGCCCGCCTGACGGGGCGGCGCGTGCCCCTGAAGGCGGCGCTGCTTGATCAGCGGGTCCTGGCGGGGCTGGGCAATATCTATGTATGTGAGGTGCTGTTTCGCGCGGGCCTCAGCCCGCACCGCCTCTGCGCCGACCTGACCCCTGATCAGGCTGCAGCACTCGTCCCCGTCATCCGGCAGGTGCTGGAAGAAGCCATCGCCGCGGGCGGCTCATCGCTGCGCGATTACCGCCAGGCCGATGGGGAACTGGGCTATTTTCAGCACGGATTTCAGGTCTATGGCCGCGAGGGGCAGCCCTGCGCCACCCCCGGCTGCACCGCCACAATCACGCGTAGCGTACAATCTGGGCGGTCCAGCTTCTGGTGCCCCGTTTGCCAGACCTGACCAGGGCAGAAGCCCCCCCCGGGTCAGCCGCATCAAACGTGGCTTGAAACGCGGGGTCAGGATGGTATGCAGACGGGCTAGTGTATCCAACCAAGGTGACCTTCATGGCCTATGAAACGCTGATCGTCGATATCAACGACCATATCGCATTGATCCGGCTGAACCGTCCCGATGCGTTGAACGCGCTCAACAGCGCCTTGATGCGCGAACTCGCCGATGCGCTGACCGCCGCCGACCGCAACGACAAGGTCCGGTGCATCGTGCTGACAGGCTCGGAAAAGGCCTTTGCCGCCGGGGCCGATATCAAGGAGATGGCCGACAAATCCTTCGTCGATGTGTTTGAAGCCGATCTTTTCACGCCCGAGACCGAGGCGCTGCTGCGCGTGCGCAAGCCGATCATCGCCGCCGTGTCAGGCTATTGCCTGGGCGGGGGCTGCGAACTGGCAATGATGTGCGACTTCATCATCGCGTCAGACACCGCCAAGTTCGGCCAGCCCGAAATCAACCTGGGCGTGGTCGCAGGGATCGGTGGCACCCAGCGCCTGACCCGCTTCGTCGGCAAGTCCAAGGCGATGGACATGCACCTGACCGGCCGCTTCATGGATGCCGAAGAGGCAGAGCGTTCGGGCCTTGTAAGCCGAATCGTCCCCGCCAAGAAGCTGATGGATGAGGCCATGGCCGCCGCTGCCAAGGTGGCCGAGAAATCCACCCTGACCGCCAAGGTCGTGAAAGAATCGGTCAACCGCAGCTATGAGACCACGCTGCGCGAAGGCCTGCTGTTCGAGCGCCGCATGTTCCACGCCCTCTTTGCGACCGAGGACCAGAAGGAAGGGATGGCGGCCTTTCTGGAAAAACGCGAGGCGCAGTTCCGCGACCGCTGACCCCCTGGGCTGCGCGGACGCAAAAAACCCCGCGCAGCCCCGTTGACTTCACCCCGAGTCGCGCCTAAAAGCGCGTTTTCGAGATTACCCCGTACCAAATCGGATAGTGACACATGGCCAATACGCCCCAATCCAAGAAACGCGCCCGCCAGAACGACGCCCGCGCCACTGTGAACAAGGCGCGTCGGTCGCGTATCCGCACCTTCCTGCGCAAAGTGGAAGAAGCGATTGCGTCGGGCAACGCCGATAGCGCGAAAGACGCGCTGCGCGCCGTGCAGCCTGAACTGTCGCGCGGTGTGACCAAAGGCGTTCTGCACAAGAACACCGTTGCACGCAAAATGTCGCGCCTGTCGTCGCGCGTCAAAGCAATTTCCGCTTCCGCCTGACCTCTGCTGTCTGAACGGACGCAGTGGCGCGGTTTTGCGCGAAACACGTGTTTCGTTGATCTTGCTGTCTTGCGCGTGCGCTTGAAATCGATGGAAAATTACTTGAAAGGCACACCTCAGGTGTGCCTTTTTGCGTTTTGCGCCGCAGTTCAGGGACATTTTCCGCTGCGGATAAAATAACCACGCCCTTCCGATTCTTTTAACGGAAAAGAAGGGTCAAGGCCGTTGTTCAGTTGCGCCCACTCGGCTCCGCTGGCTACATTAGGGATGCGATTCATGTCGTGCTGGGGGGCAGATGTGAGACGTCGTACCAACGGACCAGGCTGCCGCTGAATAGGTCCGGCGATGACTTGCAAAATGCCTGAAACAAAGGGTTTGCGCACCGGACTGTGCCGCAGAAACGTTTCAGGCAAGCCCATATGACTTTGTGCGGTTAGAATGCCAGTGGCGGGAGTTTTCCTCGCTTCTGGTACCTGTCGCCTGTTGCCAGTCACGGCCGGGACGCATCGGACGGCGACGCGCCGGGGCAAATTGGGCGCGCGCCGCGATAACAGATAACGTCTAGAGACAGGGCGAGACGAAGCGAATGATGAATGATATCTGGGATGGGGTCGCGGACGAACTGTGCGCGGCCATCGGCAAGAACAACTATCAGACTTGGATCAAGCCCATTCGTTTCGTCTCGCTGTCGCGGGGTGTCGCGCAGCTTCAGGTCCCGACCACCTTCATCGGGGACTGGGTGTCGCGGAATTTCTCTGACCATATCCTGCGCGCCCTGGTCGGCGCCGGGCAAGAGGTCAACCGCATCGAATTCGCCGTGTTCAACCGCAGCGCCGTGCCGTCCGATGACGCCGGCGCCGCACCGCGCGAATCCCACACCACCGCAGGACCGCAGGCCCGCGCCACAGCCACCGCGCGAAACCCCGCCGCTGGCGCTGCGCCCCAACAGGCCACCGCCCTGCCCGCCCCTGACACCAACGACCTGCCCGGCGCGCCGCTCGACAGCAGGTTCAGCTTTGACAATTTCGTCGTGGGAAAGCCCAATGCGCTGGCCCACGCCGCCGCCCGCCGCGTGGCCGAGGGAGGGCCGGTGACCTTCAACCCGCTGTTCCTCTATGGTGGCGTGGGTCTCGGCAAGACCCACCTGATGCATGCAATCGCATGGGAGTTGCGCAGCCGCAGCCCCAATCTGCGCGTGCTCTACCTGTCCGCCGAACAATTCATGTACCGTTTCGTGCAGGCGCTGCGCGAAAAGCAGATCATGGATTTCAAGGAACTTTTCCGGTCGGTCGATGTGCTGATGGTCGATGACGTGCAGTTCATCGCGGGCAAGGAAAGCACGCAGGAAGAATTCTTCCATACCTTCAATGCACTGGTGGATCAGAACAAACAGATCATCATTTCCGCCGACCGCGCGCCGGGTGAGATCAAGGATCTGGAAGACCGCATCAAGTCGCGTCTGCAATGCGGGCTGGTGGTGGACCTGCATCCCACCGACTACGAGCTTCGCCTGGGCATCCTGCAGCAAAAGGCGCTGCAATACGCTGATACCTATGGCGAAATGACCGTCGCCGATGGCGTGCTGGAGTTTCTGGCCCACAGGATCACCACCAATGTCCGCGTGCTCGAAGGTGCGCTGACCCGGCTCTTCGCCTTCTCCAACCTTGTGGGCCGCGAAATCGGCATGGACCTGGTGCAAGATTGTCTGGCTGACATCCTGCGCACCTCGGACCGCCGCGTCACCGTTGAGGAAATTCAGCGCAAAGTGGCCGAGCATTACAACATCCGGCTGTCCGACATGATCGGCCCGAAACGCATGCGCACCATCGTGCGCCCGCGCCAGATCGCCATGTACCTGTCAAAGGAACTCACATCGCGCTCGCTGCCCGATATCGGGCGGCGTTTCGGCGGGCGGGATCACACCACCATCATGCATGGTGTGCGCAAGGTCGAGGAACTCTGCGATCAAGATGTCCAGATCAGCGAAGACATCGACCTGTTGCGGCGGCTGTTGCAGACCTGACGGCCAAACGCCGGGTCCCCGCACACCATGGACGGGGCAAACGCCGCGCGTTATGGCTGTAGCACGCGCCAGAATCGCAAAAACACCCGCATATCAGCGGAAAGCCGCTTGAGGCTGCCTGAAATTCGGCTAGGCTCCCGGTCCGCTACTCATGACGCTCTTTCGACCCACCAAAGGGAATTCGGCTATGAAAATCAGCATTGAACGGGCCGCGTTGCTCAAGGCCGTCGCGCAGGCACAATCGGTGGTCGAACGGCGCAATACCATTCCCATCCTCGCGAATGTCTTGATCGAGGCTGAAGGCGATACCGTCAGTTTCCGCGCCACCGATCTGGATGTCGAGGTGGTGGACCGCGCCCCCGCCACGGTAGAACGCGCCGGGGCCACCACGGTTTCGGCGGTGATGCTGCATGAAATCGTGCGCAAACTGCCCGATGGCGCGCTGGTGCAACTGACCGACGACCAGCGCACCGGGCGCTTCACCGTCGCGGCGGGCCGGTCCACCTTCAGCCTGACCACTTTGCCACGCGAAGATTTTCCCGTGATGGCGTCCAGCGAATACAGCTGCAATTTCTCGGCCCCCGCAAAGGCGCTGCGCCGCCTGTTCGACAAGGCCAAGTTTGCAATTTCCACTGAGGAAACGCGCTACTACCTCAACGGCGTCTATATGCATGTCGCCGATGGCGATAACGGTCGCGTGTTGCGTTGCGTGGCCACCGATGGCCACCGCCTGGCGCGGATCGACGCGCCCCTGCCCGACGGGGCCGAAGGCATGCCCGGCGTGATCGTGCCGCGCAAGACCGTGGGCGAGTTGAAGAAGCTGCTGGAAGACGACGATATGCAGATCGCCGTGTCGGTATCGGAAACCAAACTGCGTTTCGCAACGCCGAACATCAGCCTGACGTCGAAGGTCATCGACGGCACGTTCCCCGATTACACCCGCGTCATCCCCACCGGCAACACCAAGCGGTTAGAGGTGGATGCCGCCGAATTCGCCCGCGCCGTGGATCGGGTGGCAACCGTGTCGTCGGAACGCTCACGCGCGGTGAAACTGTCGCTTGAAGAAGACAAGCTGGTGCTGTCGGTCAACGCTCCTGATTCTGGCGCGGCCGAGGAAGAGCTGGTTGTCGCCTATGCCGATGAGCCGCTGGAAATCGGCTTCAACGCAAAATATCTGCTGGAGATCGCCAATCAGGTGGATCTGGAAAACGCTGTCTTCCTGTTCAATTCCAGCGGTGACCCGACACTGATGCGCGAAGGCAGCGACACATCGGCGGTCTATGTCGTCATGCCGATGCGGGTCTGACGCGCCCCCCGGCCTGCCAACGCCCCGCACAGCCTGCCCGCCCCCATGCCGCCGCGCCGTGGTCCGGGTTGACACAGGGTATTCCTGAACCGGGGCATTCCTGAACCGGGGCATTCCCGCCATGAGCCTGCATCTGGATCGTCTGACCCTGTCACATTTCCGCTCGCATCTGCGCGCGGGCATGGTGCTCGATGGGCGGCCCGTGGCGCTTTTTGGCCCCAATGGTGCGGGCAAGACCAATGTGTTGGAAGCGGTCTCGCTGCTGTCGCCGGGCCGTGGACTGCGCCGCGCCCGCCCCGATGACATCGCCCGCGCGCCCGAAAACCTTGGCTGGAAGATCACTGCGGCCTTGACGACGCCCGATGCGCAGCACGAAATCACCACATGGGCCGAAGCCGGGCAGTCGCGCCAGACCCGCATTGACGGCAAGGCCGCGCCGCAAACCGCCCTTGGGGCACTGGCCGCCGTGGTCTGGCTGACCCCCGCCATGGACCGGCTGTGGACCGAAGGGGCCGAGGGGCGCCGCCGCTATCTGGACCGTATGGCGCTGTCGTTCTTCCCCGGCCATGCCGATGCAGTGCTGAGTTATGAGAAAGCCATGCGCGACCGAAATCGCCTGCTGCGCGATCAGGTGCGTGATGCTGCGTGGTATGCCGCGCTCGAATCGCAGATGGCGCAGGCGGGGGCGGTGCTGTCGGCCAACCGCACCGCCGCGCTGGACCGACTGGCGCGCGCGACCGAAGACGCCGCAACGGCCTTCCCCACCGCAGATCTGGCGCTGACGGGGCCAGACGGTGAGGGCCTGCTGCCCCAATCTGCGCCCGACATCGCCACTGCGCTGGCCGAATCCCGTCGCCGCGATCTGGCCGCCGGTCGCACGCTGACCGGCCCGCACCGCACCGATCTGACCGCCGTCTACCGCGCCAAGGGCGTGGCCGCCGCGCAGGCATCGACGGGCGAACAGAAGGCGCTGCTGATCTCGCTGATCCTCGCCAATGCCCGCGCCTTGCATCAAGACCGGGGCGCGCCGCCACTTTTGTTGCTGGATGAGGTCAGCGCGCATCTTGACGCCGACCGCCGCGCCGCGCTTTATGACGAACTGACGGTACTGGGCGCACAGGCCTGGATGACCGGCACCGAACCGGGGCTGTTCAGCGACCTTGGCCCCCGCGCGCAGATGTTCACCGTCACCGAGACTGGCGGCACCTCATCCATCACCGAAAGGCCCATGCCATGACCCTGCCCCTCCAGCGCGTGACGCTTATCACCCTTGGCGTTGCTGATCTGACCCGGGCGCGCGCCTTCTATGCCGCGCTGGGCTGGCAGGCGGTGGATGAAATCCCCGGCGTGTCGTTCTTTCAGATGAACGGCCTGGCGCTGGGGCTGTTCGGTCTGGCCGATCTGGCGAAAGATCAGGGCCGCCCCGACGCCCCCCTTGGCACGGGTGCGATTACGCTGGCGCAGAATTTCGCCACCCCCGCCGAGGTGGATGCGGCCTACGCCGCCGCACTGGATGCCGGTGCAATCCCGTTGAAAGCGCCCGAATCTGTCTTCTGGGGCGGCTATTCAGGCTATTACGCCGACCCCGACGGCCATGTCTGGGAACTGGCGCATAACCCGTACTGGCCGCTGAACGAAGACGGCAGCCTGACTCTGCCGACGACAGCACCATGACCATATCCGCACTGGACCTGTTGTTCTACGCAGGCGCGCTTGTCATCTTGTTCCTGACGCCCGGCCCGGTCTGGGTCGCGCTGACCGCGCGTGCGCTGTCGGGCGGCTTCGCCTCGGCCTGGCCGTTGGCGGTAGGCGTCGCGCTGGGCGACCTTTTGTGGCCGCTGGCCGCGATCTTCGGCCTGTCATGGATCCTGACACTCTATGACGGCTTCCTTGGCCTGATGCGCTGGGTGGCGGTGGCGACCTTCATCATCATGGGGTGGCTCTTGATCCGCAACGCGGGCAAGACCCTCTCCGCCGACAGCCGCCTGATGCGGCCCGGTATGTGGGCGGGCTTCATGGCAGGCATCGCGGTGATCCTTGCCAACCCAAAGGCCATCTTGTTCTACATGGGAATGCTGCCGGGTTTCTTCGATCTGACACGCGTGACCGTGCCGGATATCGCCGCGATTCTGGCTGTATCGGCGCTGGTGCCTATGATCGGAAACCTCGGCATGGCGCTGATGATCGGACGGGTGCGGCGCTTCCTGAAATCGCCCGAGGCGGTGGCGCGGACCAACCGCATTTCCGGTGGCCTGCTGATCGCTGTGGGCATCGCGATCGGCTTCACCTGAAGGCCCCCCCAGACCCCGCACAGCCCCCCACCGATAAACGCTAAATCTTGTGTCACGGGCGTGACATTCCCGGTTCGACCGACTATAAATTGCGGCAATAGTAAAGGATTGACTGCATGTCCGACGCGACCCCGGAAACCGCCCCGCAAAACCAAGATTACGGCGCCGATTCTATCAAGGTTCTCAAGGGCCTGGATGCCGTGCGCAAACGTCCCGGCATGTATATCGGCGATACCGACGATGGCTCGGGCCTGCATCACATGGTGTACGAGGTCGTGGACAACGGCATTGATGAGGCGCTGGCAGGCCATGCCGATCACGTCGCCGTCACAATCCACGCCGACAGCAGCGTGTCGGTCAGCGATAACGGGCGCGGCGTGCCGGTCGATATCCACGCCGAGGAAGGCGTTTCCGCGGCCGAGGTCATCATGACCCAGCTGCATTCTGGCGGTAAATTCGACAACAATTCCTACAAGGTGTCGGGCGGTCTGCACGGCGTCGGCGTCTCGGTGGTCAACGCCCTGTCCGACTGGCTGGAAATGCGCATCTGGCGCAATGGCAAGGAACATTTCTGCCGGTTTGAGCGTGGCGATACCGTGGAATCCCTGCGCGTGGTCGGCGATGCCAATGGCCGCAAGGGGACCGAGGTGCGGTTCCTTGCCTCCACCACCACCTTCTCGAACCTGGAGTACAGCTTCAAGACGCTGGAAAACCGGCTGCGCGAACTGGCCTTCCTGAACTCTGGCGTGCGGATCATCTTGGAAGACCTGCGCCCGGCAGAGCCGCTGCGCACCGAACTTTTCTATGAGGGCGGCGTGCGCGAATTCGTCCGCCACCTCGACCGCTCCAAGGCCGCCGTGATGCCCGATCCGATCTATATCACCGGCGAACGCGACGATATCGGGATCGAGGTCGCGATGTGGTGGAACGACAGCTACCACGAAACCGTGCTGCCGTTTACCAACAACATCCCCCAGCGTGACGGCGGCAGCCACCTTGCAGGCTTTCGCGGCGCGCTGACCCGCACCATCAACAACTACGCCCAGTCCAGCGGGATCGCCAAGCGCGAGAAAGTCAGCTTCACCGGCGACGACGCGCGCGAAGGCCTGACCTGCGTGCTGTCCGTGAAAGTGCCCGACCCGAAATTTTCCAGCCAGACCAAGGACAAGCTGGTCAGCTCCGAGGTGCGGCCCGCAGTCGAAAACCTTGTGGGCGAGAAATTGTCCGAGTGGTTTGAGGAAAACCCCCTTCAGGCAAAATCCATCGTCGGCAAGATCATCGAGGCCGCCTTGGCCCGCGAAGCCGCGCGCAAGGCCCGCGATCTGACCCGCCGCAAGACCGCGCTCGATGTGGCATCGCTGCCCGGCAAACTCGCAGATTGTCAGGAAAAAGACCCCGCGCTGTCTGAAATCTTCATCGTCGAGGGTGACTCGGCCGGTGGCTCTGCCAAACAGGGCCGCTCGCGCGCAAATCAGGCCGTGCTGCCGCTGCGCGGCAAGATCCTGAACGTCGAACGCGCGCGGTTTGACCGGATGCTGGGGTCGGCCGAAATCGGCACGCTGATTACCGCGCTGGGGACTGGCATCGGGCGCGACGAATTTGATCTGTCGAAACTGCGTTACCACAAGATCATCATCATGACTGATGCCGACGTGGACGGCGCGCATATCCGTACGCTTTTGCTGACCTTCTTCTTCCGGCAAATGCCCTCACTGATCGAGGCGGGGCACCTCTATATCGCCGAGCCGCCGTTGTTCAAAGTGGCGCGCGGCAAGTCCGAAGTGTACTTGAAGGACAAGCCCGCGCTGGAGGATTACCTGATCAATCAAGGGGTTGAGGGTGCGATGCTGCGCCTTGGCTCTGGCGAGGAAATCGTCGGGCAGGATCTGGCACGCGTCGTGCTGGAGGCCCGCGCAGTGCGCCGCGCGCTGGCCAGCTTCCCCAATCATTACCCGCAGCGCATTCTGGAACAGGCAGCGATTGCGGGGGCCCTTCTGCCTGACGCACTGGCCAGCGCGCCGCAAGATCTGGCCGACCGCGTGTCGGCCCGGCTGGATCTGGTCGCCGCTGAATATGAGCGCGGCTGGTCGGGCCGTCCGACGCAAGACGCCGGCCTGCGGTTTTCGCGCGTGCTGCGCGGCGTGGAAGAAGTCCGCACGCTTGACGGTCAGGTGCTGCGGTCGGGCGAGGCGCGGCGGTTGGCCAGCCATACCGACACCTTGCAAGCGGTCTACACCCAGCCCGCGCGGCTGGTACGCAAGGACCGCGACCAGCCGGTGCACGGCCCCGTCGAACTGCTGGATGCCATCCTGGCCGAGGGCGAAAAAGGCCTTTCCTTGCAACGTTATAAAGGCTTGGGCGAGATGAACCCCGGCCAATTGTGGGAAACCACGCTGGACCCCAACGCACGCACACTCTTGCAGGTGAAGGTCGATGATCTGGCCGATGCCGATGACATTTTCACCAAACTGATGGGCGACGTGGTCGAACCCCGGCGCGAGTTCATTCAGAACAACGCGCTGAACGTGGAAAATCTGGATGCATAAGCAATTCCAGGAAAGGCTGTAAGCTTTTCCAGTTCGGAATTATGCAAAATGGGCACCGAAACCTCGGGGAAGGTCAGAATGACTTTCCCCGGTGGCACCTCTGAGCGCCCGGCTTCGTCCCGAAATCGACATCAAAACCGGAACAAGGGGGCGTTCTAACCGGCTTGTTACCCTTCTGGGTCTTGCATCTGCCAGCCGCCACCATACTGTTAGCGGAAATTTAACATTGCCCGGGGGCCACTTTGGATCTGCACGCGATAACGTCAAGCTACAAGCGCTGGGCGCCTATTTACGATCGGACCTTTGGCCAGATCACCAACGCGGGCCGCCACAAGGCGGTCGACGCGATCAACAAAAGTACAGGCTCCGTGCTGGAAGTGGGCGTCGGAACCGGATTGTCCCTGGCGCGCTATGCGCCGCATCTGCAAGTCTCCGGCATCGACTTTTCCAACGAAATGCTTGAGAAAGCACGCGAAAAGGTCAAGCGCGACGGCCTGAGCCATGTGGCTGAATTGCGGCAGATGGATGCACGTGAACTCGACTTTCCGGACGGGCATTTCGACACCGTGGTGGCGATGTACCTCGTCTCGGTCGTGCCGGAACCCGAACGGGTGATGGCCGAAATGGCGCGGGTCTGCAAACCCGGCGGCCAGGTCATCATCGTGAACCATTTCGCCAAGGAAACCGGCGTTCTTGCACGGATCGAGCGGGCTTTCGCGCCGTTTGCCAACCATTTGGGCTGGCACTCTGACTTTCCGCGGGACAAAGTCCTTGGTCAGAAGGCACTGAACGTCCATGAGGAACACCGCCTCGCCCCGCTGGGCTTGTTCACATTCTTGCGGCTGCAAAAGGCGGCGTGACGCCGCCCCGCCGCATTTTGGCTATGTCTCGGCGGTCTGTTGCCGCAAGGTTGCGCCTTGCCGCAGCAAGCGTCCCGCCAAAAGGCTGAGCCGCGTTAGCATTTTGCTTATACATTCGGGCTATGACGAAAGGGCCGCCGCCAGACGCGCCCAACTGCCCCGAATAAAGGAGATGCTTCAAATCCGGTTTTCCATTCCGTCGAATATGGCCTAAGTCCCGTGTCACGCATCCAATTGTAACTGCCATGAGGTCTGCCATGCCTGACACCCTATCCTCGCTGACCGAGGCCCTGCTGCACGCCGCGAAACGCGCGGGCGCTGATGCCTGCGACGCCATGGCCATCGACGGCACCTCACTGTCGATCGACGTGCGCGGCGGCGTGTTGGAACAGGCCGAGCGGTCCGAAGGGATCGACATCGGGCTGCGGGTGTTGGTCGGCCAGCGGCAGGCCTGCGTCTCGGCCTCGGACACCTCGGCGCGCACCATTGAAACCATGGCCGAACGCGCCGTCGCCATGGCGCGCGAAGCCCCCTCGGACCCCTATGCGGGTCTGGCCGACGCTTCGCAACTTTCTGACCGCCGCGATGCGAGCGGGCTGGAACTGGACGATCCCAGCGCCGAGCCTGACCCCAAGGCGCTGGAAGAGGACGCAAGGCGGGCCGAGGCTGCAGCGCTGTCGGTCGCAGGCATCAGCAAGATCGACGCCGCCTCGGCCGCCTATGGCCGTCGGCGCGTCCATCTGGCGGCCTCCAACGGCTTTGCGGGCGGCTATACCCGCAGCTCGCGCCACATCTCTTGCGTGGCGATTACGGGCGACGGCACGGGGATGGAACGGGATTATTGCGGCGAAGGCCGTGTCTGGCAATCCGATCTTCCCGATGCCGAGATCATCGGGCGTCTTGCAGCGGAACGCACGATCGCCCGAAAGGGCGCGCGCAGACCAAAGACCGGCAGCTACCCTGTGCTTTATGACGAACGCGTCGCCGCCAGCCTGATCGGCCACCTGATCGGCGCGATCAACGGCGCGTCCATCGCGCGCGGGTCCAGTTGGCTGCGCGACGCGCTGCACACGGCTGTGCTGCCCGCAAACCTGTCGCTCACCGAAGACCCGCTGCGCCGCCGCACATCTGCCTCGCGCCCCTTCGATGCCGAAGGGCTGCCGGTGCACGCCCGCAATCTGGTGCACGAAGGCACGCTTACGGGCTGGATTCTGGACCTTTCCAGCGCCCGCAAATTGGGGCTGGAAAGCACGGGCAACGCCGCGCGCGGGCCGTCCAGCCCGCCCTCGCCGTCGACCAGCAACATCTTGCTCACGCAGGGGACAGCCTCGCGCGCCGACCTTCTGGCCGATATGGGCACGGGGCTGCTGGTCACATCGCTCATCGGGTCATCGATCAGCGCTACGACGGGGGATTATTCGCGCGGCGCCTCGGGCTTCTGGGTGGAAAACGGCCAGATCGCCTATCCGGTCAACGAATGCACCATCGCGGGCAATCTGCGCGACATGCTGAAGACGTTGATCCCGGCCAATGACGCCCGGCTGCACCTGTCCACCGTGGTGCCCAGCCTGCTTGTCGAAGGGTTGACCATTGCAGGCGAATGACACCGACCTCCCCTTGCTGCTGGAGGCCGCGCGCGCTGCGGGCGTGATTGCGGCGCGCCACTTCGGCACCGGGCCGGATAGTTGGGACAAAGGCGATGGCCAGGGTCCGGTATCGGTGGCGGATCTGGAAATCGATCGAATGCTGCGCACCACCCTGACCGCCGCGCGCCCCGATTATGGCTGGCTGTCCGAAGAGACCGAGGATGACCCCGCCCGCCTGACACGCCCGCGCGCCTTCGTCGTTGATCCCATCGACGGCACCCGTGCGTTCCTTGACGGGCAAACCACCTTCGCCCATGCGCTGGCTGTGGTACAAGATGGCGCGCCAGTGGTGGGCGTGGTGCATTTGCCATTGCAGGATCTCACCTACAGCGCGGTGCTGGGCGGCGGTGCCTGGCTCAACGGGGTCCGGCTGACCACCCCGCTGCGCAGCGGGCTGACCGGCGCGCGGGTACTTGCCACGAAACCCGTAATGGCCGTGGCGCACTGGCCTGGTGGCGTGCCAGAGATTGCGCGACACTTCCGTCCCTCGCTGGCCTGGCGGCTGGCACTGGTGGCCGAGGGGCGGTTCGACGGCATGGTCACGTTGCGTGACACCTGGAACTGGGACATCGCGGCCTCGACCCTCATCGCGCGCGAAGCCGGGGCCACTGTCACCGACCGCTACGGCGCGGCCCTGCGCTTCAACACCCCGCGCCCGATGACGGCGGGGGTGTTGGCAGGCTCGGAACTTGTGCATGCCGGCCTGCTTTCACATCTGGGAATGGCTGCGGGCGCTAACACTGGCGCGCCTTCCGCCAATCCACCTTGACCGCCGCTGCCGCGACCCGCTACCACCGCCCTAACGCCAACCAACCGGAGGGTTCCATGCCCCAACGCCTGCACCTTGTCTTCGGCGGAGAGTTGAAAGACCCCGCGAAATCCGAATTCACCGATCCCGCAAAGATCGACCTCGTGGGTATGTTCCCCGACTATGCCAGTGCGTTTTCAGCCTGGAAATCGGCGGCGCAACGCACGGTGGATGACGCCCACACCCGATACTTCATCGCCCATATCCACCGTCTGCGCGATGAAGAGACCGAGGCCAGCCCGACCGAAGAACTGGGCTCTTAGGCCGGGTCTCTGTCACACTGACACATGACGGCCCCAAAGCGGGTGGTCCTGATGCGCTGACGCATGGGGCCCCGCCGGCATCGTCAGGCCTGCGACTGGGGAAACACCCTCGGCGCAGGTGCGACGTTGAATCGCGGGTCATGTCGGCGCGCGCAAGGGGCGGCCCCAACCTTTCGGCCCGTGTGGCGGCGCGGCGCCCCGCTTCATATGTCCCCGGCGGACATTGCCGCGGGGTTTCACCGCGCCCCCTGACATTCACGCGCGGCGCATAAAATCGGATGTCAAACCGCGCGATAACCCGTTATGGACTGCACCATGTCCCGCTGGTCGCCGCAATACCCGCCCAAAGACCCACCGCAAGGCGCCGCCCCAGTGCCGGGCGACAGCGTCTTCGCACCGCACGCAGGCGGCGGCAATGCACCCGCGCCGCAGAGCGACCACGCGGCCAAGAGCGTCGCCGCGCCCCCGCTTCCCTGGATCTGGCTGCACGCCGCAGCGTCTGGCGGCACCGGCCCGCTGGCCGAGTTGGCTTTCCGCCTGCTGAGCGAGCGCGACGACCTGTGCGTCATCCTCACCCATCCGCCCGGCGTGCCCCCCGCGATGGAGCATCCCCGCCTGACCGCGCAGCCCGACCCGACGGGCGACGCCAACACCCTTGGCCGGATGCTCGACAGCACGCGCCCAGTGGCGGCGGTGCTGACCGGCGCGCCGCTGCCCACCGCCGCGCTGAACCAGACTGCGGCGCGCGGCATACCTGTGACTCTGGCCAATGCGGGCCGCCCCGATTTGCCCAAACGCTGGGGGCTTCTGCGCCCCTCGGCCCGGGGGGCTGTGGCGCGGCTGGACCGGATCTTTACCGTCTCAGAACCCGCCGCCACCGCCTGGTGCCGCCTTGGCGCCGACCGCGACATGGTGCGCGCCATTGGGCGAATGGCCGACAGCCCCGGCGCGCTTTTGTGCAATGAGGCAGAGCATGACGCCCTCGCCCGTGACCTGCACCTGCGCCCGGTCTGGTTGTCCGTCGGCACGCCCGAGGCCGAGGATGAGGCCGTCCTGTCCGCCCATCTGACCGCGTTGCGCCTGTCGCACCGGCTGCTCCTGATCTTGCATCCAGACGATCCGCAGCGCGGCCCGGCGCTGCATTCCCGGCTGGCCGAAAGTTTCGATGTGGCGCTACGCTCGCGCGATGATCCGATCGATTCATCCACGCAGATCTACATCGCCGACACCGGGGGCGAGCGTGGGCTTTGGTACCGCTTGGCGCAGGTGGCCTATATGGGCGGCACCTCCTGCAAGGCAGGCAGCGCCTTCGACCCGATGGAGGCGGCCTCGCTGGGTTCGGCCCTGCTGTTCGGCCCCGAAACCCACCGTTTTGCCGACAGCTACACCCGCCTCACGCAGGCCCGTGCCGCCCGCGCCCTGCCGTCCACTGCGGCTGCGCGCATCGGCAAGCAGTTGGGCCAGGCGGTCAGCGACATGCTGGAACCCGAGGCCGCCGCGACACACGCCGCCGCCGCCTGGGATGTGGTCAGCCAGGGGTCAGAGGCGACAGATACCGTCATGGCGCATCTGTTGTGGCGACTGGACGGGGCGGGGGAAAGCGCATGACACAACGGCTTTTGCCCGCTGTGAAGGTGCTGAGCGCCCTGCCCGCAGGCCGGGCGCGCAGCACCTTCTGCCCCCCTTGCGCGCCGCGTCGCGACCGCATGGATTCCCGCGCCGCCGTCACCGCAGCGCATCGCATCACCACAACCGGACGGGGCCGCTGATGGGCGCCCCAAGGTTCTGGTTCACCCCGCCCGACCGCCCCGACTGGCGCGCGCGCCTGCTGGCGCCGCTGGGTGCGCTCTATGCTGCCGGAACTGCGCGCCGCCTGCGCCAGCCCGGCCTCAGCGCCGAGGTGCCGGTGATCTGCGTCGGCAATATCAACGCGGGCGGCACCGGCAAGACCCCCACGGTAATGGCGCTGCTGCAACGGCTGGATGCGCGCGGCATAGCCGCGCATGTCGTGTCGCGCGGCTATGGCGGGCGGCTGGCGCAGGGCAAGCCGGGCAGCGCCGAGGGGCACCCGGTGCGGGTAGACCCAAAGACCCACAGCCCCGATGACGTGGGGGATGAACCGCTGCTGCTGGCCGCTTTCGCGCCTGTCTGGGTGGCGCGGGACCGTGCCGCAGGGGTGCGTGCGGCGCAGGCGGCGGGTGCGCAGGCGGTCATTCTGGACGATGGGTTTCAGAACCCGTCCGTTGCGAAAGACCTGTCCATCGTCGTTGTCGATGCCGCACGGGGCTTTGGCAATGGCCGGCCGCTGCCCGCAGGCCCCCTGCGCGAACCCGTGGCAAAGGGCTTGGCGCGCGCGGGGCTTTTGCTGTCGATTGGGCCAGAATCCGCGCAAAAGGGGTTCCACGCCACCTGGGGCGGCGCCATCCCCGCCACCCTGCCCCACGTCACTGGCGCGCTACGGCCGCTGCCGACCGGCATGCCATGGGCGGGGCTGCGCGCGCTGGCTTTCGCAGGCATCGGCCACCCCGAGAAATTCTTTTTGACCCTGCGCGACCTTGGCGTAGAGGTCGCGCGCGCACAGGCGCTGGAGGATCACCAGCCCCTGACCGCCGCCCTGATGGCCCGGCTGGAACTGGACGCGAAAACCCTGCGCGCGCAACTGGTCACAACCGAGAAAGACGCCGTGCGCCTGCCGCCCTCCTTCCGCCAGAAGGTGCTGACCCTGCCGGTGCGGCTGGAAATCGACGATTGGGCCGCGTTGGACGCAGCACTTGACCGGATACTACCCACCGCTGACCGCTGATAGAACCCTTTGAAATCAGCCCTATGGTGCGCAGTTTGCATCAAAGTGCCGACGCGCTGCAAGCAACGCAGACAGTGCAGACAATGCAGAGCACGGGCGCAGAGTACGGGCGCAAAGTACGGGCGCAGAGACCTCAGCCCTTCGCATCATCCGCACCCAGCATCGGTGCGGGCCGGGCGGGCAGACGTGGGTGGGCAGAGAAGACGAAGGGTGACGCCACGCCGCGCAGGTCGCCCATCCGCAGTTCCAGCCCGCGATGGATCACCTGCGGATCGGCAAAGACCTCGTCCATCGTATTGATTGGCCCTGCGGGCACGCCCGCGCCCTCGCAGGCCGTCAAAAGCGCGGCCTTGGTAAACCGCTTCGTCGCCGCCCCCAGCGCCACGGCCAGCGGGGCGCGATGCGCCACGCGGTCGGCATTGGTGCGGTAATCCGGCGCATCGGCCAGTCCGGGCAGACCCAGCACGCCGCACAGCCGCTGATATTGCGCGTCATTGCCGGTGGCGATGATGATATGCCCGTCGTCACATTCAAACACCTGGTACGGCGCAAGATTGGGATGCTCATTGCCCAGCCGCTGCGGCGCAGTGCCGGTGGCCAGATAGTTCATCGCCTGATTGGCCATGATCGCCACCGCGCAATCCATCAGCGCCATGTCGATATGCTGACCCCTGCCGCTGGTTTCGCGGGCATGCAACGCGGCCAGGATCGCCGTAGCGGCATAGACCCCGGTGAAGATATCCGTCACCGCCACGCCGACCTTCTGCGGCATGCCGTCTGCGGGGCCTGTCACCGACATCAGCCCCGACATGCCCTGAATGATGTAATCATAGCCCGCGCGGGTCGCATAAGGCCCGGTCTGGCCAAACCCGGTGATCGAGCAATAGACCAGCCGCGGCTGCGTCGCCGACAGCGTCGCATAATCCAGCCCGTATTTTGCCAGCCCTCCGACCTTGAAATTCTCGATCACCACATCGGCGCCCGCGATCAGGTCGCGCACTTTCGCGCGCCCCGCCTCAGACCGGAAGTCGGCGGTGACCGAGGTTTTCCCCCGGTTTGTCGCATGGAAATAGGCGGCGTCGCGCGATCCGTCGTCGCGCGCCACGAAGGGCGGGCCCCAGCGGCGGGTGTCGTCGCCCTCGGGCGCCTCGACCTTTATCACCGTCGCGCCCAGATCGGCCAGCGTCTGCCCCGCCCATGGCCCGGCCAGAATGCGCGCCAGTTCCACCACCACGACACCCGCCAGCGGGCCGGGCGTCGCCGCCCCGCCCGCATCATCGGCATTCAGGCTTTCAGTGCCTTCCACGGATCATTCTTCCAGCTTGGCGTCCAGAATCTCGCGGAACTCGGGCAGGCTCATGTTGCTGTACAACTCGCCGTCGATCATGAAGGACGGCGTGCTGCGGATATTGTCGCGCTCGGCGTTTTCCTGATAGGTGCCCATCATCGCCAGCGCAGTGTCGCGGTCGTCGAGGCAGGCGTTGATCTGGTCATTCGACATGCCCGCCTGACGCCCGATGCGGCGCAGATTCTCGGCCACCTCACCCCCGTCGTTCGACGCGGCCCAGCTGCGCTGCGTCTCATACAGAATGTCGACGATGCCGAAATACCGGTCCTCGCCGCCGCAGCGCGCCACCATCCCGGCCCACAACCCGTACGCATCGAAATAGACTTCGCGCGCGACGTAGCGCACCATGCCGGTATCGACATATTCTGCCTTCAGCGTGGGAAACACATTGCTGTGGTAATTCGCGCAATGCGGGCAGGTGAAGGACGCGTATTCGATCATGGTGACCGGCGCGTCGGCGTCGCCCAGCGACATTTCCTGCACCAGGCTGGGGTCGAATTCGGCGTCGGCGGTTTGCGCCTCGGCCACACCGACCAGCGGCGACAGCGCGGTCTGGTTGCTGCCCGCAGGCGCCAGATACCATGCGGCACCGGCGACGACGGCCAGTCCCAGCGCGGTGGGGATCAATTTGTTCAGCATGACATATCTCCTTGTCAGGGGGTTGTGCCCTGTTATCGGCCGACCATCAAGATGCGGCACGGTCCTGTGATGCGGGGTGAGGGGATGGGCCGCAACTCTCAGCCCGGGGAAAAGGATCGGCTGCGCGCGGCTGGATGCAGGTGGCGCTACGCATCGCGCGGCCCGCCATGCCGGGCCAGCACGTTGCAGGCCAGCGCCTCGAGCGCGGCGCGCAGCCCGTCATCACTGACACCTTGCGACAGCGCACTGGCCTCGCGCACCACCTGCGGCGGCGGGGCCTTTGGCGCTGGAGCGGGGGCGGGGGCGAACTGGGCCTGCCCTTCGGCAAAGCCCTGCGGCGCGGTCTGGGTCAGGCTGATTTTGGCGATGGCGTTGTAGCCATAGACCGCATTCACCCGGTCGCGGATGGCGGGCAGTTGCATCTGCAACATCGGCGCGGCGGGGCCGGTGGTCAGCAGCGTCAGCGTCGCGCCGAAGCCGCCCTTCTTGTAGCTGACATTGACGGGGCGGCATTGGCGCGCGATCTCTTCGCCCACGACTTCCGCCCAGTGTGTCAGGATGCGCGAGGCCGCAAAGCCGCGCGACTCGCCCGCCGTGCGGATGCGGTCGCGCATCAGCCCTGCGGCGGGTTCAAACCCGCGCGTGCGCCGCGCCGGACGTGCGCTGCCCCCACCCTTCCCACCATATGCCGGAGTTTTCGCCATGCTGTCCTGTCGTGCCCGCCTTATGGTGTCGCGTCTGATCGTGTCGCGTCTGATGAACTTGCGGGCGACTGGTTTACCCGCGCCCGCAATATAGTTTAACCACTTGTACAGCCACGACCAGAGGGCACGCGCCCCACAGCCAAACAAAGGGCGTCAAGAATGCGTGACGAACCAGCGGGCACCGCCCGCATCGCCGACCAGCTTTTGCACTGGTATGATCGCAACGCGCGCGTGATGCCCTGGCGCGTGTCACCCGCCGACCGCGCGGCAGGCCAGCGCTCCGACCCCTATGCCGTCTGGCTGTCCGAGGTGATGTTGCAGCAAACCACCGTCGCCACGGTGCGCGATTACTTCCGCAAGTTCATCGCGCGCTGGCCGACGGTTCAGGACCTGGCGGCAGCGCAAGATGCCGACGTCATGGCCGCATGGGCGGGCCTTGGCTACTACGCCCGCGCGCGCAACTTGCTGAAATGTGCCCGTGCGGTCAGCGCACTCGGCGGCTTCCCCGACACCCATGCGGGCCTGATCGCCCTGCCGGGCATCGGCCCCTATACCGCCAGCGCCGTTGCTGCCATCGCCTTTGACCGGGCCGAGGTCGTCGTGGACGGCAATGTCGAACGCGTCATGGCACGGCTGCACAACGACCCCACGCCGCTGCCCGCCGCGAAACCCCGGCTGACCGCCTATGCCGCCGCGTTGACGCCGCAGACCCGGCCCGGCGATTACGCGCAGGCGGTGATGGACCTGGGCGCGACGATCTGCACGCCGCGCAACCCCGCCTGCGGCATCTGCCCGCTGCGCACGCCCTGCGCCGCACGGGCCGAGGGTACGGCAGTCAGCCTGCCGCGCAAGACGCCGAAAGCGGCGAAACCCGTGCGCGCGGGTCACATCTACCTTGCCCGCAGCCCACAGGGCGCCTGGCTGCTGGAGCGTCGGCCAGACCGTGGCCTGCTGGGCGGAATGCTCGGCTGGCCCGGGTCGGAATGGGTCGCATCAGGAGAGGGAAAAGCGGCTCAGGATAAGGCGCTGGTGCCGCCAATGGCTGAGCGCACCGCCTCAGAAGCAGATACGCCGGCGCCCGTCACCTCGGCTGAAGTGACATCGGCCCAAGACACGTCCGACCGGGCCAAGTCCGAATGGGCCGAGTCCGACCAAGCCGAGTCCGAACGGGCCACCCCGCAAGGGGGGGGGCGCAACAAACCAAAAGCCACCCCCGATGCCACGCCCCCCCTCCCCGCCGACTGGCAGCGGGTGGGCGAAGTGCGCCACACCTTCACCCATTTCCACCTGATCCTGACCGTGCATCGCGCCACCATCCCTGACACCACACCCGGCCTGACCCCCGCCGCCGACTTCCGCCCGGGCGACCTGCCGACAGTGATGCGCAAAGCCTATGATCTGGTCGCCGCAGCAGACGCCCCGCTCGCATCGGCGCGCCTGCCGCCGGGCACTGTTGCCCGACGCCTCCGCCGCCCCCTGCCGCTAACCTATTGTTAACAAACATCGTTTCGCAGGCGTGGCCTGGAAAGTCATGCGTCCAGGCACATCGTGCCTCCGCTAACCTATTGTTAATAAACACTGTTTCGCATGCGAAACACATTTGAACCAATCTGTTGAAAACAATCGGATTTTGAAGGGTGATGCCTGGAAAAACCCGTTGTCGTGCGAAACACCCTATCCCGTGTCCTGCCGCAACACCGGGCCCTGGACCGTGCGGCAAAACTGTCCCTGTGCCTGCACCGCAAGCCGCGCTATATATCGCACGAACCCGATTGGAACCCCGCATGACCGCAGCGAACTCCATCAGCCGCCTGACGCAGGCCCTGCCCTTCTGGCTCAGCCTCGGTTTCGTGCCGCTGGTCTGGATCGGGGCTGTGCAGGGCGGCTGGTGGCTGATCCTTCTGCCAACCTATGGCTGGGGCGTCTTCACGCTGATGGACCTGATCACCGGGCTGAACCTCGACAACCCGGACACAGAGACCCCGCTCACTGACCTGTTTTGGTATCGGCTCATCACGCTGATCTGGTTTCCGGTGCAGGTCACGGTGATCTTCAGCACGCTGTGGTATGTCAGCGCGACCGGCCACCTGCACTGGTTTGAGCTCCTCTCGCTCTTTTTCGGCATCGGCGTGATGTCGGGTGTGATCGGCATCGTCTATGCGCATGAATTGATGCACCAGAAACCGCGCGTCGAGCGCTGGCTGGCCGACCTGTTGCTGGCCTGCGTCCTCTACTCGCATTTCCGCAGCGAACATATGCTGGTGCATCACCGCTATGTCGGCACGCCGCGCGACCCGGTGACCGCGCGGTATAATGAGGGGTTTCAGCATTACTTCTACCGCGTGCTGCGCGACTGTCCGCCATCCGCCTTTCGGGCCGAGGCGGCGATGCTGGCGCGCAAAGGGCTGCCCGCCTGGCACATCAGCAACCCGTTCTGGCGCTACGCCGCGCTGCAACTGGGGTTCGTGGCGCTGGCATATGCGATCTTCGGCTGGGTCGGCGTGGGGCTGTTCATCTGGCAGGCCTTCATCGCCATATGGCAGTTGGAGCTGACGAATTACATCGAGCATTACGCCCTGACCCGCCAGCATCTGGGCGACGGAAAGTACGAGCCGGTGCGCCCGCATCACAGCTGGAACGCGTCGCACCGCGCGTCGAACTGGCTGATGATCAACCTTCAGCGCCATTCCGATCACCATTACAAGCCCGACCGGCGCTTTCCGCTGTTGCAGACCTATGCCACCAGTGAGGCCCCGCAATTGCCCTATGGCTATCCCGCCATGACCACGCTGGCGCTGTTCCCGCCGCTGTGGCGCCGCGCGATGAACCCCAAGGTGCGGGCCTGGCGGCGGCGCTTCTACCCGCAGGTCACGGACTGGTCCGCCTACGACGCGGGCAGCACGCCCCTGCCGCGTGGCGCGGTGTAGAGCAAGGTGATAGAATGAGGGCTGCTGCGCGCGTAGCCTGCCTGCCACGCACCGGCCCCAGCGTTGCACCCAGAGCGCGTCGCCCGATTGCGCGCCGCCCGATTGTGCCCCGCAGTCACTCTGCCGTATCCGGGGGCAGTGTAAGGCGGCGGCGGATCGGGAAAAGTTGCAGCCCCGTGCGGTCCGAGATCAGCCCCCACAGCCCGCGCGGCGCGAAAAGCATGATGACGATGCCCAGCCCGCCCAGCGCCATCAGGTACCAGGTGCCATAGCCCGCAAACAGGGTTTGCAGCGCGAAGAACACCAGCACGCCCAGGATCGGCCCTTCGATCGTGCCGATGCCGCCGATCACCACGATGAAGATGACATAGGCGGTCCAATCATTGACCGAAAACGCCGCATCAGGCGAAATCCGGCCCTTTTGCAGATAGATCAGCGCGCCTGCCACGCCGGTACCGAAAGCGGCGGTCAGGAAGACCGTCCATTTCATCCGCGCCGCGTTCACGCCCAGCGACCTTGCGGCCTCGACATTGTCGCGGATCGCGGCCAGCGCCAGCCCCTGGCGGCTGCGTAGCAGCCAGTAGATTCCGCCGATTGTCGCCACCGCCAGGATCACCGCCAGCCAGTAGGTCAGGATATCGCGTGCCGCGGCCGAACGCACGTCGAACAGCCCCTCGATCAGCTCCAGCCCAATCATGTCTCCGGTCACATTGCGCGGCAAAGATGTCCCCGAACCGCCGCCGACGCTCTGCCATTGCGCGACGCTGAGGCGGACAACCTCGGCCACGACCCAGGTGCCGATGGCGAAATAGGCCCCTTGCAGGCGGAACACGAAAAACGCCGTGGGCACCGCGACGATCAGTGCCGCCACCCCGGCCAGCAACAGCGAAAACAGCGGGTCGAGGCCCCACAGGATGGCCGCGCCAAACAGCGCGTAGCCGCCAAGCCCGACAAAGGCCTGCTGCCCCACGCTGACCAGCCCGCCATAGCCCGCCAGCAGGTTCCAGAACTGCGCCAGCACCAGCATGGTCAGGATGAAGAACATATCCTGGATCAGGCCACGGTCGGCAAAGGCGGGCAGTGCAAGCAGCAGCACGATGCCAAGCGCCAGCGCCACGGCTGTGATGGCAGAGGCCCTGGTGCGTGTTTCGACCCTGTAGGCCGGACGCGGGGCTGCGGGATCTGTCTTTGCGTTGTTCATCAGTCATATGCCCTTGGAAACAGCCCGCGCGGACGGACCAGCAGGATCAACAGGAAGGCAACATGCCCGGCGAGGATCTGCCATTCGGGGTTGACCGCCGCGCCGACGGTCTGCGCCACCCCGATGATGACCCCGCCCGCCAGCGTCCCCCAAAGGCTGCCAAGGCCGCCGATGATGACTGCCTCGAAGGCGTAGATCAGGCGCGCGGGGCCGATGGTGGGGTCGAAATTCGCGCGCATGCCGAGGTACATCGCCGCAATCGTCACCACGATCATCGCGATGCCCGTGGCGATGGCGAAAATATTGCCCGGCTTCAGGCCCATCAGTTGCGCGGTCACCGGATCGTCCGAGGTGGCGCGAAACGCCCGGCCCAGCGCAGTGCGGTAGAACAATTGGTTCAGCGCGATGATGATCAACACGGCCGAGGCGAAGGTCAAAAGCGGCATTACCCCCACGGTGACGATGCCAAGGTCCAGCGATGCGGCTTCGATCGGGCCGGGGCGCAGGCGCTGGCTGTCAGAGGAAAACCCCTCGAGCAGCGCATTCTGAAGCACCACCGACAGCCCGAAGGTGACCAGAAGCGGCGGCAGAATATCCTCGCCCAGCACGCGGTTCAACACGACACGCTGCAAGGCCCAGCCGATCACGAACATCACCGGCAGCGCGACAATTGCGGCCACGAACGGATTCAGCCCCAGCGCCGAGACGATCACAAGGATCAGGTAGGCGCCAAGGATGATGAGATCGCCATGCGCCAGGTTGACCAGCCGCATGATGCCGAACACGAGGCTGAGGCCGGCGGCAAACAGCGCATAAAGCCCGCCCAGCAAGATGCCCTGCACAATGGTGTCAAGCCAGATCATGGTGCCCTCCGGTCTGATGCGTTTGAGGTGGGAGTAGGGATGCGGCACGGGTCACAGCGCATGCCCCGGCATGCGCGGCGCGGCGGGGCCGCAAGGCGGGCAGACCGCGCGCAAAGCGGGCCGGTATTCGGCGGCGCGCCCGTCATGCCGCCGTCCCGAAATAGGCGTCATGGATCGCGTCGCGCGACAGATCGGCGGGCGGGCCGGACAGGGTGACGCGGCCTTCCATCAGGCAATACACCCGGTCGGCCACCTTCATCGCCTGCCCGATGTCTTGTTCCACCACGATCACGCTTGCCCCGCTGTCGCGGATCTGCGGCAAGGCGGCATAAATGTCGCGGATCACCACCGGGGCCAGCCCAAGGCTGAGTTCATCGCACAAAAGCACGCGCGGATTCGACATCAGCGCCCGGCCGATGGCGACCATCTGCTGCTGCCCCCCCGAAAGCGAGGTGCCGGGCACGCGGCGTTTCTCGGCCAGGATGGGAAACAGGGCATAGACGGTTTTCAGCGTCCAGTAGCCGGGGGCCTTGCGGCCCTGCGCACCGATCAGAAGGTTCTCCTCGACCGAGAGTGAAGGGAAAAGCCGCCGCCCCTCGGGCACCATGGTCAGGCCCAGTTTCACCACCGCATCGGCGGCCAATGCGCCGATATCGGCACCGTCGAAGCGCACCGCGCCGGGTTCGTTGCGCAACACCCCGGCGATGGAGCGCAGGAGCGTCGTTTTTCCCGCGCCATTCGCACCGATGATTGCGACGGTCTCGCCCTGCGAAAGCGCGATATCCACACCGAACAGCGCCTGAAAGTCGCCGTAATGCGCGCGCAGCGCATGGGTTTGCAGCAAGGGTCCGGTCATACATCAATCCCCAGATAGATTTCCCGCACTTCGCGGCTTTGCATCACCTCGTCCGGCGGGCCCATGCCGATGATGCGCCCGAAATCGAGCACCAGCAGCCGTTCGGCCACCGAGGTCAGGGCGTGCAGGACATGTTCGATCCAGATGATCGACACGCCCTCGGCATGAATTGCGCGGATGGTGGCGATCAGGGCCTGACATTCACCTTCCGTCAGGCCGCCCGCGATTTCGTCAAGCAGCAAGAGCTTTGGGCCGGTCGCCATGGCGCGGGCCAGTTCCAACCGCTTGCGCTGCAACAGGCTGAGGCTGCGGGCGGGTTGGTTGGCGCGGGCCAGAAGCTCGGTCCGTTCCAGCACGGAAACGCACAGGTCGGTCACTGCAGCCTCGGCCCGGTCCTGCCCGTAAGTGGCGGCGACGACGAGGTTTTCAAACACCGTCAGGTTGCCGAAAGGCTGCGGAATCTGGAACGACCGGCCCATGCCGCCGAGGCAGCGCTGCATCGGCGGCATGCGGGTCACATCTTGCCCATCAAAGCGGATGCTGCCCGCATCCGGGGCAATATTGCCGGTAATCAGGTTGAACAGCGTCGATTTCCCCGCACCGTTCGGCCCGATGATGCCCAGCGCCTGCCCCTGCGGCACGTCAAAGCTGACATCATCGCTGACCTTCAGCGCGCCGAAACTTTTCGAGATATTTTGCAGCGAGAGGATCGGCATGGGCAACCTTTGGTCGGGTTTTCAGGTTTCGGTCATCGGTTCCCTGGGCGGGTTCGCCCTGGGGGGGTAGCGCCCCTTCGGGGCTTTTTGGTCCCTGCGGGGCGGGTTGGCCCCTGCGGGGCAGGTTGGTCCCTGCGGGGCGGGTTGGTCCCTGCGGGGCGGGTTGGTCCCTGCGGGGCAGGCGCGTCCCTTGCCGCGCTTTCCGGTCCCTGCCGGGCAGGTGCGCCCCTGCGGGGCGCGAGGTCCCTGCGGGGCGCGATGTCCCTGCGGGGCGGGGGGCGTTGCACCCGGGGGCGGCGGATCATGCCGCCCCTTGGGCCATCCATAGCGCAGCGGGAACCGGCCTTGTGCTTGTCAGACGTGCAAAAACAGGTTCTGGCTTCCTGATTTCCGCATCTCCAACGCACAGCCGGTTCCCACTTTTGCGCAACGCGTGCTAGCTCAGCGCCTCCATCGTGCCGCCGGTGGGGATGTTGGGCGCGGTCTGGTTGTCGACGATGGTCAGATCGAAGGTGCCATCGTCTTGCCGCCGCCATTGCCCGCCCACCAAGGGGGTCTTGCAGATGTTCTGCGCAGCAAAGGGCGGCACGCCGGTGCCGTCCCAGGCGACCCGGCCGACGATGGTGTTCAGATCGGTTGCCGCGATGGTTTCGGCCATCGCCTCGGGGTCGGTCGGATCGCCGGCGCGTTTGATCGCATCGGTCGCCACCTCGAACAGCGAGTGGATGAAGCCGATGGGCTGGGTCCAGGGGCGCCCGGTGAAATCGGTAAAGCCCGCGGCCAGATCGGCGGCACTTTCGCCGGTCAGGGACGAGGAGAAGGGGTGGTGGGGCGACCACCAGACCTCGGACGAGAGGTTGTGCCCATTCTCGCCCAGCGCCTCGACCGCTTGCGGGAACAGCAGCGCCTTGGCCACTGTGGCGGCCTTTGGCATGAAGCCCTGCTGGCGCGCCTGATTCCAGAAAGTGGTGAAGTCGGGCGGGATCACGACGCCGGTGACGATCTCGGCATTCGCGGCGCGGAAAGCGTTGATCTGGGCGCTGAAATCGTCGCTGAGGTTCTGGTAGCGTCCGGGGTCGATCGTCTCGTACCCCGCTGCGGCGAAGCCGGGCGCGACGCCGTTCTGCGGATCGCCCCAGGCATTTCCGTCGGCATCGTTGGGGAACAGGCCGCCGACCATCTTGTTGGTGTCCAGCTGGTTCCACATGTTGGTGAAGACCGAGATCACATCCTCCAGCCCCCAGAAATAGTGGAAGGCAAAGTCGAACGGGCGCCAGCTTTCGGGCGCGCCGGGGTTGCCCTGCTGGCCAATGAAGAACGGCTGCCAGGGTGCCTTGGTCGAGATCACGGGGATGCCCTCGCTTTCGCAGACCGTGGCGACGGGGTTCGTCGTCTCGGGCGTCGAGGCGACCAGCATCAGGTGGATGCCATCGTCGATGATGAGTTCTTGCGCGACGGTGGCGGCGCGGTTGGGGTTGGACTGGCTGTCCTTGACGATGACCTCGACCTCCAGCCCCTCGGCGCGCATGCGGGTCGCGAACATATCGAGGGTGAAGGCATCCGCCTCGGCAAAGCCTGCAAGCGGGCCGGTCTGCGGGCTGACATAGCCGATGCGCACGGCGCGTGCCTGCGCGATGGCGGGCATGGCGAGGCCCGAGGCCCCGAGCAAAAGGCCCGTTGCGGCGGTGGATTTTATCAATCTGCGTCTGGTGATCATGGCGGTCTCCTCCCTGAGAACGGATGGTCTTGAGAATTGATGGTTCAAGGTGCGGTCGTGCGGTACCTGCGCGGGGCTTCCGCGGCGGCGGTGTGGTGCCCCCTCCTTACGGGTCGGGGCGCGTGCCCTCCCATGCCGCTTGCAGCAGGGTGCGGATGTCGGCGGCGTCGAAGGGGCGCGGGTTGTGGTAGGGGTTTTGCGTGGCGATCTGTGCCGCGCGGTCAAGATCGGCCTTGGTCAGCCCCAGATCTTGCAAGCGCAGCGGCGCGCCTGCGTCACGGGCGAAATCCCACAGGCCACCGCCCACGCTGCCGCCGAACATTTCCGCCACCGGGGCCAGTTGCGCGGCGGTGGCCTGCGCGTTGAACCCGGCGGTATGGGGCAGCAGAATGGCATGGGTCTCTGCGTGGGGCAGGCCGAAGCTCCCGCCCAGCACATGCGCCAGCTTGTGGTGCAGCGCCATGCTGACATGACCCAGCACAGTGGAACAGAGCCACGCGCCATAGAGCACATCAGCGCGCGCGTCCCTGTCCGTCGGCGCGTCGCGCAGCGCCGGCAGCCCGTCGCGGATCGCGCGGATCCCGGCGACGCCCATCATCGACAGGATCGGATTGCCGTCGGGGGCATAGAGGCCTTCGACCGCATGCGCGACGGCGTTCAGCGCCGACGTGACGGTCATCGCGGCCGGCAGGCCCAGCGTCAGATCCACGTCATAGATCACAGTCTCGGGCCGGATTTCGGGGCCGCGTTGGGTGGTCTTGGCGCCCTTGTCGGTCTGGCCGAGGATGTCGGTCATCTCGGACCCCGCATAGGTGGTTGGGATCACCACCTGATCGGCGCCGGTATGCAATGCGATGGCCTTGCCCAGCCCGATGGTGGAGCCACCGCCCAATGCGACGACGCAATCGGCACCGACCGCACGGAAGTGGGCCAGCGCGTCTTGCGTCACTTCTACCGGGGTGTGCATGGCGGCGTCGAAGAAGGTGCCTGCGGTCAGATCGCCCAAGGCGCGGGCAAGCGCCGCGCCATCATCCGCCTGCCCCGGCGTGGTCAGGACCAGCGCGCGCTTGTGGCCGAGACGTTCCACCTCGGCCCCTGCCTGCGCCAGCGTGCCCGCGCCGAAGACGACACGCGACGGAATGCCCGCGAATTCGAAGCCTTGCAATAGATCGGTCATGTATCCCCCTTGGTCAGGATGGGCGTGCCGTCACGCAGGGCGCCCAAGAAACCCGACAACGCTGCGATTTCGGTGTCAGTGACGGTATGCGGGCGGCCAGGAAAGATGTCGGCGCGCAGGCGCGCCCCCGCTCCGGTGAGGTCCGCGAGCATGCGGAAATACGCATCTGCCGGGATCCAGGGGTCCTCATCCCCGCAAGAGGCATAGACGGGCAGGCCTGCAAGGTCGCGGGTGGGCAGGCCGTCGGTGGGCAGGCCGACCCGGCAGCCGGTAAAGAGTGCGGCGGCATCGGGGAGGTCGGAGGTGGTCATCAGATATTCGATTGCAAGACAGGCCCCTTGGCTGAACCCCGCCAACACCAGCGGCACGCCGGGGCGTGTGGCGCGCAGATGCGCGATCAGCCCCGTCAGCGTGTCCAGCCCGGCGGCAAGCTGGCTGCGGGTCTGAGGCGTCAGGGGGTCGATGGCGCGCGCGTCATACCAGCTCGCCCCAAGGGCCGCAGGCAGGGCGATACAGATGGTTTCGGGGTCCATGGCCGCAAGCGCCGTGGTGCCTTCATCCGGCGCGTCTGCATCGATGCCCCCCCCAGAAAACATCCCCGCCAACATTCGCGACACGACCATTTCATCCATATCCGCCGGTGACTGGCCCCGGCCATGGATCAGGACACAGATTGCCTGCGCCTGCGCCAGATCGGCACCGAGGAATTTTGCGGATGTCGTCATGTAGTGTCCTGTTCTGTTGTTGCACGCAGATTGGTATGCGGGGCGGGCAACTGCCCTGCCCCGCGACCGGTTTCAGGAAAAGTCGGCGGGTTCCAGCCCGTCGATCAGCTCTTGCTTGCGATCCGCGAACCACGGCGGGAACACCAGCGTCGTGCCGATGGCATCGGCGGGCTCATCGCGCGCCCAGCCGCCCGGCACGGTCCAGGCCAGTTCGAACAGCGCCCCGCCCGGGGACCGGACGTAGCAGGATTTGAAGTACATTCGGTCCTTCTGTTCCGAGATGTCGGTGAAGCCCAGACCTTCGATGTGCGCGCGCAGCGCCAGCTGATTTTCCTCATCGCCGGTATTCAGCGCCAGATGGTGGATGGTCCCCCCCGACAGCGTCCAGGTGCCCTGCGGGCGGTCAGGTTCGTGCAGCACCTCGACCATGGCGCGGGGACCGTCGGCATTGGGGACCGAGAACAGCAGGCCTTCGTCGCTGTCGCCCTCTTTCTTCAGGGGCAAGGCGATCGTCAGGAAATCATCCATCGCGCTGCGGTCCATGACCGACACGGCCGCACCGTAGATGCCGCGAATGCCGTGATCGGTGCCGATGCCCTGTGCCTCATTGGTGATGGGGGTGCGGGTGTCGCCGGGGTTCTCGACCAGTTCATGCGGGATGCCGCAGGGATGGTCGAAAGCCACGCGGTCCAGCCCGAAGCGCGTAAGCTTTGCCGCCGCAATCCCGCGTTCGTTCAGGCGGTTGACCCAGAACTCGGCCGCGCCGACCGGGATCGCCTGCTGCACGATCTTCGACTGGTTCGACCCGCGCCGCCCGTAGACGCCGGGCTTGCGAAAGGGAAAGGTGGTGATGATGGTCGAGGCATCGCCGTTCTTGCCGCCATAATACAGGTGGTAGACCGGGATGACACCGTCGAAAAGCACGGTGCGTTTGACCGAATGCAGGCCGAGTGTTTTGGTGTAAAAGTCGAAATCTTCCTGCGCGCCGTCGGTGGACAGGGTCAGGTGATGATACCCGCTTACCTTTGACATGGGGTGCCTCCTTTTGGGTCGTTTACTTGGGTTGAGCCGTGCCTTTCGGGCAGGCGGTGAAAGGGTCAGTCTGCCTGCGCGTCAGCGGTGTCGGGCGCGGCATCCGGCGCTGTGGGCGCCAGGGTAAAGCGATGTTCGGCGCACCAGTGCGGTACGGGCGCATTGGCGCCGCCGCGCGTACCTGGTTCGGCAGGTGTGAAATCAGCCAGCAATTGCGGATGCACGGCAAACAACGGGTCTTGGTCCAGCGCCGGGTCTGAACGGTCGAAGACATGCGTGGTCAGCGGCTGAAAGCCCGCCGCCGTGATCCGCACATGGATATGCGCGGGGCGGATCAGGCTGATCGCCAGCCGGGCCATCAACTGGCCCACCGGCCCGTCACCCGGCACCGCGTACCCCGCAGGCCGTACGGTGCGGATGGTCGCCCGGCCAAGCGCATTGGCACGGAAGATGCCGCGCAGGTTGAACTCTGGCTGCTGGTCGGGGGCCTGGTTTTCATAAATGCCATCGGCATTGGCCTGCCACACCTCGATCTGCGCATGGGGCACGGGCCGGGCGTCGAGATCCACCACGCTGGCGCGGAAGGTGAGCGGCTGGCCTTTTTGGTCGAGCGAAATCGACTCACCATCCCTGCGGCGCGGCGCATCGGCGCGGTAGAACGGCCCGGGAAGCGTGTTGGGCGTGGCGGCGACAGGGCGGCGGGACATCTGATTCTCGACCCCGCTGGTCAGGCCCAGCACATCGGCCAGCAGCGCCCATTCCTGCCGCTGATCGGAACAGGCGTGCCCGACCTCGGTGGCGAATAGCAAGACGCCATGCAGCTCGGACCGGGTGATCGCGTAGGTGTCGATCAGCGCGTGCAGATCGGCCACGAAGGCCCCCAGTACGACCGCCAGCCGCGCATCTTCCGCCTGCGCCAGCCGCGCCGCGAAAGCATCCGCAGGGCGCAAGCCCAGGCTGCTGCTGATCCCCCCCTCCATTCCGACCCTCCCAAGTCGTCGTCTTCTAAATCACAGCCTAACCGGGAAAATCGGCATTGCGGTTTTAATCTTTGCCCCATAGCATACCAAATTGTTATGAAGTTTGAAGAACGTCACCTGGCTCAACTGGCCGCAGTGGTCGAAACCGGCAGCGTCAGCGACGGGGCCGCGCTGATTGGCCTGTCGCAGCCTGCGGTGTCACGCACCCTGTCGCAAATGGAAAAGCGGCTGGGACAACCGCTGTTCGAGGCCGGGCGCCGCCCGCTGGTGCCCACGCTGATCGGCCAGCAACTGGCGGCGCATGGCAAGGTGATCTGGCAGGCCTCGCGCAAGGCATCCGAGACGGTGCGCGGCTTTCAGCGCGGCAGCGTCGGCACCGTGCGGGTCGCGGGCGTGCCTTTCTTCATGGATGCGTTCATCAGCCAGATGATCGGCGAGTTTCAGCGGCTGGAACCCGATATCCGCGTCGATCAATCCTATGGAAACCTGCCGGAATTGCAGGCGGGGATAAAGTCGAACCAACTGGATCTGGCGATTTGTCCGATGGGGATTGTCGAGGCAGGGTCAGGGTTCGAATTCACGCCGATCCTGCCGGGGCGCAATATCGTCGCCTGCCGGACCGCGCATCCGCTGTTGAAGAAACGCGGCCTCAGTTCTACCGACCTGCTGGATCATCCCTGGATCGCACCGCTGCCGGGATCGCCGCTACTGGCCGATCTGCACGCGATCTTGCTGTCCATCGGCATGTCCGAGATCAACATCCGCTATTCGGGCGGCTCGCTACTGTCGGTACTGAACTATCTGGAAGAAACGGATGCCCTGACGGTGATGCCGCATTCGGTGGTCTTTGCACTGCGCCGCGACCGGCAGGTGACGGTGCTGCCCGTGACCATCCCACAGCCGGAACGCACGCTGGGACTGCTGCGCATGGCAGGCGCGGCGCGGCTGCCTGCGTCGGAAAAGCTGCTGCGCCATATCGTGACGCGCTTTGGCGACCTGCGCCAGATGATCCAGCGCCATGAGAATGCAGTGGTATGGGGGATGTAGCCGCTAGGTTCGGCGGCGGGGTTAAATTGCCGCTAACCACAACAAGCAGAAGTGACAGGGCCGCATGGGATTGAATTGGGCGCAAAGCGTTATTTAGTGTAAGGTGCACGCACCGGCATCCTGCCGATCAACGATCTTATGGAGGACCGATATGACCAAACACATTCTGGACCACAACCGCACCGCGAGCCCGGCACGCACTGTCGCGTATCTGTCGATTGCGCAACAAGACGCCGTGCATAAGGCCGTGCGCACCTTGCGCAACCGTCACCGCGACGAACCCGATGGCCGCATGGGCCGCTATACCCGCATTGCACGCGACCCCAAAGCCGAAATCATCTGAGGGGGCGCCATCCTGCGGGATGGTGCCTGACCGCGCCAACGGACGGGTATTTCGCCGACAGTCTTTGGCGCCGATACAATCCCGGGTTGAATTGCCCGGGCGTTGGCTGTGATCACCGCACCTGACCGTGACGCGGTTACGCTGAAATATTTTCAGCGTAACCGACATTCTCAGACACGCACTGGCGCTTGCACCAGCCCGCTGGCCAAGGTTCAGGCGCGGACCAGTTTCTCATAGGTCTCGGCGACCTCGCGGGTCATCTGGCCGACCTGGAAGTGATAGTCACCGATCTGACCCACTGGCGTCACCTCTGCTGCCGTGCCGGTCAGCCAGCATTCCGAAAATGTCTCCAACTCATGCGCTTCGATATAGCGCTCGTGCACGGTGATACCCATGCCTTGCAGCATCGCGATGACCGTCTGGCGGGTGATGCCGTTCAGGATGGCGTCGGGCAGCGGGGTGTGAACCTCACCGTCCTTGACGAAAAAGATGTTCGCGCCCGTGGCTTCGGCCACATAGCCGCGATAATCGTACATCATGGCGTCCGAGCAGCCCTTTGCCTCGGCCGCATGTTTCGACATGGTGCAGATCATGTAGAGGCCCGCGGCCTTGGCGGCATGGGGAATGGTCTCGGGGCTGGGACGCTTCCATTTCGAGATATCCAGCTTCGCGCCCTGCATCTTCGCATCGCCGTAATACGCACCCCATTCCCAGCAGGCTATGGCCAGCCGGACCTTGTTGCGCTTGGCGGCGACGCCCATATCCTCGCCCGCGCCGCGCCATGCGATGGCACGCACATAGGCGTCTTTCAGGCCGTTGGCTTCCAGAACTTCGGTCTTGGCGGCCTCGATCTCGTCCACCGTATAGGGAATCGGCATGTCCAGAAGGTTGCCCGATTCCAGCAGCCGCGCGGAATGTTCACGGGATTTGAAGATCTTGCCGTTATAGCACCGCTCGCCCTCGAACACAGAAGAGGCATAATGCAGCGCATGGGTCAGGATATGCACATTGGCATCGCGCCAATCCACCAGCGTGCCGTCCATCCAGATATAACCGTCCCGGTCATCATAAGCCCCAGCCATTGCGAACCCTCCGTTGCGTTCTCAGATATTGCGTCAACCGCCCCGCAACAGACATAAAGTTGCGAGAATTCGGGCAATCGCTAGCAATTGATTCTTGGAAAGTCAACAAGACTGACATAAAATGCAGCGGAGAGCGAAAAACGTGATCGGGCCGAAGGGGACAGACCATGGCAGAAGGCGGCGCGGGCGCAGGCGGCGGGGAGAACCTGCTGTTCCTGACCGACGACCAGTTGCGCAAGGGGATCGAGGCGATGTTTTTCGCATATCGCGGCTTTACCGCCGACCCTGACCGCATCCTGGATGACCACGGCTATGGCCGGGCGCATCACCGGGCGCTGCATTTCATCAACCGATCACGGGGCACCACGGTGAACAACCTCCTGGCCGTGCTGGGCGTGACCAAGCAATCGCTGAACCGGGTCCTGCGCGCACTGATCGAAGACGGGCTGGTGGAACAGCGGGTCGGCCGCAAGGACCGGCGCGAACGCCACATGTTCCTGACCGACAGCGGCGCGGCGCTGGAACGCGCCCTGTCGGAAGCGCAGCGCGCCCGCATGCGCGCCGCCTACCGGGCCGCAGGCCCCGCCGCCGTGGCAGGCTTCCGGCAGGTGCTGGAGGCGATGATGGACGACGACATCCGCCACCAGTATCAGGCGATGAAGGACGCAAGATCATGAGCGGAGATCAGGACACCGCGCATCTGCTGATCGTCGATGATGACGAACGCATAAGGGGGCTTTTGCAAAAGTATCTGATCCGCAACGGCTTTTGGGTGACGGCCGCGCGCGACGCCGCGCATGCACGCCGTTTGCTGGCCGGGCTGGCGTTTGATCTGATCGTGCTGGACGTGATGATGCCCGGCGAGGATGGCATCAGCCTGACGCGCTGGATCCGCGCACAAGGCCCGGTGCCGGTGCTGCTGCTGACTGCGAAGGGTGAGACGGGGGACAGGATCTCTGGCCTGGAAGCGGGGGCGGATGATTACATGCCCAAACCGTTCGAGCCAAAGGAACTGTTGCTGCGGATCAACGCGATCCTGCGCCGCGCGCCGCAGCTGGAGGCCGCGACGCTGGTGCCGCAACTGATGGTGCTGGGCGCGCTGCGCTATGATCTGGAACGCGGAGAGTTGCGGCAGGGCGAAGCGCTGATCCGCCTGACCCAGACCGAGGCCGCCTTGATGCGCCTTTTTGCCCGCCACCCGCGCGAAGTCATCCGCCGCGAGCAATTGATCCATGATCTGGGCCGCGACCGGGGGCTTTCGACGCCCGAACCGGGGCAGGACCGCGCGGTGGATGTGCAGATCACCCGCCTGCGCCGCAAGATCGAGGCCGACCCCAAGCGCCCGCGTTTCCTGCAAACCGTGCGCGGCGAAGGTTATATGCTGACACCGGATTGACCGGCTGCACCGGCCCGTCATGGCGGGCATCACAGGCGCGCGCGCGTCCCGGGTTGCGGGTCGCCGGGCGCTGCCGCAAAGTGCCCGCATGACCACACCCCACCGCCCCGCCCCATCTGCCGATACACCCGCCACGCTTCTGGACCTGACGCGGCTGTGCAGCCGGGTCGGGCGCGGGCCATGGACCGGGGTGGACCGTGTCGAGGCCGCCTATCTGGCGCATCTGCTGGACGCAGGCGGGCCGCTTTGGGCGCTGATCCGCGCCGCGCCGGGCTTCGTGCTGCTGGATCGCGCGGGCGTGCGGGCGCTGTCGGACCGGCTGCGCGGCACGGTGCCCTGGGGGCCTGCGGATTGGATCGCGCGCGCGCATCTGCGGCAGACGCCTGCACGCCGCCGGGTGATGGCTGATCTGCGGCGGCTGGCTTTGGGGCGATGTATGACCACGCGCGGGCTGGCGCGGCTGGTCGCGCGGCACGTGCCAGCCCGCGCGACCTATTTCAACACCGGGCACAGCAATCTGGATGCCCGCGTTTTCAAGACCTTGGCGCCGTGTTTCCGCGCGGTTCTGGTCCATGACGTGATCCCGCTGACCCATCCGCAGTTCACCCGCCCCGGTGTGCCCGAAGCGTTTGCGCGCAAGATGCAGGCGGTCGGCGCGGGCGCCGATCTGGTCATCTACAACTCGGCCGCCAGCCGCGACAGCGCCCGCGCCGTGTTTGCGCGCGGCGGCCGGGTGCCGCAGGATGTGGTCGCGCATCTGGGCTGCGATCTGGCGCGGCCCGCCGGAATGCCCCCCGAATTGCCCGCCGGAATGCCCGATCCATCACGCCCCTATTTCGTCACACTGGGCACGATCGAGCCGCGCAAGAATCACGCGCTCCTGCTCGACCTGTGGGACAGCCTTGCCGCGCGACTGCCGCAAGAGAACATGCCCGCGTTGGTCATCATCGGGGGGCGCGGCTGGAACAACCGCGCGGTTTTCGACCGTCTGGACCATGGGCCGCTGAGGGGGCAGCATGTGTTTGAACTCACCGGGCTGGCGGATGGCGCGGTGGCCTCCTGCCTGCAAAACGCCCGCGCGCTGCTGTTTCCCAGCCATGCCGAGGGCTTCGGCCTGCCGGTGGCCGAGGCATTGGCGCTGGGCACACCTGTGATTTGCAACGATTTAATCGTTTTGCGTGACGTTTTTGGCGACTCACCCGTTTACGCGCGAATCGATCAACAGTATCAATGGGAACAAGCAATCATTGCCGCTTTGGCAACGCCCGCCAACCAATCCGCCCCGCGCCACAGGTATGACCCGCCGCGCTGGTCGGATCACTTTGACACGGTATTCCGGGCGATCAAGAAGGCAGATACCATACAATGACGGGTTCGGGCGGGGCAGAAGCGGGCTGAATGGACATCCTTACGCAATTTCAACTGCGCGCCGAGCGTCAGATAAAACTGATGCGCGCGCTGCGCAAAAGTCTGGAACTGACGCGGCGCGTGGACCGCACGAAAGCAATCGGCGAAACCGACATTCTGGCCTTTACCACGCTGCGCAACGAACTGGTGCGCCTGCCCTTTTTCCTGAAATACTACCGTGATCTGGGGATTTCGCATTTCCTGATGGTCGACAACGGGTCGGACGACGGGTCGGCGGAATATCTGGCCGATCAGCCCGATGTCTCGCTCTGGACGACGGTGGGCAGTTACAAACGCTCGAAGTTCGGGGTGGACTGGCTGAACCATCTGCAATGGCGCTATGGCGCGGGTCATTGGAATCTGGTGGTCGATGTCGACGAATTCCTCGTCTATCCATTCTGCGACACCCGGCCCTTGCAGGCGCTGACCGACTGTCTGGATACGTCGGCCATCAAATCCTTCGGCGCGATGCTGCTGGACATGTATCCAAAGGGGCCGGTGGCCGCGCAGCCCTATCAATCCGGGCAAAACCCGATCGACATCGCGTCATGGTTTGACAGCGGCAATTATGTGCTGTCGCGCGATGCAACCTATCAGAACCTTTGGATTCAGGGCGGGGTGCGCGCGCGCAAGTTCTTTGCCGAAGACCCCGCCAAGGCACCCGCGCTGAACAAGACGCCGCTGGTGCGCTGGACGCGGAAATATGCCTATGTAAGCTCAACCCACCGGGTTCTGCCGCGCGGGCTCAACAAGGTCTATGACGACGACGGCGGCGAGAAAGTATCGGGCGTACTGCTGCATGCGAAGTTCCTCGACACCCTGGTCGCCAAATCCACAGAAGAGCTGACCCGCCGCCAGCATTACGGCGGCAGCCGCGAATACCAGGCCTATAGCGCCGGGCTGGAGGCCAGCCCCGACTTGTGGTGCGACTGGTCCACCCAATACATCAACTGGCGCCAGTTGGAGATTCTGGGCCTGATGTCCAAGGGGCATTGGGCATGACGGGGGACGTGACGGGGGGCATGGCGGAAGGCAAGAACGGCGAAGGGCAGGACAACGCGGCCGCATCGGCGCACCTGGGCATCCTCATGCTGTGCCACACCGCGCTGCACCGGGCCGAAGATGTCGCGCGCTTCTGGGCGGCGGCGGGCTGTCCGGTGGTGATCCATGTGGACAAATCGGTGCCCGACCGCAGCTTCAACGCCTTCCGACAGGCGCTGCGCCACCTGCCGGGGGTCCGGTTCTCGCGCCGGTATCGCTGCGAATGGGGCATGTGGTCGCTGGTGGCGGCCATGCAATCGGCGGCAGAAGAGATGCTGGAAGCGTTCCCCGACGTGGGGCATGTCTATGCGATCTCGGGGTCATGCCTGCCCCTGCGCCCGGCAGCAGAACTGATTGCGATGCTGGCCACACAGACCGGGACCGATTACATCGAATCCGTGACCACCGCCGATACGCCCTGGACCGTGGGCGGGTTGTCGGATGAGCGGTTCAGCCTGTATTTCCCCTTCTCTTGGCAGCGCACCCGTTGGCTGTTCGACAGTTTCGTCACCTTGCAGCGCCGTTGGAAAGTGGCGCGCAAAATGCCCGCGCCGCTGACGCCGCATCTGGGGTCGCAATGGTGGTGCCTGACGCGCAAGACGCTGTCGGCGATCCTGAACGATCCGCAGCGCGCAGAATATGACGCCTATTTCCGCAGGGTCTGGATCCCCGATGAATCGTATTTCCAGACCCTTGCCCGCAAGCACGCGACGCGGATCGAAAGCCGGTCGCTGACGCTGTCGAAATTCGACTATCTCGGCAAACCGCATGTGTTCTACGATGACCATCTGCAACTGCTGCGCCGGTCGGATTGCTTCATGGCGCGCAAGATCTGGCCGCGCGCCGACCGGCTTTATGCCTATTTCCTGTCGGACCAACCTGGATCGGCGGTACGCGCCGACCCGCAGCCCGGCAAGATCAACCGTCATTTCACCCGCGCCACCGAGCAGCGCCAGATGGGCCGCCCGGGCCTTTACATGCAAAGCCGCCTGCCCCGCGAACATTGGGAGCGGGGCAAAACCGCCGCGCCCTATTCGGTCTTCACCGGCTTTGACGAAGTGTTCGAGGGTTTCCCCGGCTGGCTGGCACAGGCGACCGGCCTGCGCGTGCATGGCCATCTGTTCGCGCCCGAAAAGGCGCATTTCGCGGGCGACGCGCCGGTCTATAACGGCGGCCTCAGCCAGTCGGCAGCACTGCGCGATTATAACCAGCAGCAGTTCCTGGCCAGCCTGATCTGGGCGACGCGGGGGGAACGCCAGTGCTTTCAATACGCTGCGCGCGACAACCATACCGCGCCGCTGAACTGGTTCATGGCGTCTGACCAGAATGCGCATATCTCGGTCATCACGGGGGCTTGGGCACTGCCGCTGTTTCGCGGCACCCAACCTGCTGCCGACATCCGCAGTCATGCCGCCTGGCTGCAAAAGCGCGAGGCGGCGCATCTGGAAATCCTGCGGTCGAACTGGGCGCGCGCGCGGGTCCGCATCTGGACCATGGCCGAGTTTCTGGAAGCCCCCTATGACGCGCTCGACAGCGTGCTGGTCGAATTCGCCAGCCAGATCCAGACGCGCCCGCTGACCCCACCAAAGCTACGCCCGCTGGCAGGTTTCGGCGCGTTTGTGGAGGAGCTGCGCGATGCAGGTCTGCCGCCGTTCCTGCTGGGCGATTACCCGGTCAGCCATGATCCGAGCCCCGCACCCACAAGCACCTATTTCTTGAAGTGAGACTGCATGACCTTTTCCGCCCCCTTCACCTCGTTCGTCGTTCTGGCCGATATGCGCACAGGGTCGAACCTGTTGGAAAGCAACCTGAACGAATTTGACGGCATCGTCTGCGAGGGAGAGCTGTTCAACCCGAACTTCATCAACCGCCCCGATGTGAGCCACGTCGAAGGCTTCGACCGCGCCGCGCGCGATACCGATCCATTGCCGCTGCTGGCAGCAGTGCAGGCGCGGCCGGGGATGAACGGCTTTCGCTTCTTTCACGACCACGACCCCCGCATTCTGGCCCATGTGCTGGAAGACCCGGCCTGCGCCAAGATCGTGCTTAGCCGCAACCCGCTGGACAGCTACGTCTCGCTCAAGATCGCGACGACGACGAACCAGTGGCGACTGGGCCATGTGAAGGACCGCAAGGCCGCCAAAGTGACCTTCGATGCGACCGAATTTCGCGCCCATGCTGACCGGGTTCAGCGGTTTCAGGCGCAGGTACAGCAACAGTTGCAGGCCAGTGGACAGGTGGCTTTTCCCATCGCCTATGAGGATCTGAACGATGTGGCGGTGCTGAACGGGCTGGCACGCTGGTTGGGGGTGGCGGCGACGATCACCGCGCCCTCGACCCGGCTGAAACGGCAGAACCCCGAACCGATCGAGGACAAGCTGACCAACCCCGAGGCGCTGCACGCGTTTGCTGGCGGGATGGGCGGTGCAGGCCCGGCCCCGCACCGAGAGCCGCGCCATGCCCCCGCCGCACCGATGTTCCGCATCGCATCGCACAGCCCGCTGGCCTTCTTGCCGATCCCCGGCGGGCCAGACCAGAAGATCTACCACTGGCTGGCCGAGCTGGACGGGGTCAGCCCCGAGATGTTGGTCACCGATCTGGGCGTCGAGGACATGCGCCGCTGGTGGCTGCGCACGCCGGGGCATCACAGCTTTACCGTGCTGCGCCATCCCACCGCGCGTGCCTTCGAGATCTTCTTGCGCCAGGTGCTGAGCGGGGCGCGCGGCGATGTTGTCCGCTGGCTGGCCGAGGTAGAGCAGACCGATGTTTCGCCGCTGGACACTTTGGACGACCAGCCGCCCGAGGTGCTGCGCGCAGACTTCCTGGCCTTCCTGCGGTTCCTGAAGGCCAACCGCGCGGGCCAGACGCCAATGGTCACGGCACCCGCCTGGACCAGTCAGGTGACCTGCCTGCGCGCACTGGCCGAGGTCTGCCCGCCACGCTTCGTCCTGAAGGAATCCGATCTGGTGCCCGCCTGTGCACAACTGGCGGCAATCGCTGGCAAGGCCGCCCCGCCCGCCCCTGCGGCGCATACGCCTTCACGCCGCCGCCTGTCGCGGATCTATGATGCCACGGTGCTGGCGGCGACACAGGAAGTCTATACGGAAGATTTCATGCTGCTGGGTTTTGGGGATTGGGTGGAATAGCGCCCCCCCGGCCCGGTTTTGTTCCACTATCGGGCGGCCACCACCGCATTGTGCCGGGGGTGGCCAAAAGCGGCAAAGACCGGACACGCGCGGCTGCGCCGGCCTCAGGCAGCCTTGATGTCGCGCGCGGCGGTCAGAACCGCATGCAGCGTCGCGGCGTCGGTATTGGCGCGCAACTGACGGCAGACGGCCGGATCGCGCAAGGTGCGCGAAACCAGTGCCAGCGCCTTCAGATGGTCCACGCCTGCATCGCGTGGTGCGAACAGCGCGAACACCAGATCCACAGGCGCCTTGTCGACCGAGCCATAGTCAAAGGCCTTGTCCAGCCGGAAGAACACGCCCGACACCCGTTCCAGCCCGTCGAGGCGGGCATGCGGCAGCGCCACGCCATGGCCCACGCCGGTGGGGCCCAGGCTTTCGCGTTCCTGAAGACTGTTCAGTGCCACCATCGAATCCAAGCCGTAGACCACCTTGGCCAGGTCAGCCAGATCCTGAAAGAGGCGTTTCTTGCTGGACACACCGTGCACGGCCCGCACAGCGTCGGGTTTGAGTATCAGCGACAATTCCATATCTGCCCCTTGCAATCGGGTGCCATGGCAAAGCCATGACACCCGGTGCCGATTTACTGTTGCGGGTCGACCCAGCCGATATTCCCGTCATCGCGACGGAAAACCACGTTCAGCCCGCCATGACGTTCGTTGCGAAACACCAGAACCGGCGCCTCGGAAAGCTCCATCTGCATCACCGCCTCGCCAGCCGACAGCGACGGGATGCGCATTTCCATTTCCGCGATGATCATCGGTTGCAGGCCCTCAGGCTCTGACGCTTCAGCATCGCCACTTCCCGCGAGGATATACGAGGAACCGCCACCAAACTCAACCGGCTGTGTTCGGTCACGGTGGTGATCTTTCAGGCGGCGTTTGTAGCGGCGCAACTGCTTGTCCATCTTCTCGCGGCAGCCATCGAAAGCGGCGTAGATTTCGGTAGCACTGGCTTTCGCCTGCGCCGTCAGGCCGGTGGACAGGTGTACCGTGGCTTCGCAGACGAACTGATGCGCATTACGCGAGAACACGATCAACGCATCGGTAGGACGCTGCGAATATTTCTCGACCACTTCCCCCAGTTCGGTTTTCACATGGGTCTGCAAAGCCTCCCCCACGTCGATCTGCTTACCGCTGATCTGATACCGCATGAGCCTCTCCTTCTTTTATGGGCCGAAGGCCATGCCCGCGAAACGGACCCGGCCCCCAGCCACGGGGTTAACCCTTCTGGCGCGTCCCTGCGGGAGCCGGCCGGGCCTTTGCCCGTTGCCGGCGCATGGATGACGCGGGGATGCGCATGCCTTGCCGGTATTTGGCGACAGTTCGACGGGCGATGTCAACGCCTTCTGCGTGCAGGGCTGTTGTAATGGCATCGTCTGAAAGCGGCGTTAACGGATCTTCCTGCCCGATCATCGTTCCGATGCGGCGCTGGACCACGAAGCCGCTGATGCCCTGTTCATCCCCCGAGGGCAGCGCGGAAGAAAAGAACACCGACAGCGGCCATATCCGTCCATTGCAGTCGATGGCCTTGTTCGCAACCGCCCGGCTGATGGTGGAAGGGTGCACGTCCAGCGCCTGCGCAACCGCTGCCCGTGTCATCGGGCGCAGGTGGTCGGGGCCGTGGGCGAAAAACCTGTATTGGTGTTCCAGCAGATACCCGCCGATCGCCTGCAGCGTCTGACCGCGGTACTGCAAGGCCGATAGAATCGCCTGCGCGCGCGCCAGGCTGTCACGTCCGAAATTATCGGTGACCGCCTGCGCGGCCAGCACCTGATCGATCTCGATTTCAGGCAGGTCCTCACGGTTGAGGGTGACGGCAAAGCCCGCACCGGGTGTGCGCGCCACCTTCAGGTCGGCATAGTGCAGGGTCGGCGTCGCCTCGGCCCGGTCGATGGGCCGGGGACGCAGGTCGCGCACCAGACCGACGCGGCGCGCAACTTCGACCGTACTGATGTTCAGGCGCCGCGCCAGATCCGCCTGCCCCGCTGCATTGCCCGCGCAGGCAGCAAACACCAGAAGCGCGCCCACGGTCTGCGTGGCGGCTGCGGCGTCCAGCCCGGCGTCGCACAGTTGCAAGGTCAGACATTCCGTCAGATCACGCGCGCCGACCCCGGCGGGGGTACAGCGCTGCAGGGCGGCAATACCGGCCTCCAGCAGCGTGTCGCTGACGCCATGCGCGGCCATGGAATCCAGGGTGTCTTGGGCAAGGTAGCCTTCATCGCTCAGGTCTGCGGCCAGATACTGTGCGACCTGCCGGACCGCGCCGGGCAGGTCCATCATGCGCAATTGCGCGGCCAGATCCTCCAACACCGAGGGACCGCGCGCAGCAAGATCGGCGGGCAACGGCGCGCCGCCCACAGGCGTGCGCGGCAGCGTCAGCTTCAGGAAGGGATTGACCTCGGCCTCATGCGTGATCAAGTCCGAGACCTCAACCGCCGAGAACCGCAGCAATTGCAGCGCCTGCCGCATCATGGGCGTCAGCGCCAGCCCCAGCGACTGGCTGACATTCAGCGACGGTTTCAGCGCCACAGCCAGCTCCTTCCGTTCCGCGCGTGCGTTGGCCTGCCCGGCACGCGCAAAGCGGGTTGCCCGCCATGCCGTGATTTCAACGCCATGGCGCGGTCAGCCCATGCGGAAACTGTCACCCAGATAGACCCTTCGCACATCCTCATTCGCCACAACCTCATCGGGGGTCCCGCTCATCAACACCACGCCGTCGTGCAAGATGAACGCCCGGTCCACGATTTCCAGCGTCTCGCGCACGTTGTGGTCGGTAATCAGCACGCCGAGGCCACGGGTTTTCAGATCGGCCACCAATTCGCGGATTTCACGCACCGCGATGGGATCGACGCCCGCGAAGGGTTCATCGAGCAGGACATATTTCGGATCCGAGGCGAGGCAGCGCGCAATCTCGGCCCGCCGCCGTTCACCGCCCGACAGGGCCATGGCGGGGGCGTCGCGCAGATGCCCGATGGAGAATTCGGCCAGCAGGGTTTCCAGCCGGTCGCGACGGGCATGCCGGTCGGACAGGGTGATTTCAAGAATGGCCATGATGTTCTGCGCCACCGTCAGCCCGCGAAAGATCGACATTTCCTGCGGAAGGTAGCCGATGCCCAGTCGCGCGCGCCGATACATCGGCAGGCCAGCCACGTCGCGGCCGTCCAGGATCACCTGCCCGCCCTGCGGCGGCACCAGGCCCGCGATGCAATAGAAGCACGTTGTCTTGCCCGACCCGTTGGGGCCCAGCAGCGCCACGACCTCGCCCCGCTTCAGATCCAGGCTGACATCGCGGATCACCACGTTGCGCTTGTAGGCCTTTCGAAGGCCCACAACGCGCAGCCCGCCCCCCGCCGACGCCGTGCCAGACGCACCGATGGTTTGCCCGGGCGTGGTGCGCGCTTTCAGCCCCCGCTCAGCGTCCGGGCTGGAGGATGGTGCGGACCCGTCCATCAATCGTCCCCTGTCCGGTGTTTAGGTTGATGTTCAGCCGGTCCCCGGACAGCACATTCGCGCCCTGCATCAGCATCACATTGCCTGTCATCTCTATCGTGCTGTCAGCGACGGAATAGATCGCCTCATCGGCCTCGGCGGCATCTTCAAGCGTGGCCAGCGTGACCCCGCCCGAGCCGACAAGCCGATTGATCGTGCCTGTGTCTGCCTGGCCATATTCCACCCGCAGGCTCTGCGCGGCGAGCCGCACATCGCCCTGCCCGACCACGACATTGCCGCTGAAGACCGACGCGCCGGTGGCCTGATCGACCGTCAACTGGTCAGCCGATATTTCGATGGGCAGGTCGCGCGCCTGCGCCAGACCGCCAAGCGCAAACTGCGCCCCCTGCGCGCTGAGGCCTGCGGGTGCGCAGGCCAGAAGGACCGCGAGAATGGTGTAACTGATTGGCCGTCGCATCGCTGCCCCTTTTACTCTGCACCATCGTATAGCAAGTTTACCCCGCCACTGAACAGCATAACATATGTACGTGCCCCGCCCTCGGCCAGTTGCAGCGCGAACTGCCCTGCCCTGATTTCCCCCACCGGACCCTGCACCAAGACCGGCTGATCTGACCACAGACGGGTGTCGTCCAGCAAGCCGAAAAGCTGGGCGGCGTTCAAGGCATAGCCCTGCGCCGCAGTCACCTGCACGTCGTCGCGCCATTCGACCCGGCCCGCGGCACGGTCGAGCACGCCAAGGCCCGCGTTGATCTGCGTCACCTCACCATCCGGGGTTTCCAGCGTGGCGCGCATGTCGGTCAAGGTCAGACGCAGCGTTGCATCGGGGTCGGCCCGGGCGGTGCTGGCCGCAATGGTCAGCGCCGCGCCGTCATCGGTCACGCCCGCGTAATTCGCCCCAGAGATCCGCGGCTCGCGCGCAAGTTCGGCCACATCGACCGGCGCGTTGCTGATCGCCTGCGACGGGTCGATGTCGCGCGCCACCAGAAACAGCGACGACAAAAGGCCCAGCGCGCCCAGCGGCAGCACCAGTTTCAGTACAGCGATACTGCGCGAATAGCGGTCAGCCTGTTTCATCCGTCCTTTGCCCGTCCATGCCCCAGCAGCGTCCATGCCCCAGAAGCGTCAATGCGCCAGCAGCGTCAATGCGCGAAAATGTCGATGTCGGGCCAGCCTGCCAGATCGAGCTGCGCGCGGGCGGGCAGGAAGTCGAAACAGCTTTGCGCCAGATTCTGGCGGTTCTCGCGCTTCAGCCTGCGGTCAAGTTCCTTGCGCAGCCGGTGCAGGTACAAAACGTCCGACGCAGCATAATCCAGTTGCGCATCGGTCAGCGTGTCCGCCCCCCAGTCAGAGCTTTGCTGATGCTTGGAAATGTCGACGCCCAGCAATTCGGTCAGCAGGTATTTCAAGCCATGCCGGTCGGTATAGGTGCGGACCAGCTTTGACGCGATCTTGGTGCAATAGACCGGCGCCGTCACCACGCCGAAGGCATTCAGCAGCGCGGCGATGTCGAACCGTCCGAAGTGAAAAAGCTTCAATACCTGCGGGTCTGCCAGCATGCGCGCCAGATTGGGTGCCTCGGTCTGGCCGATGGCCACCTGCACCATATGTGCATGCCCGTCGCCGCCCGACATCTGCACCAGGCACAGCCGGTCCCGGTGCGGGTGCAGCCCCATGGTTTCGCAGTCGATCGCCACGACCGGGCCAAGGTCCAGCCCGTCGGGCAGGTCGTTGTGGTAGAGATGGTTTGTCATATCGTCCTCCTGATCGGCACCGCGCGGGGTATCGGGCGGGGTCCCTGCGGCGCGCGTACGGGTTTCGCAGGGCTTTATCGGATCGGCCCTGCAAAGACGATAGTTTTCTGAAAGGTGGTGCACTACGGCGCGCTGCCTTCATCAGCAAACACCGCCGTAGCGTCGGGTGGGGTGTGGAGGAAGCGCAATCCGGGCAAGCGAGGACCATGGCACGCAGCGTCGCAGAATTTCCGGCTTTTCAAACGCATCAGCGCCGCGTTGACGGGCGGCGACGCAAAAGTCGTACCAAAGGTATGGATGGGGAAACATTGGTGGGGGGCCGCCGTGTGGCAGCCCCCCTTTTTCAGAAATATGGCAGAGATCACCGCAGCTTATTGGGTAGTGGTGCTCTCTTCGGTGTCGGTATCGGTTTCCATCATGTCATCAGCTTCCGTACCGTCCGTTGCCGGTGCGTCCATCGCAGGCGCATCCGTTGCCGGTGCATCTGTTGCCGGTTCGTCCATCGCGGGCGCATCCGTTGCCGGTGCGTCCATCGCAGGCGCATCTGTTGCCGGTTCGTCCATCGCAGGCGCATCCGTTGCCGGTTCGGCTGCATCAGACGTGTCTTCCATCAGCGTGGACAGCTGCACTTCAGGCGGCAGCGGCTCCATGTCTCCGCTGACATATTCCGGCATCGCTGTCAGCTCTTCTTCCGTCAGGCTCACCGAGATCACTTCGTCCGCAGCATTGTAGGACAGATCGCTCAGCGGAAGGGCCACATTGTATTGCCCGATGCCAAGGAACCCGCCGATACCGACAACCGCTTGGCCTTCACGGGCACCCTGCACCACTTCGGTGATGCTGCCGATCGACTCGCCGTTGGCATCCATCACGTCGGTGCCGTTCAGGTCACCGACCGTCATCTCGGACAGGCTTTGCGGGGCCATCGTCTCGGCCTCCATCATCCCGTCCGTCGCCATCGGTGCGGTCCCGTCTGCCGGTGCGGTGGTCCCCGTGCCGGTTTGCGCAACGGCGGAAGTTGCCAGCAGCATGCTCAGCGCACTGGTCGTCATCAGGTTCTTAAGTGTCATGTCGTCACCTCTTGGTTGCATGAAGTGACAAGATAACGTGAGGGGAACATGTCCGGTTCCCGTGCTTGAGGTGCCTCTGATTTCCGCGTTTCAGATAGGTCAGACGCCGGAAAAAATGCAGCGGGCAGACCTGGTGAACCTCACAAGGTCACACCTTAACCACTGAAATATATATGATATTTCGTTTTCCTTGATCGTCTGGCAAACCGCGCAGCGGCGCAGGCAAATGACATGGGCGCAGTTTTCGCGTAATATGGGACGGCGGCAAATCGCCGATCGTTGTCGTCGTTTGGGCAGGAGTCCGCGCATCTTCAGGATGAGTGCAGCGAAAATATCCGCGTCCGACGGAACTGGACATCAAGTTCAAGGCCGCGCGTTGCGGTTATTTAGGGGGCAGGCCCATCCAAAAGACCAGATCGGACACAGTATTGCAGCAACGCCGCAGGGCGGCGTCCGCATGGGTCAGCCCCATCTGGCACGACACGAAGGCCATGGCGGGTCGCTCAAGCGACTGCTCCGCCGCGCACCGCCTGCGGAAGCAGTCAACCGCAGGTTGGCGGCGGGTGCCCGCAGCCGCAAAGCGCCGTCATCCGCATACAGGCCAGCTTGCGGCCATCCGCTGCATCAGGCACGAAAGGTGCCCTTGCCGTGTCCAGATGCGGTACGCATCAGCGTTATGACCCTACGGTCATTTCGGCCTGATGCCTGATATTTGGTAAAATGGTGCGCCCGAAGAGATTCGAACTCCTGACCCCCAGATTCGTAGTCTGGTGCTCTATCCAGCTGAGCTACGGGCGCGCCTTGGGGGTGCAATAACGCCACGGTATCGGCTTTGCAAGGGGGCGCAGGGTGGAAAACGACATTTTCACTTCCAGCGAAAACCGGTCTGCGGAATTTGCCGGGGGCGCGCCTGCGGGTGCCGCATCGACGGGGCTGGACCCGCCGACGCAAAGACACCGATATGACCTGTCGCAGGCCGCCGCTGCGGGGTTTATGCCAACGGGAGGCAGAAAGACGTCTGAAACCGTCACGGGCGCAACAGTCTTCCGGTCAGCGACCTGAGGGCGTCCCGGGCCAGCGGATCACAAAAGACCGCTTTTGACCAACCGCGCCGACGACGCTTAGACATGAGGGGCTTAGACATGAGGGGCTGAGACATACGGGATTGCGCCAGCCGGACAGCGGCAAACCCAGCTTGAGCAGCTAGATCCCGCCCTTCGAGGGCAGCCAGATGCGGAATTCGGTGCCATCTGCATCGGTGCGGTTCAGGTCCAGCCGCCCGCCATGCCCGCGTACCAGTTCAGCGGCGATCACCAGCCCAAGCCCGATGCCGCCCTTGCGCGCCCCGCCCTGAAACGCGGTAAACAGATGTTCCTTGGCGCGCGCGGGCAGGCCCGGGCCGGTATCTCCGATGCGGATGCACCAGCCGGTATCTTCCTCAGCGGCGCTTATCTCGACGGTGCCGGGCTTGCCGGTCGCCTCGATCGCTTGCCGGGCATTGCGCACCATGTTGCCAAGCACACGGAAAATCTGCTCGCTATCAGCGCGCACCGTCATGCCGGGGGGAATATCGCAGAGGAATTCGACCTCGGCACCCTCTGCCGCGGCCAATTTCTCGTTCTCCATCACATCCTCGGCCAGCGCGGCCAGATCGAAGCGCGCCAAACGCGGCGGCGGTTCCTCGGCCTTGCCGAAGGCCAGCGTCCCCTCGCACAGGTTCACCGCACGCGAGAGCGAGCCGACAAGCTTCGGCGCCGCGCGCGCCACGGCGGGATCGTCGCTGCCCTCCATCCGGTCGGCCAGCAGCGTCGCGGTGGACAGGATGTTGCGCAGATCGTGGCTGACCCGCGCCACGGCGCCGCCCAGTTGCGCCAGCCGTTCCTTCTGGCGCAGCAGCCCCGTCAACTGGGTTTGCAGGGCAAACAGCGCCTCTTCGGCATCGCGCAACTCGCGCACGTTGTTGGTGGGGGCGATGATGAGGTGCGCATCCTCGGGCGCATCAGCATACGCGGCCATATGGCGCACCATGCGCTTGATCGGCACCACCATCAAAAGGCGCACCGCCCAGAACAGCAACAGCGCCGTGGCCAGCGAAATGAAGATCGACAGCCCCAGGATGCGACTGCCATAGACCAGCAGTTCAGCACGCAGCGGCGCGGTTTCCAGCGTCACCTCGATCAGCAGCCCGGCCTCGCGCACCGGATTGCCGATCAAGCGGATGATCTGGTTTTCCGGCGTCATCAGGACCGCGACGACATCGCCTACCAGCGCCAGCGGGCCGGGATCGCGCAGGTCATAGGTGGCGCTGATCGGCGCGGGGATCGGCGACGACAGCACCAGTTCGCGCACCGCATCGCGGCGCAGCACCACGTTGAAGACGCCCGCGTTGACCAGAAGCTCCTGCGCCAGATCCTCGGCGATCATCCCGTCGCTGGCCAGCAACGCCAGCGAGGCGATTTGCGAACGCTCCAGCCGGGCCAGCAGATATTCCTCGCGATAGCGGGCGAGCGAGGGCACCAGGATAAACACCTCGGCCAGCATGACGAACAAGATCGTCAACATCAGGAACCGGCCCGAAAGCGTGTTCAGAAACATCGCATCCCCTTTGCAGCCTCACCCCACCAGACCCGCACCCGCATCCCCCGGCCGACGCACCCAAAGGCTGCGCGTCTGGATCGGGCAGACGGGTCCGGGCCGGACGGGCCGGGGCCAAACTCAGGGCAGAAACCGCTGCACTGCCCTCACGAACCGCCCTAGCACAGCGTTATCAAAGAGTTTGGGAGAAAAGAAGGCCCCGGCGGCGCGTTTGCCGATTTCCGCCAATGTCGGATAGGGCAGGACCGTGCCCGCCATCGCGGACATCTTCAGCCCGTTGGCAATGGCCAGCGCCCAAGGTGCCATCAGTTCGCCCGCCTGCGCACCGACGATGGTGACGCCCACCGGGCGACTGCGCACGACCATGACCTTGATGAAGCCATCGGTCTTGCCCTCGGCCTGTGCGCGGTCGTTGCCCGCCATCTCGGCGCGCACGACCTGCACCTGTGCGCCGAACTTGCTGCGCGCATCAGCCTCGGTCAGGCCGATCTGCGCCAGTTCGGGGTCGGTATAGGTTACGCTGGGAATGTGATCGCTGCGCGTGCGGGCGGGCAGGCCCAGCACGGCGGACCGGATCACCACGCCCGCATGATAGCCCGCCAGATGGGTGAACTGCCCCTGCCCCGCCACATCGCCGATGGCATAGACGTGGCGGTTGCTGCTGCGCAGCCCGGCATCGACGCGGACCCCGGCGCGGGTGGTTTCCACCCCTGCCGCCTCCAGGTTCAGGCGCTCCAGATTGGGTTTGCGCCCTACAGCGACCAGCAGATGCGTGCCGATGAAGACGGTGCCGCCCGCAACCTCGACCTCGACCGCGCCGGTGCGCCCGCGCACGGCCTGCACCTGCGCGTTCTCGATGATCTCCACCCCTTCGTCGCGCAAATGCGCCAGCACCACGGCGGCGGCTTCCGGGTCGTCGCGGCCCAGCGCGCTTGCCCCCTCGACCACCGTGACGCGCGCGCCCAGCCGGGCATGCGCCTGCGCCATTTCCATCCCGATCGGCCCGCCACCGATGATCAACAGATGGCCGGGGCATTCGCGCAGGTCAAAAATGCTTTCATTCGTCAGGTAGGGCACATGGTCCAGCCCGTCGATCGGGGGCACCATGGGGCTGGACCCCGTGGCAACGACAAAGCGTCGCGCGGTGACGATAGTGTCATTCACCTGCACTTCGGTCTTCGAGATGAATCGGCCATAGCCCTGCAAGACCTGGACACCCAGCCCCTCGAACCGCTCTACGCTGTCATGCGGCGCGATGGTGGCGATGGTGCGCGCCACATGGTCCTTCGCGGCGGCGAAATCCACCTGCGGGCGCACGGGGGCCACGCCAAAGGCCGCGCCGCTGCGCTGCGCGTGCGCGGCCTTGCCTGCGGCCAGCAGCGCCTTGGAGGGTACGCAGCCATGGTTGAGGCAATCGCCGCCCATCGCGCCGCCCTCGATCAGCACGACGCGCGCGCCCATCTGCACCGCGCCCGAAGCGACCGACAGCCCGCCCGACCCGCCGCCGATGACGCAAATATCTGTCTTGATGCGGGTGGTCATGGCAGGGGTTCCTTCTTCTTCATTATGGTTTTCAGCAGCGACGGCAGAAACGCCAGCGCCGCCAGCGCCAGCAGGGGCCCAAGGATATGGGGGGCAAAGATGATGCCCAGATCGGGGGTTTCACCACGGGCAAACACCGCGCCCAGCCCGGCGCCCACCCAAGTGTAGATCACGCCGCCCGGGATAATGCCCAGAAATGTGGTCAGCATGAAGACCCCCGTCCGCACGCCGATCAACGCCGGGATCAGGTTGGCGACAAAGAACGGCAGCACCGGCACCAGCCGCATGGAAACAAGGACCGAGAATTCGTTGTCCCGGATGCGGTCGGTCAGCCGCTTCACCCGCCCGTCGCTGGCATCGATTCGCGCCGCCAGCCCGGCGCCCAGCCCGGTGCGCACCGCCAGGAAAATCAGCGTCGCGCCCAGCGTCGCCGCGCCCACGTTGAAAATCGCGCCGGGGAAGACGCCGAACAAGAAGCCCCCGGTCAGCGTCGCCGCCGTCGCCCCGGGCAATGAGAAAGCGACGATCGCGATATAGGCCAGCACGAACAGCGCCGCCGTCAGCACATAATTGGCATCGCGAAAGGCCAGCAGGGCTTCGCGATTCTCGCGCAGGGCATCAAAGGTCAGGGTGTCGCGCAGCAAAAACGCGCCGGTCAGCGCAACTGCGATAACGATCACCAGCGGCAGGCGGGCACGCAGGCCGACCTTGGCGGCGCCGGGCGCGGGGCCCACAGGATCGGGGCCCACAGGATCAGGGCCCGCAGTATCGGGGGACGCAGGATCGGGGCCCACAGGATCAGGGGACGCAGGATCGGGGGACACGGAACGGGGATCAGGATCGGGCAAGGGGGCACACCTATCGGTCGGATTACAATTATCGGTCGGATTACAATCGGTCAGGTATGCCCCGCCCCCGCCCGGGGGCATAGGGGGATCACGCGGCATTGATCCGGGGTGACAATATTCACGCAATATTACAGAATCCTTGGTGAGAACCGCGCGCGGCCTGCCAAAACCCGCGATTTCATGTAACAAAGCGGGCCGTTGCGAATTGACTTGGCCGCGCGCCTGACCTAATGACCGGGGCTGATGACGACAGACGAGCGCGACTCTGGTTCAGGGTTGCGACTGCATATAGAGGATTTTGGGCGATGAAACGCACATTTCAGCCAAGCAATCTGGTGCGCAAGCACCGTCACGGGTTCCGCGCCCGTATGGCCACCAAGGCCGGCCAGAAGATCATCAACGCCCGCCGCGCGCAGGGCCGCAAGAAACTGTCGGCCTGAGGGCTGACACGACCCGGGATTGATGATGGCACCGTCGGGGGCAGATGCGGCAGGCGATGACGCCGGGGCTGCGCTGCGACCGGCGGTTTTGTCATGCGCGGAACGTCCAGATGGCCCCGGAAACGGGGCTGCTGCCGGGCAAACCGACGCCGACGCCGCAGCGGTCGGGGGTGTAATGCCCCGCGGGACGGATGCGTCCGCCCCCCGCGAAAGCGAGGAAGGCGGCACGCGTGCGCATGGCGCAGGCGGCAGTTCACCGCCCCCCCCTTCATTCAAGCCGGGCGCGCCCGCGTCCACGCGGGTTGCACCCAAAATCTCGACCCTGCGCCAGCGGCGTGAATTCTTGCAAGCCGCCAGCGCCGCCCGCCTTCCCGGGCCAGGCTTTCTGTTGCAGGCCCGCAAACGGCGTGTCGAAGAACAGGCCGAAGCGGTCGGTGCCAAAGGCATCGCGGCGCAAGAAATCCGCGTCGGCTTCACCTGCTCGAAGAAGGTCGGCAATGCCGTGGCACGCAACCGTGCCAAACGTCGGTTGCGTGCGCTGGCGCGCGACGTACTGCCGGAACGCGGCCAGCCGGGATGGGATTATGTGCTGGTCGGCCGCCCCGGCGCCACAGCCACGCGCGATTATGCCAAGATGACCAATGACCTGCGCGACATGATCGCCAGGATCCATGCGAAGGGCGGATCAGGCCCCCAGACAAATGATCCCCGTGCAACTGGCAAACCCCTGAAGGGCAAGCGGCGCGGCAAAGGTGCCGGTCCAGCACCCTCACGCCCGGCATCCGCCCCCGCAGCCCCCACCGGCCCCGCAACCACGGACGGCGAAGGCACGCCGAAATGACCCCGCTGGCCTATGCCCTGTCGCTGCCGGTCCGGGGCTACCGCCTGCTCTTGTCGCCCTGGGTCGGGCATGGCTGCCGGTTTCAGCCTACCTGTTCGGCCTATGCGCTGGAGGCGTTGCAAACCCATGGCGGGGTGAAGGGCGGCTATCTGGCGGCGCACCGCATCTGCCGCTGCCACCCCTGGGGCGGGCACGGATATGACCCCGTGCCCAACAAAGAAGGAACCCCGCGCGATGCTGGATGACAGTGACGTTCCCCTGATCTTGCAAGGCGCGCCCGACACGACAGAGTTTCGCAAGCTGCGCAAGCGCATCATCCGCGAAACCCGCGCAGCACTGGACCATTTCGCGATGATCGAGCCCGGGTCGCGCTGGCTCGTCTGCCTGTCGGGCGGCAAGGACAGCTACACCCTGCTGGCCGCACTGGTAGAGCTGCAATGGCGCGGCCTGCTGCCGGTGGACCTGCTGGCCTGCAACCTCGATCAGGGGCAACCGGGCTTTCCCGCCACGGTACTGCCGGAATTCCTGACCCGCATGACGATCCCGCACCGGATCGAGTACCGCGACACCTATTCCATCGTCATGGACAAGACACCTGCAGGGCGCACCTATTGCACCATGTGTTCGCGCCTGCGGCGGGGCAACCTGTACCGCATCGCGCGCGAAGAAGGGTGTAGCGCCATCGTGCTGGGGCATCACCGCGACGACATGCTGGAAACCTTCTTCATGAACCTGTTTCACGGCGGCAAGTTGGCCACGATGCCCGCGAAACTGCTGAATGAAGCGGGCGATCTGTTCGTCTATCGCCCGCTGGCCTTCGTCCCCGAGGTCGATTGCGACCGTTTCGCCCGCGCAATGAACTACCCCATCATCCCCTGCGACCTGTGCGGATCGCAAGACGGGTTGCAGCGCCAGCAGGTGAAGCAACTGCTGGACGGGTGGGAGGCACGCAGCCCCGGCCGCCGTCAGGTGATGTTCCGCGCGCTGATGCATGCCAACCCCTCGCACCTGCTGGACGCCGGGCTGTTCGACTTTGCCGGGCTGACCCGGCAGGGCAAGCCAGCGACTGACGCGGAATGACGGCGGCCCACCCGGCTTTGCCGGCACCTGCAGGCCCCGCCGGACCCCGCACACCCGGGTTTGCGCAACCCTGACGGGCGACGGTGTCCGCATGTGGCCACATGACGCGCCATGCCGCGCACCGACCGGCCCCCTCGCAGTCGGCCCCCTCGCAGTCAGCCGCTTCACAGTCGGGCGCTTCATAGTCAGGCCCCCGGCCCGCTTTGTCCGCCAAACACGTCCGGATTAAGCGGCGCGCGTGGCTTTTCCCCCGCCGTGCAGGTCCCACGGACCGGTCCGCAAACCGGGGATATCACGCAGCCGCGCGCAAAATTACGGGAAAACCGCTTGACCTTTGGGGGTCAGCCCTGTTGAACCACCCTCGAATTACTTCAGGATAGGTGGTGGTCCCGCATGGACGATCAAAACAAGAATATGCTTCTCGCGTTCGCGCTCAGCTTGCTGGTGCTGGTGACATGGATGTGGTTCTTCCCGCCACCCGAGCCGCCGGTGCGCACCGCTGAAACCGAACAGACCGACAGCGTGGCACTGCCGCCTGAGGCCACCAGCGGCGGGGCTGTCACGGCCGACCAGGTCGCGGAAACCGCCGCACCGCGTGTGACCATCGAAACACCCTCGTTGCGCGGCACGATTTCGCTGGACGGCGGGCGGCTGGACGACCTGTCGCTCACCACCTACCGCGAGACGCTGGACGAAGATTCAGACATCGTTCATCTGTTCAGCCCGGTGGGCGGCGCGCGCACACCGTTCTACGCGATCTATGGCTGGCGCCCGCGCGGCGCGCTGGAGTTCGAGAACGTTCCCGGGCCGAACACCCGCTGGGAACAGGTCGGTGACAATACGCTGACCGTCGACACGCCCGTGGTGCTGGAATGGGACAACGGCGCGGGGCTGGTTTTCACCCAAACCTATGAAGTCGATGCGAAATACATGTTCCACATCACCCAGTCGGTGACCAACAACGGCGACGCCCGTGTGGAAATGGACCCGTATGGCATCGTGGCCCGGCACGGGGTTCCCGCCGATCTGTCGAACTTCTTCATCCTGCATGAAGGGATGATCCAGATGGCTGACGGCACGCTGACCGAAGACGACTACAGCGTGATGGAAGAATACCGCCGCGTCGACCGCGAGGCCGCACCCGCCCAGATCACCGAGGCCGCACAAGACGGCTGGATCGGCTTTACCGACAAATACTGGATGGCAACGCTGATCGGCATGCCGGGCGATGCGGTCACCGCGGTATCGAAATTCGTGCCCGGCGCGAACATCTACCAGACCGAAATCCGCCAACCCGTCGTGGCAATCGAACCCGGCGCGACTGTCGAGGCGGATTCGATGCTGTTTGCAGGCGCCAAGGAATGGTCCACCATCCGGGGTTATGAAAACAACCTCGGCATTGAGAGCTTCCTCAACGCCATCGACTGGGGCTGGTTCTTCTTCCTGACCAAGCCGATCTTTGCCGTCCTTTACTGGATCAACGGGTATATCGGCAACATGGGCTGGTCCATCGTTGCGCTGACCTTGCTCATCAAGTCGGTTCTGCTGCCGCTGGCGTGGAAATCCTACGTTTCGATGGCGAAGATGAAGGAACTTCAGCCCGAGATGGCCGCGATCAAGGAACGCGCGGGCGATGACAAGCAAAAGCTGCAAAAGGAAATGATCGACCTATACAAGACAAAGAAGGTCAATCCGGCGGCGGGCTGTTTGCCGATTCTGATGCAGATCCCGATCTTCTTCTCGCTCTACAAGGTTATCTTCGTCACCATCGAACTGCGGCACGCGCCGTGGATCGGCTGGGTCCGGGACCTTTCGGCCCCCGACCCCTCGTCGCTCTACAACCTGTTTGGCCTGCTGCCGTGGGATGCGCCCGAACCCACCAGCTTTCTGGCGCTGATCTTCATCGGGCTCATGCCGATTGTGCTGGGCACCTCGATGTGGCTGCAAATGAAGCTGAACCCGGCACCCGCTGACAAGACACAGGCGATGATCTTCGGCTGGATGCCGTGGGTGTTCATGTTCGTGCTGGGCGGCTTTGCCTCGGGTCTGGTGCTGTACTGGATCACCAACAACATCATCACGTTCAGCCAGCAATACCTCATCATGCGCTTGAACGGGCACAAGCCCGACCTGTTCGGCAATATGACCAGCGGGATGCGGCGCAAAAAAGGTGACGCAACAAAGTGACGATTCGTCTGGCGCATATCTGCCGCCACCCGATCAAATCCATCGGGTACGAGGAAACCAAGGGGGCGGTCCTGTCACAGGGCCGCCCGCTGCCGTTTGACAGGATCTGGGCCGTCGCCCATGCCGATGCCGGGCTGGGCAGGGAACTGCCCGACTGGGCGCCAAAGCGCAGCTTTCTGCGCGGCGCGGGCTGTGCAGAGCTGATGGCGATTGCCTGCGAAAGCCACGACGACGGTACCCTGACGCTGACCCATCCGCGCGCGGGCCAGATCACCGTGAACCCGGACCTGGACGGCCCTGCCCTGACCGACTGGCTCCGCCCGCTCTGGCCTGCCAACCGGCCCGCGCCCGCGCATCTCTGCGCGCGCCCCGGCCCGGCAGCGGGGCGCGGGGCGCTGGCCGATACGCCCGCACCGAATATCGCGGTGCTGAACCTCGCCTCGCTGCGCGATCTGTCCCAGCGGACGGGGCAGGATCTGTCGATCCATCGCTGGCGCGGCAACCTGTGGCTGGACGGGCTGGCGCCCTGGGCCGAATTCGACCTGATCGGTCAAACCCTGCAGATCGGCAGCGCCCGCCTGCGCATCACCGCGCGGATCACCCGCTGCAAGGCCACGACCGCCAACCCCGCCACCGGGGCATGGGATGCCGACACGCTGGGCGCCCTGAACGCGGGCTACGGCCATGCCGATTTCGGGGTCTATGCGGTCGTCGAGGACGGCGGCGCTATTGCTGTTGGCGATGCCATCACGCGCGGCACCGACCATGGCGGGGGCGCCGCATGACCCCCCTGAACCGTCACGGCCCCGCCCCCGACACGCTGCACCCCATGCCCGGCTTTCCCCGCGTGACCTTCCTGCAGCCGCTGGCCGAAGGGCGCGGCAATGTCACCGTGGGCCGCTATGCCTATTACGACGACCCGGATGCGCCGCTGGCTTTCTTCGAGCGCAACGTGCTGCATCACTTCGATTTCGTCGGCGATCACCTGACCATCGGGCCCTTCTGCGCGCTGGCTACCGGCGTGCGCATCGTGATGAACGGCGCCAATCATGCCATGGGCGGGTTCTCTGCCTATCCGTTCAACATCTTCGGCGAAGGATGGGAGGTCGGCTTCGATCCCGCCACCTGGGCTGCCGAAAACCGTGGCGACACCCATATCGGCCCCGATGTCTGGATCGGCGCCGAGGCATGGATCATGCCCGGCGTCACCATCGGCGCGGGCGCGGTCATCGCGGCGAAATCGGTCGTCACCCGCGATGTGGCCCCCTTTACCATTGTGGCGGGTAACCCTGCGCGGCCCGTGCGCACGCGGTTTGACGCGGCGACAGTCGCGATCCTGCTGGAAACCGCCTGGTGGGACTGGCCAGCCGACAAAATCACCCGTAACCTGAATGCGATCCGGGGGTCTGACCCCGCTGCCTTGAAAGCTGCCACATGAACACCCTGCCCTTCCCCCTGTCACCCGCCCCCGAACCGCTGGCCGAAGAAACCGGACGCCTGCTGTTCGCCGGGCCGGTAGAGTTTCTGAAGGGTGTGGTCGCCATGGAAGGCCTGCCGCCCGATGACCGCCCCGAAGTCTGCTTTGCGGGCCGCTCGAACGTGGGGAAATCCAGCCTCATCAACGCGCTGACCGGGCGCAAGGCGCTGGCCCGCACCTCGAACACGCCGGGCCGCACGCAGGAAATCAACTTTTTCACCGTGGGCGAAAGCCGCTATCTGGTCGATTTGCCGGGTTATGGCTTCGCCGAGGCGCCGCTGCCGGTGGTCGAGAAATGGCAACGCCTGCTGCGCGCCTATCTGGCGGGCCGCGCCAGCCTGCGCCGCGCTTTCGTGCTGGTGGACATGCGCCACGGCATCAAGAAGGTCGATGAAGAGATCATGGGCCTCTTGAACAAATCCGCCGTGACCTTTCAGGTGATCTTGACCAAGGCCGACAAGGTCAGCACGGCAGATCAGGAAAAGACGCTGGCACAGGTACGCACTGCGCTGGCCAAACACCCCGCCGCCTATCCGGAAATCCTTGTCACCAGTTCGGAAAAGGGCGACGGTATCGCGACCCTGCGCGCGCTGATCGCCAGTATTGCGTGAAACCAGTATTGCTTGAAACCAGTCTTGCCTGAACCGCGCAGCGCCCGAAACCGGCATTGCCTGGCCACAGCGCCGCCCCTCTTGCACAAAGACCCCCAGATGAAAAAGCAAATCGCCATGACCCGAGATTCCGTTGCCACCGCCCGCACCCTGTCCGAGGCCCTGCCCTATCTGCAGCGCTATACCGGCGCGATCGTGGTTATCAAGTTCGGCGGCCATGCGATGGGCGACAGCGACGCGCTGGCCAGTTTCGCGCGCGACATCGTGCTGATGCGGCAGGTCGGCGTGAACCCCGTCATCGTGCATGGCGGCGGGCCGATGATCAACGAGATGCTGAAGCGCCTCGACATCACCTCGGAATTCGTGCGCGGCAAGCGGGTGACCGATGCCGCCACGATGGAAGTGGTCGAAATGGTGCTGTCGGGCGTGGTGAACAAACGCATCGTGCAGGCGATCAATGATGAGGGCGGCAAGGCCGTCGGCCTGTCGGGCAAGGATGCGGGCCTGATCCAATGCGTCGCGGATGACCCCGAACTTGGCCTTGTAGGCCGCCCCGATAAGGTCAACCCCGAGGTGCTGCACCACCTGTTCAAGGCAGGCATGATCCCGGTACTGGCGCCTCTTGGCTCGGGCCCCGAGGGGGCGACCTTCAACATCAACGGCGATACCGTCGCTGGCGCGATTGCCGGCGCGCTGAAGGCCGACCGCCTGCTGCTGCTGACCGATGTGTCGGGCGTGAAGGATGCCAGCGGGCAGGTCGTGACCCAACTGCACCCCGACCAGGTGCGCGAGTTGACCGATCAGGGCATCATCGCAGGCGGCATGATTCCAAAGACCGAAACCGCGCTGGCCGCGATTGAAGCGGGCGTGCGTGCCGTGGTCATTCTGGACGGGCGGGCGCCCAATGCCTGCCTGCTGGAATTGTTCACCGATCACGGCGCAGGCAGCCTGATCCGCAAGACCGAACCCCGCGTGACCCCGCTCGACTGACACGCGCGCTTGGCCCCGAACGTCGCGGCGCGGCGCAGGGTCAGCCCGCCACCGCTTTTTGACGCAACGTCACATCTTGCCGAAGGCAGCTGCCCGCCATGCCCCTGCGACTGATCTTGATCCGCCACGCCAAATCCGACTGGGACAACCCACTGGACACCGACCACGCCCGCCCGCTGAACGCGCGCGGGCGCCGCGCCGCGCCAATGGTGGGCACTTGGCTGGCGGCGCAGGGCCATGTGCCGGGGCAGGTGCTGGTCTCGGATGCGGTGCGCACCCGCCAGACGTGGGACCTGATCGCCCCTGCCCTGCCCGGCCCGCCCGAGGTGACGTTCCTGCCCGCGCTCTACCATGCAAGCGCGGGGCAGATGCAGCGCTGCCTGTCCGCCGCGCAGGCCGATACGGTGTTGATGATCGGCCATAACCCGGGCATCGCATACTTTGCCGCAGGGCTGCTGGCCCGCCCGCCTGCGCATGCCGATTTCCAGCGATATCCGACCTGCGCCACCCTCGTGGCAGATTTCGATGCCGCCGACTGGGGCCAGATCGGCACGGGCACCTGCGTCGACTTCAAGACCCCGCGCGACCTCGGACCCCGCTAACACAAAGGATCGCGCGCATCAACGTATCGCGTGCCAGTACCCCGTGGGCATGCCCCTCCCGGCACACGCGCCACGGCCCCGGCGCTCCAGAACACCCCCCCGAGGGCGGCCAGCCCGCACCCGCCGCACGCGGTGTCACATCGCCCTCTACAGCTTTGACGCATCCAACCTGTCGACAATCATTGACAGAACGGGTCGTCAGGCCTTAGCAATTGTATGCGAAGGGATGCTACCCAAATCCCGAACAGATCTAACCCCGCACCGTCGATACCCGGGAACCGACGTACCAACCGGAGGCTTCTTGCAATGCAAGCTGATGCACACCCTCAGATAATGCTGGACAAGACAGCCTTCACCAGCGCGCAAGCCCGGTTTTCGCAATATAAAAGCAATATGGCCCCGCATGAGGTCACGATTCTGGCACAGGAAGTCGTCAATCGGCTGGCGCGCAGATTCACGCCGCAGGTTGAATCGCTGGTGCAGAACACCAAGGTCGATCACCTGTGCGATCTCCTGATCGGATCGGACGATACCGCCGCGCTGAATCACATCCTGAAACTGCGCGCCGACGGCGTGCCGGTCAGCGCATTGTACCTCAGCTACCTCGCAGGCGTCTCGCAATTGCTGGGCGAGCGGTGGGAAGATGACAGCCTCAGCTTTCTGGAGATGACCATTGCGGCCGGGCGCATCTATGCGATCATGCGCAGCCTGCGGCAGGTCTTCATCCCGCTCGATCAGACCAAACCCCATGCATGGCGCGCGATTTTCGCCTCGGTGCCCGGCGATACCCATACGATCGGCGTCACCATGGCCGCAGACCTGTGCCGCAGGCAAGGCTGGCAAATCGACCTGTGCACCGGGCTGGATCATGACGCGCTGATCGAGACGGTGCATGCAGGCCAGCAGCCGGTGATCGGCCTGTCGGCCAGCCATGAAGATCTGATTGCCCCCCTGATCCGGCTTCTGCTCGGCCTGCGGGTCAGCGCGCCGGGTGCTTTCATCTTGCTCAGCGGCAAGATCCTGGACCTGCACCACGACATCGCGCAAGAAGTCGATGTGGACGGCGTCGCCTCGACCATCGATCAGGCACTGGCGCAGATGCATATGGTGATGCAATCCATCGCGCCAGGCAACCGGACGGAAATCCCGTCCGGCACCAAACCCGCCTGAGCCGGATCGGCCTTTCCGGCGGTCAGAACCGTCTGGAATCGGCGGGATATGTGCCCAGAATCTCCAGATAAGACGTGAAATACGTCAGCTCATCCAGCGCGCGGCGGACATTGGCATCCTCGGGATGCCCTTCGATATCGGCGAAGAACTGCGTCGCCGTGAAGGACCCGCCCACCATGTAGCTTTCCAGCTTTGTCATGTTCACGCCATTGGTGGCAAATCCGCCCATTGCCTTGTAAAGCGCTGCGGGAATATTGCGCACCCGGAAGACGAAACTGGTCATCATGCCATGCGTACCGCGCTGGGTCAGATCGGCCTCACGTCCCATGATGAAGAAACGCGTGGTGTTGTTCGACTGGTCTTCGATATGGCGCGCCAGCACCTCCAGCCCATAAATCTCACCGGCCAGTTCCGATGCCAGTGCCGCCTTCGCCGGATCGCCAAGGGCTGCGATATGCTTGGCAGACCCGGCGGTATCAGCGCCGGTCACCGCGTCGATGCCATGCTCGCGCAAGAACCTTCGGCACTGCCCCAACAACACGGTATGGCTTTGCGCCGATTTCACCTGATCCAGCCGCGTGCCGGGCAGCGCCAGCAGGTTGATATGCACCCGCACGAAGGCCTCTTCCACGATACGCAATCCGGATTCGGGCAACAACCGGTGGATGTCTGCAACCCGCCCATAGGTCGAGTTTTCGACCGGCAGCATCGCCAGATCCACCTCGCCACTGCGGGTGATCTCGATCACATCCTCAAAAGTGCGGCAAGCGATCGCGGTGTGGTCGGGCCGGGCATCGACGCAAGCCTGATGCGAATATGCCCCGGGTTCACCCTGAAACGCGATTTTTTTTGTCATCTCTGCCCCCAATTTTCAGACAATTCGCCCGAAGGGGCGTTTCGTCGCGGTAACTACCGCTTGAAAACCACAAGGGGAAGCGGATACATACCTCAAAATCGGCAAGACAGCATGGGATGCGATATGTTCGACACAATGGTTTTCACCAAGGCTCTGGCGGCTCTGTGCGGGGCGCTTCTGGTTTTTCTGGTTGGGGCATGGATCGCAAACGCGCTTTATGTACCGCTCAACGCGGATGCGCCAGCCGCATATGCCATTGATACCGGCACCGACGAAGCCGATACCGATGCAGAACCGGTCGCTGAAGTGCCGTTTGAAGAATTATACGCCTCCGCCGATCCCGCTGCCGGGTCGCGCGTCTGGAACCAATGCCGCGCCTGCCATGCGCTGGAAGCCGGGCGCAACGGCGTCGGCCCCTACCTGCACGGCGTCGTTGGCCGTCCCATCGGCACCGCGGAAGGCTATGGCAACTATTCCGGCGCCTTGGCGCAGGTCGGGGAAGCCTGGACGCCAGAGCTGATCTCTCACTTTATCGAGAACCCGCGCGGCGTCGCACCGGGCACCTCGATGTCCTACTCGGGCCTGGGTTCAGCCGAAGATCGCGCCAACCTGATCGCCTATATCGAGCAGGAATCGCAATAAACCGCCCCATCTGGTGCGAATTGTGACAGGCCATCCCTTCCGGGGTGGCCTTTTTGCTGCCCGCCGCCGGGCGTCAACCGCATAGCGGCGCGACGCATTCGTTCAAATTGCCTTGTGCCGGAGCAATTTCGCCAGCTTGAGCATCGACAGACGGAAAATTAACCTAAATACTGCCCAATCATCCAAACGCCGCCATCCCACAGGAGCCCCGTGTATGACACCCACCGCCCCCCGCCAGTTCGATGCGATGCTCGGCAAAGCGCAGGCCATCGCCACGCCACGCCCGGACATGCTGACCATGGGGCTTTGCGGCTTGTCGGCGGTGCTGTGGCTGGGCTGGGCCAGCACGGCGCAAGGGCAGGCGCAGATGGAGGGTGAGGTTATCACCTCACACGGCATCTCAACCTTCGGCGATCTGAAATACCCCGCCGATTACCCGCATCTGGACTATGTGAATCCCGACGCGCCGAAGGGTGGCGAAATCGCGGTCTGGGCGCCGGGCGGCTTTGATTCGATGCATCCTTTCACCGTGTCGGGCCGGGCGGGCGCGCTGTCGTCGATCTTCTTCGAATCCATGCTGACCGGCACAGCCGATGAGATCGGCGCGTCCTATTGCCTGCTGTGCGAGACGATGGAATACCCCGAAGATCGCTCTTGGGTGACCTTCAACATCCGCCCCGAGGCACGGTTTTCCGACGGCACGCCCCTGACCGCAGACGATGCGCTGTTCAGCTACGAAATCTTGCTGGAAAAGGGCCTGCCGGAATTCCGCGCCATCCTGAGCCAGCAGGTCGAACGGGTCGAGGTTGAGGGCGATCACCGCGTTACCTACTATTTCAATCCAGATTTTCCGCCGCGCGATCTGCCCGCGTTGGTGGGCGGACTGTCGGTTTTCTCGCGCGCCGATTACGTGGAAAATGACCGCGACTTTGAGGTGTCCAGCATGGAGCCCATGCTGGGCTCTGCCCCCTATACGCTGGACCGCGCGCGCGACAACACGCTGGTCTATGCGCGCAACCCCGATTACTGGGGCTGGCACCTGCCGATCATGCAGGGCCGATCGAACTTTGATCGTATCCGCGTTGAATACTATGCCGATTACACCGCCGCGTTTGAGGGTTTCAAGGCTGGGGCCTATACCTTCCGCGATGAGGCTTCATCGTTGATCTGGGCCACCGGCTATGATTTCCCCGACGTCGCGGACGGCCATGTGATCAAGGCCGAACTGCCCAACGGCAATATCTCCACCGGACAGGCCTTCATCCTGAACTTGCGCCGCCAGAAACTGCAAGACCCCCGCGTGCGCGAAGCCATCAGCATGATGTTCAACTTTGAATGGTCGAACGAGACGCTGTTCTACGGCATCTACGCCCGCAACCACTCCTTGTGGGAAAACAGCGATCTTGCCGCCAGCGGCCAGCCGTCGGCGGAAGAACTGGCCCTTCTGGAACCGCTGGCTGACATGCTGCCGCCCGGCGTGCTGGACGCCCCCCCCGTGATGGCGCCCGAATCCAGCGCCACGCGGCAGTTGGACCGGGGCAACCTGCGCCGCGCCTCGGCCCTGTTGTCTGAAGCAGGGTGGGACGTCGGCAACGATGGCCTGCGCCGCAACGCGGACGGGGAGGTGCTGACGCTGGAATTCCTCAACGACAGCCAGAGCTTCGACCGCGTCATCAACCCCTATGTCGAAAACCTGCGCGCCCTGGGCATTGATGCGCGCCACAACCGCGTGGACAATGCGCAGGCGGTCAACCGCGAACGGTCCTATGATTTCGACATCACCACCGATCAGCTGCCCATGTCGGAAATCCCATCCTCAAGCCTGATGCAATTCTTCGGCTCGGAAACCGCCGACCAATCGACCCGCAACAAGATGGGCCTGCGGTCCGAGGCTGTGGACAGCCTGATCCGTACCGTGCTGGATGCCGAAAGCCAGGAAGAACTGACGCATTCCGTGCGCGCGCTGGACCGGGTGCTGCGCGCTTACCAGTTCCGCGTGCCGCAATGGTTCAAAAACGCCCATACGGTCGCCTATTTCGACCAGTACGGCTATCCTGACCCGCTGCCGCCCCATGCCCGCGGCGAGCTTGATTTCTGGTGGTTCGACGCCGACAAGGCGGCCCAGTTACGGGCAGACGGCGCGTTGCGGTAAGGGCGCCCCATGACCAGCTATATCCTGCGGCGTCTTCTGCTGATCATTCCGACATTGTTCGGGATCATGCTGATCAACTTTGCCCTCACCCAATTCGTGCCCGGCGGCCCGATCGAACAGATCCTTGCGCGAATGGAAGGGTCTGGCGATGTGTTTGAGGGCTTTGCAGGCGGCGGCGATGCAGGGTCGTCCGCGATGCAGGGCGATGACCGCTACATGGGTTCGCGCGGGTTGCCACCCGAATTCATCGCCGATCTGGAACGGCAGTTCGGCTTCGACAAACCGCCCCTGGAACGCTTCCTGACCATGATGTGGGACTACATGCGCTTCGATTTCGGCGAAAGCTACTTCCGCTCGATCAGCGTGCTGGATCTGGTGAAGGAAAAGCTGCCGGTGTCGATCAGCCTTGGCCTGTGGTCCACGCTCATCGCCTATCTGGTGTCGATCCCGTTGGGCATCCGCAAGGCGGTGCGCGACGGGTCGAAATTCGACACCTGGACCAGCGCGGCGATCATCGTGGGCTATGCCATCCCCGGCTTCCTCTTCGCGATCTTGCTTCTGGTGCTGTTCGCGGGCGGGTCCTACTGGCAGATATTCCCGTCGCGCGGCCTGACCTCGGGGCGCGATGTCTGGGAAACGCTGTCGCCCTTGGGCAAGGTGGCCGATTACTTCTGGCACATCGCCCTGCCGGTGCTGGCATCGACCATCGCGGCCTTCGCCACGCTGACGCTGCTGACAAAGAACAGCTTCCTCGATGAGATCCGCAAGCAATATGTCATTACCGCGCGCGCCAAGGGGCTGGCCGAACGGCAGGTGCTCTACGGGCATGTGTTTCGCAACGCCATGCTGATCGTCATCGCGGGGTTTCCGGCGGTCTTCGTGTCGGTCTTCTTCGGCGGATCGCTCATCATCGAGACGATCTTCAGCCTTGACGGTCTGGGCCGGCTCGGGTTCGAGGCCGCTGTGGCGCGCGACTACCCCGTGATCTTCGGCACGCTCTTTGTTTTTGGCTTGATCGGGTTGGTTGTGGGCCTTCTGTCCGACCTGATGTATGTCTGGATCGACCCGCGCATCGACTTTGAATCGCGGGAGACCTGAGGCCCATGCAAGACCATACCCCCGCCTATACCATCCCAGACACGCCGCCGCGCGGGCGCCTTGGCATCCGCCTGTCCCCGCTGAATCAGCGCCGCTGGCACAACTTCTGCGCCAACCGGCGGGCCTGGTGGTCACTGGTGATCTTTGGCGTGCTGTTCGGCCTGTCGCTCTTTGCCGAATTCATCGCCAATGACAAACCCATCATGGTCCAGCACCGGGGCGAGTATTACTTTCCCATCTTCCAGTTCCATCCCGAAACCGCCTTCGGCGGCGATTTCCTGACCGAAGCCATCTACCGCGACGCCGAGGTGCGCTGCCTGATCGAGACCGGCGGCGCCGAACTGTGCCTCTACGAGCCGGAGGAAGCCGCCATCCAGGCGGAAACGGGTATCATCGAAGGCACGCCCGTCGTACCCGGCTGGATGATCTGGCCGCCGATCCCCTACAGCTACAACACCGTCAACGACCTCGACGGCCCAGCGCCCTCGGCCCCCGATGCAAACCACTGGCTGGGTACCGATGATACGGCGCGCGACGTGGCCGCGCGGGTGATCTACGGCTTCCGCCTGTCGGTGTTCTTCGCGCTGGTGGTGACGCTGCTGACCTCGGTCATCGGGATCGCGGCGGGTGCGGTGCAGGGGTTCTTTGGCGGGCTGGTCGACCTGATCTTTCAGCGCGTGATCGAGCTTTGGGGCTCCATGCCCTCGCTCTATATCATCATCATCGTTGCCGCGATCTTTCAGATGAACTTCTGGTTGCTGGTCTTCTTGATGACGCTGTTTGGCTGGACGGCGCTGGTGGGCGTGGTGCGCGCCGAATTCCTGCGTGCGCGCAACTTTGAATATGTCCGCGCCGCCCGCGCGCTGGGGGTGTCGAACCTTACCATCATGGTGCGCCATGTGCTGCCCAACGCCATGGTGGCCACCCTGACGCTGCTGCCCTTCATCATCACTGGCACCATCGGCGGGCTGGCCTCGCTGGATTTTCTGGGCTTCGGCCTGCCGTCCTCGGCCCCGTCGCTGGGCGAACTGACGCTTCAGGCGAAGCAGAACCTGCAAGCCACCTGGCTGGGCTTCAGCGCATTTTTCACCTTCGCCATCATGCTGTCGCTGCTTGTGTTCATCTTCGAGGGCGTGCGCGACGCCTATGATCCCCGAAAGACCTTCCAATGAGCGCCGTGCTGAAAGTCGATAACCTGTCGGTCACCTTCCGGCAGGACGGGCGTGACATCCAGGCGGTGCGCGGCGTTTCCTTCCATGTCGGGCGGGGCGAAACCGTGGCGCTGGTGGGCGAATCGGGGTCGGGAAAATCGGTCACGGCGCTGTCCACCGTGTCGCTGATCCCCGATTCCGCAACCGTCACCGGCTCGGTCAGCTACCTTGGCACCGAAATGGTGGGTGCGGCCGAACCTGATCTGCGCCGGGTGCGCGGCAATGACATCAGCTTCATCTTTCAAGAGCCGATGACCAGCCTCAACCCCCTGCACACGATTGAAAAACAGCTGGCGGAATCGCTGGCCCTGCATCAGGGGCTGGCGGGCAAGGCGGCGCGCGCGCGCATCATCGAACTGCTGGAAAAGGTCGGCATCCGTGACGCGGAAACCCGGCTGGGGGCCTATCCGCACCAATTGTCGGGCGGGCAGCGGCAGCGGGTGATGATCGCCATGGCGCTGGCCAATGGCCCCGACCTGTTGGTCGCCGACGAACCGACCACCGCGCTGGATGTGACAATTCAGGCTCAGATCCTCGACCTGCTGACCGATCTGAAAGAGGCCGAGGGGATGAGCATGCTGTTCATCACCCATGACCTCAACATCGTGCGCCGCATCGCCGACCGCGTCTGCGTCATGCAGGGCGGCGAGATCGTGGAACAAGGGCCGACCGATGAGGTGTTCACCAACCCTCAGCACCCCTATACCCGCAAACTGCTGGGCGCGACCTCTACGGGCACCCCCGGCCCCGTGCCCACAGGCGCGCCCGAGGTGTTGCGCACCGACAACCTGCGCGTCTGGTTCCCCATCCATCGCGGCTTCCTCCGCCGGGTCACGGGCCATATCAAGGCGGTGAACGCGGCCAGCCTGACCCTGCACGCGGGCGAGACGCTGGGCGTCGTGGGCGAATCAGGATCGGGCAAAACCACGCTGGCGCTGGCCATCATGCGCCTGATCTCCAGCAAGGGGCCGATCGTCTTCCAGGGTCGGGACATTCAGGGGCAAACCTCGAAGCAATTGCGCGCCCTGCGCCGCGATGTGCAGATCGTGTTTCAAGATCCGTTTGGCAGCCTGTCGCCCCGCATGACTGTTGAGCAGATCATCGCCGAAGGGCTGGGCGTGCATGGCGTCCCTGATGGCCGTCCGTTGCGTGAGGTTGTCGCCCAGATGATGGCCGAGGTCGGCCTCGACCCTGCCACCATGGCGCGCTACCCGCATGAATTTTCCGGCGGGCAGCGCCAGCGCATCGCCATTGCCCGCGCCATGGTGCTGCGCCCGAAACTGCTGGTGCTGGACGAACCGACATCAGCCCTCGACATGACCGTGCAGGTGCAGATCGTGACGCTGTTGCGCGAGTTGCAGGCGAAATACGGGCTGGCCTATCTGTTCATCAGCCACGATCTGCGCGTCATCCGGGCGCTGTCGCATCAGGTCATGGTGATGAAACACGGCGATGTGGTCGAAGCAGGTCCGGCCGAACAGCTCTTCAACGCGCCGAAATCGGATTACACACGCGCCTTGATGGCGGCGGCATTTGACATCAAGGTACACGAAAAGCTGTAATTCGGGGGCGGCCATGGAAGTGTGGGCATGAAAATTCTGTTCATCCATCAGAATTTTCCCGGTCAGTTCCTGCACCTCGCCCCCGCGCTGAAGGCGCGCGGGCATCAGGTACTGGCGCTGACCGCCGCGCATAACCAGCGCGAAAGCCCCGTAGAAACCGTCCGCTACCCCTTCCCCGATCCGGCCCCCGACCCCGGCCAGACCCGGCTGGGCCGCACCTTCACCGCCATGACCGACAGGGGCCACCGCGCCGCCCGCGCCGCCCGTCAACTGCGCGACCGGCACGGGTTTGTCCCCGATGTGGTCTTCGGCCATTGCGGCTGGGGCGAGACGTTGTTCTTGCACGAGGTCTGGCCCGATGCCCGCCACCTGAGCTATGCGGAATTCTTCTATGGCAGCACCGGGCTCGATGTCGGTTTTGATCCCGAATTCAGCACCGACCCGTTTGACAGCGCGCTGTCGGTTACCGCGCGGCAGGCGCATCTGGCGCTGGCCATGCTTCATGCCAACGCCGCCCTGACGCCGACCGAGTTTCAGGCCGACACGTTCCCCGCCGCTTTCCGCGACCGGCTGACCATCATCCATGACGGCATCGACACCGCCCGCCTGACGCCCGACCCGTCGGCCACCGTCACCCTGCCCGATGGCACCACCCTGCGCGCGGGCGATGAGGTGCTGACCTTCATGAACCGCAATCTGGAACCCTACAGGGGCTATCACATCTTCATGCGCGCCCTGCCCGATGTGCTGGCCGCCCGGCCCCATGCGCGCGTGGTGATCGTCGGCGGGGACGACGTCAGCTATGGTGCCCGCCCGCCCGCTGGACGCAGTTGGAAAACCATCTTCCTGGATGAAGTCGCCGACCGGCTGGACCCCACGCGCGTGCATTTCACCGGCAAGCTGCCCTACGACACCTATATGCGGCTGATGCAGGTCACGCGCGTGCATGCCTATCTGACGGTGCCTTTCGTGCTGTCATGGTCGCTGCTGGAAGCGATGAGCATGGGATGCGCCATCGTCGCCTCCAAAACCGCCCCGGTGCAAGAGGTCATCACCGACGGCGTACACGGGCGGCTGGTAGATTTCTTCGACATCGACGGCTGGGCCACCACCCTGACCGACGCGCTTGCCTACCCCGAAAGCTTCAGATCGCTGCGCCACAACGCCCGCGCCCACGTGGTCGAGAATTACGACCTGCGCAGCATCTGCCTGCCCCGGCTGATCCGGTTCGTCGAAGCGTGCTGAACGCCGCCGGGCCCCGGCCTCAGCCCGCGAATTCCTCGATGCCATACCCTTGCAGATACAGCAGCGCCGTCAGATCGCCGTGATTGATGCGCAGGTCGCATTGCTCGGACACGCTGGGCTTGGCATGCATTGCCACGCCCGCCCCCGCCACGCCCAACATGCCCAGATCATTCGCGCCGTCGCCGACCGCGATCACATCGGCCGCGCGCAACCCGCGCCGCGCCGTGATCTCGTAGAGCGCGCTGACCTTGGCCGCGCGACCCAAAATCGGCTCGGCCACTCTGCCGGACAAAACGCCGTCCCCGGCCAGCAGCACATTCGCCCGGTGCTCATCGAACCCCAGATGCGCCGCCACCGGCCCGGTAAAGGCTGTGAAGCCCCCCGATACCAGCGCGGCATAGCCACCCTGCGCCTGCATCGTGGCAATCAACGCCCGCCCGCCGGGCGTATAGGTGATGCGGCGCGCCAGAACCTGGTCGATGACCGCGACATCCAGCCCCTTCAACAGTGCCACGCGTTCGCGCAACGCCCCCTCGAACTCCAACTCGCCGTTCATCGCGCGCGCGGTAATCTGCGCGACATATTCACCCACGCCCGCCTCATCGGCCAACTCGTCAATGCATTCCTGCCCGATCATCGTGCTGTCCATATCGGCCAGCAACATCGACTTGCGCCGCCCGGCAGAAGGCTGCACCGCCAGGTCAATGCCGCGCAATTGCATGTCCGCCCAGACCCGGGAAAGGTTGTCGGGCCGCATGTCCAGCGGAAATTCCACCGCCACACCGGGGTTCAACCACCGCAGCGCCCCCCCGCCCCAGGCATTGCGCACCGCCGTTGCGGTGGCAGAATCGAGGACGGGCGTCGCGGGGTTGGTCATGAGGGTTGCAGTGAACATCGGCAGCCTTTCCGGGTGCAGAACAGATGAAACGACCCGCGGGGAACTAGCGCAATTTTGCCGCTTGCGCCAGCCCCGGCTTGGGCGTAAATGCGATCTCGGGACACCCTTCCCCAACGAAGGGCTTATATCTGGAAGGATACCATGACCGATACGTCGATCCCGGCAACGCGCCCGGCAAATGCGCGTTTTTCGTCCGGCCCCTGTGCCAAGATCCCCGGCTTTACCCTGAACCACCTGTCCGACGCGGCCCTTGGCCGCTCGCACCGTGCGGCTGTGGGCAAGGCAAAGCTCCTGGCCGCGATCGAGGGCACGCGCGAAATCCTCGGCATCCCCGCAGATTACCGCATCGGCATCGTGCCGGCCTCGGATACGGGCGCCTATGAAATGGCCATGTGGACCATGCTGGGCGCACGTCCGGTTGAAATGGTCGCGTGGGAAAGTTTCGGCGCAGGCTGGGTCACCGATGCGATCAAGCAACTGAAGCTCGACGCCCGCGTGCATGAAGCGCCCTATGGCCAGATCGTCGACATGGCCGCGCTGGATTACGACCGCGACGTTTGTTTCACCTGGAACGGCACCACTTCGGGGGTGCGCATGCCCGATGGCGATGCCATCCCCGCTGAACGTGGCGGCCTGACGCTGTGCGACGCGACCTCGGCCGCCTTCGCCATGGACCTTCCGTGGGACAAACTGGATGTGACCACCTTCAGCTGGCAAAAGGTGCTGGGCGGCGAAGGCGCGCATGGCATCTTGATCCTGTCGCCCCGCGCGGTTGAGCGGCTGGAAAGCTACACCCCCGCATGGCCGCTGCCGAAAATCTTCCGCCTCACCAAGGGCGGCAAGCTGATCGAGGGTATTTTCAAGGGTGAGACGATCAACACACCCTCCATGATGGCGGTTGAGGATTATCTCGTCGCGCTGGATTGGGCGCGCTCTGTGGGCGGCCTGAAGGGGCTGATCGCCCGGGCCGATGCAAATGCGCAAGCGGTGCATGATTTCGTCGCCGCGAACGACTGGATCGCCAATCTGGCCGAAGATCCCGCCACCGCCTCGACCACCAGCGTCTGCCTGAAGTTCACCGACACGCGGATCAAGGACGGCGCGGCCTTCGCCAAGGCGGTCGCGAAACGGCTGGAAAAAGAAGGCGTTGCGCTGGACATCGGCGCCTATCGTGACGCGCCCGCGGGCCTGCGCATCTGGTGCGGATCTACGGTGGAAACCTCGGACGTGGCGGCGCTGATGCCGTGGGTCGCGCATGCGTTCCATGCGGAAATCGCCGCGCAATAAGATTTCGCGGGGGCCCTGTGCCCCCGCCCCATTCCCCATTTTTCAGTCAAGGAGCCACATCATGGCACCAAAAGTCCTCGTATCCGATCAATTGTCGGAAACCGCCGTGCAGATCTTCCGCGACCGCGGCATCGACGTGACATTCGAGCCCAATCTGGGCAAGGACAAGGAGCGTTTGCTGGAAGTCATCGGCCAGTATGACGGCCTGGCCATCCGCTCGGCCACCAAGGCCACCGAAAAGGTCCTGGCGGCGGCCACCAACCTGAAGGTCATCGGCCGCGCCGGGATCGGCGTCGATAACGTCGACATCCCCGCCGCGTCGAAAAAAGGCGTTATCGTGATGAACACGCCGTTCGGCAACTCGGTCACCACGGCCGAACACGCGATCTCGCTCATGATGGCGGTGGCGCGGCAAATCCCGGCGGCCAGTGCCTCGACCCATGCCGGCAAATGGGAAAAGAACGCCTTCATGGGCGTTGAGCTGTTCAACAAGACGCTGGGCGTCATCGGCGCGGGCAATATCGGCGGCATCGTGTGCGACCGCGCGTTGGGCCTGCGCATGAAGGTCGTGGCCTTCGACCCCTTTCTGTCCGAAGAACGCGCCAAGAAACTGGGTGTCACCAAGGTGGATCTGGACGAACTGCTGGCCCGTGCCGATTTCATTACCCTGCATGTGCCGCTGACCGACAAGACCCGCAATATCCTGTCGGCCGAAAACATCGCCAAAACCAAGAAGGGCGTGCGCATCATCAACTGTGCGCGTGGCGGTCTGGTGGATGAGGCCGCTTTGGCCGAGGCGATCAAGTCCGGCCATGTCGCCGGTGCCGGTTTCGACGTTTTTGCAGAGGAACCCGCCACCAACAGCCCCCTCTTCAACCTGCCAAACGTCGTCGTCACACCGCATCTGGGTGCCGCCACGACCGAGGCACAGGAAAACGTAGCGCTGCAAGTCGCCGAACAGATGTCCGACTACCTGCTTACGGGTGCGGTGCAAAACGCGCTCAACATGCCGTCCGTCACGGCAGAAGAGGCCGCGCAGATGGGGCCGTGGCTGAAACTGGCGGGCCATCTGGGCGCTTTCGCGGGCCAGCTGACCGAAGACCCGGTCAAGGCGATCAACATCCTCTATGATGGCTCGGTCGCCGACATGAACCTCGACGCGCTGAACTGCGGCGTGATTGCGGGCATCATGAAGGCCACCAACCCGGATGTGAACATGGTCTCGGCCCCCGTGCTGGCGCGCGAACGCGGCGTGCAGATCGCTACGACCACACAGGCGAAATCCGGCGCGTTTGACGCCTATATCAAGATCACCGTTGTGACCGAGGGGCGCGAGCGTTCCATCGCCGGCACCGTTTTTTCCGACGGCAAACCGCGCTTCATCCAGATCAAGGGCATCACCATCGACGCCGAGGTCGGGGCGCATATGCTCTACACCACCAACAAGGACACGCCCGGCATGATCGGGACGCTGGGCCAGACGCTGGGCAGCAACGGGGTGAACATCGCCAACTTCACGCTGGGCCGGTCGCGGACCGGCGAGGACGCCATCGCACTTCTGTATCTGGACGAACAGCCGCCCGTTCATGTGCTGGACAAGCTGCGCGCCACGGGCCTGTTCCAGCAGGTGCGCCCGCTGCAGTTCGACATGGTCTGACACGGCAACCCGTCGTCTGGTATTCATCAAGCCCCCCACCCGGGGGGCTTGTGTTTTTGTGGCATACGCGGTTCAAACGGCCCCGGAAGGACGTCTTGGCGGCGTGACTTTGCAACCAGAAGGATGACAGATGCGGACCTATGCCATCGGCGATATTCACGGACATCTGGACCTATTGCACATCGCCCATGCGCGGATCAAAGCCGACCGCGCCGCCTGTGGTGACGCGGATGCGCCGATCGTGCATCTGGGCGATCTTGTGGATCGCGGCCCCGACAGCCGTGGGGTGCTCGCACACCTGCGCCAAGGCATCGACGCGGGGGAAAACTGGGTGGTGCTGAAGGGCAACCACGACCGGATGTTTGCCCTCTTCCTCGACGATCCCGCCGCGCAGGATGACGGTCTGCGCACGGTCTACAGCTATCTGCACCCGGCAATCGGCGGCGCGGCAACGCTGGCCTCCTATGGGGTGGCGAATCCCGCCGACCGCCCGGTGGCGCAGGTGCATATCGATGGCGTCGCCGCCGTGCCTGCGCCGGACCGTGCCTTCTTGCGGTCCCGGCCGACATGGTATCGGCGGGGCGAGGTGGTCTATGTCCATGCCGGGATCCGGCCAGGCATCGCAATGGAGGAGCAGGCCGAAACCGATCTGGTCTGGATTCGCGCGCCATTTCTGGAGTTTACCGACGATCACGGCTTTCTGGTGGTCCACGGCCATACCGCGCTGGATGCTGCGGTTCATTACGGAAACCGGGTCAATATCGACAGCAGCGCCGCCTATGGCGGCCCCCTGACCGCCATCGTGGTCGAAGGGCGCCAGACATGGATCCTGACCGACGCGGGCCGTGTCCCCCTGACGCCCGAGGCGCCCGAGAACGCCGCGCCCTGACCCCCGCCGATCCTTGGCCGTGCCCGCGCGCCGTGCCCGCGCGCTGTGCCCCCTGCCAGCCACAAACTCCGGGCATGCCGGAACGGCGCGGTAGCCGCGCGCAGCGATGCCCCGGCCCCAAGGCATTCCCTGCGCAGACAAGGCACATGGGCGCGCGTCCTATATCATGCAATGCGTGCGGGCAGCGGCGCAATCCGTTCCTTGGCGCGCCATATCTTGCATGAACAACCGGCGCGATTCGGCATAAAGCCGTGTGATTTCGGGCACATGCGCCGCCGCATCAAGGCCCCGGGCCGCCTGCGCCTCGGCCCCCGCGCAGGCAGCGGCCAGCACATCGAATCCAAGGGTCAGCGCCGCGCCCTTCAGCGCATGAAACCGTTCTTCCTGGTTCGCGGGACGGCCGCCTGCGGTCCCGCGCAATGTCAGCACCGCTTCATCCACCTCTTCCAGGAAGATGGCGGACAGGGGGCCAAAGGCATCCGCGCCGACATCGGTCTGCAATTCTTCCAGCCGGTCCCAGTTGATCATCGCGCGCTCCCATACTTGCCCGTCCGGTGTGACGCAAAAAAGTAAACAAACCCTCAACGCGAACCACGCGTTGGGAAACTTCAGGGCATTCACCACCCATTAATGTTTTGGCGCGATACATGAAGGGCACCGGCGCAGGAGGTACTTTGTGAACGACCAGTCAGGCCTTGATTCCTATGGCGATCTCATCGCAGACGCCCGTGGAATCCGGACCGTGATGGTGGTGGATGACAGCCGTGCGCATCGCCACCTGATTGCGCTCCACCTGCGCGAATGGGGGTATGACGTGCTGCAAGCCGCCAGCGGGGCAGAGGCGCTGGCGCTCTGCCGTGACCACCCTGTGGACCTGATCCTGTCAGACTGGATGATGCCGGGCATGTCGGGGATCGACCTGTGCCGCGCCTTCCGCGCCATGGCGCGTGAAACCTACGGTTATTTCATCTTGCTGACGTCCAAGACCGACCGTGGCGCGGTCGCCGAAGGGCTGGATGTCGGCGCGGATGACTTTCTGGCCAAGCCGGTGCACGCGATCGAACTGCGCGCCCGCATCAAGGCAGGTGACCGGCTGGTGAAATTGCAAGACCGGCTGCAGTTCAAGAACGCCCGGCTCCACGATGCGCTGCGTAAACTGCAAAGCATGTATGACACGCTGGACGGCGATCTGATCGAGGCGCGGAAGCTGCAACAATCGCTGGTGCGCGAACGGTTCCGCGATTTCGGGCGCGCGCAGGTGTCGGTCCTGTTGCGGCCCTGCGGCCATATTGGCGGCGATATGGTAGGCTTCTTTCCGGTGACGGGCGACGTTCTGGGCCTCTTTGCCTTCGATGTTTCGGGACATGGCGTGGCCTCGGCCATGATGACCGCGCGCCTGGCAGGCCTGCTGTCGGTCGCGTCAAAGGAACAGAATATCGCATTGTTCTGCGCCGCAGACGGCTACCACGCGCGCGCACCAGTCGATGTCGCCACACGGATGAACAACCTGATCCTGTCCGAGATGAGGACAGAAAACTATGCGACCCTCGCCTATGGCGTGGCCGATCTGCGCAACGGGCAGGTCGCGATGGTGCAGGCCGGGCATCCGCATCCCATCGTGCAACGCGCCTCGGGCGCGATCGAATGGCTCGGCGACGGGGGCTTGCCCGTCGGATTGATCGCTGGGGCGGAATACGACGGCTTCCAGATCGACCTTTTACCGGGCGACAGGTTGCTGTTCGTCTCCGACGGGGTCACCGAATGCACCAATGCCCAGGGTGAGGAACTGGGCCAGGACGGGCTTGCCACCCTGCTCGACCGGCTGCGCGACCAGCGCGGTCAGGCGTTGCTGGATACGTTGGTCTGGGATGTGGCCCGCTGGTCGGGGCGGGATGAATTTGCCGATGACATCTCGGCCACCTTGCTGGAATACAGCGGATGACCTGCGCGCAGCCTCTGTCAAAACTTGCGGGCAGATCGGATGCTTCAGCGCAACCAACCTGACGCCGGGTTGCCATGCCGCACCGCTGACGGCGCGCCCTGTCAGCCCGCGATCCGCCGCGCCACGGCGGCCATGAAATGCCGGTCGCCAGGATTGCCCAACAGCGCCGCCGCGTCGGCCAGCGGCACCCAGGCGGCGGTGTGCCCCGGTTCTACCGGCGCACCGTAACACCGAACCGGACGCGCCAGATATACCGTGCAGCGCTTCTCGGCCCAAAGGTCGTATTCCGGCATATAGGCAAAGCGGCGAAACGCCCCCAGCCGCCGCAAAGGCGCCATGCGCCAGCCGGTTTCCTCCCACACCTCGCGGTGCAGGGCGGGCAGCGCGGCCTCACCCGGGTCGATCCCGCCGCCGGGCAGTTGGAATTCCGGCTCGGGCTCGGCCTGAAAGGTCAGCAAGACATCCGTTCCGCGCAACAAGACCGCATAGACGCCAGGACGACGGGTATAGGTCTGGGCACGGTTGCGCGGCGCGCCAAATCGTCTGATCATGTGGTTCCCCTTGGCCTGCGGACCTTCAGACCATATATGCCCCCTTAAAGCCAAGCCCGAAATGCTAAGGAAACCCAATGACCCTCGGTGGACAAATCGCCTGGGACGACACCGTCCTGCCCTTTCAACTTGACCGCTCGGACATCCGGGGCCGCGTCGCGCGGTTGGATGGCGCGCTGGAAAAGGTGCTGGAACAGCACGCCTACCCGCCACAGATCGAGGCGCTGGTGGCCGAGGCCGCGCTGCTGACCGCAATGATCGGCCAGACCATGAAGCTGCGCTGGAAACTGTCGCTTCAGATCCGCGGCAGCGGTGCCGCCCGGCTGATCGCTACCGATTACTTCGCCCCCAGCGCCCCGGGCGAGCCTGCCCGCATCCGCGCCTATGCCGCGTTTGATGCCGACCGGCTGGCCCCCGATGCGGCGCCGTTCTCGCAGATCGGCGAAGGGTATTTTGCGATCCTGATCGACCAGGGCGCTGGCACCACGCCCTATCAAGGCATCACCCCGATCACCGGCAAGTCGCTGGCCGATTGCGCGCAGACCTATTTCGCGCAATCCGAACAGCTGCCGACCCGCTTCGCCCTGACCTATGGCCGCAGCCAGCTTCCGGGTGCGGCGGCGCACTGGCGCGCGGGCGGTGTGATGTTGCAGACCATGCCGAAAGCCTCACCTTTCGCCAATGCGGGCGGGTCGGGCGAAGGCGGTCTGTTGGACGCCGCCGATGTCCTTGAGGGGGACGACGCCGAACACTGGACCCGCGCCAACATGCTGCTGGACACCGTGGAGGAGTTGGAGCTTGTCGGCCCCTCGGTCCAGCCCACGGATCTTCTGGTGCGCCTGTTTCATGAGGAAGGGCCGCGCGTCTTCGACCCCCAGTCTGTGCATTTCGGCTGTTCGTGTTCTGCCGACAAGGTCCGGCAAAGCCTGTCGATCTATTCGGCAAAGGACATCCGCAGCATGACGACCGAGGAAGGCACCGTCACCGCAGATTGTCAGTTCTGCGGCGCGCATTACGTTTTCGATCCCAAAACCCTGGGGTTTGAGGCTGAAGGCGATGCCGATTGATCCGTTCCAACGGCTGCGCCACGCCTTGGCGCAGCCCGCACCGCCCTCCAGCGATTATGATCTGAACCCCGACTTTGCCGTCGCCGAAGGTCGCGTCTTGCGCGATGCGGCCGTGCTGTTGGCGTTCCAGAGCGGGCCGCGCGGCGCCGAACTGCTGCTGACCAAACGCGCCTCGCATCTGCGCCACCACCCGGGCCAGATCGCCTGCCCCGGCGGCAAGATGGACCCCGGCGATGCGACGCCAGAAGCCGCCGCCCTGCGCGAGGCCGCCGAGGAAATCGCCCTGCCTGCCGCCAATGTGGAAATCCTTGGCCGCCTGACCCCGCATGAAACCGTCACCGGGTTTCAGGTGGTCCCGGTACTGGCGCGCGTCCGCACCCCTTTCACACCGCGTGCGCAACCCGGCGAGGTGGCCGAGATCTTTGCCGTCCCCTTCGACCATATCGCCAACCTTGCGCGCTACCGCGTCGAACGGCGGCGCTGGTTGGGGCAATGGCGCTATTTCTACACCGTGCCGCTCGGCCCCTATTACATCTGGGGGGCAACCGCGCGCATCCTCCACAATCTGGCGCAACGCATGGATCAGCCATGAGCCAGGCGCAGCACCTCCGCGCCGATTGGCTGAACAGCCCCGCCACACAGGCGGCCTGCGCCATGCTGACCGGCGCGGGCCATGCGGCGTGGCTGGTCGGCGGCTGCGTGCGCGATGCGCTGCTACATCTGCCGGTCGCCGATCTGGACATCACCACCGATGCCGCACCCGAAACCATCCTGGCCCTGGCGAAAGCTGCCGGGTTGCGCGCCCTGCCCACCGGGATCGCGCATGGCACTGTCACCGTCATCATCGACGGCACCGCGTTTGAGATCACGACCCTGCGCCGCGACATCGCCACCGATGGCCGCCACGCCACCGTCGCCTTCACCACCGACATTGCGCAAGACGCCGCGCGGCGCGACTTCACCATCAACGCGCTCTATGCCGATGCCACGGGCCGGGTGCGCGACCCTTTGGGCGGCGGGCTGGCCGATCTTGAGGCCCGCCGCGTGCGCTTCATCGGCGATCCCGCCCGCCGCATCGCCGAGGATGACCTGCGCATTCTGCGGTTCTTCCGCTTCCACGCGCATTACGCCGATCCGGCGGGCGGCATCGACGCGCAGGGCCTTGCTGCCTGCGCCGCCGGGCTGGACGGGCTGGCGGGCCTGTCGCGCGAACGTGTCGGGGCCGAGGTGCGCAAGCTGCTGTCCGCCCCCGACCCCGCGCCGGCCACCGCCGCCATGGCTCAGGCCGGGGTGCTCGCCGCGATCCTGCCCGGCGCGGACCCTTTGGCGCTGGCCCCCTTGATCCATCTGGAATCGCAACCTCCCACGACGGGCATCCCCCCCCACTGGCTGCGCCGCCTTGCGGTGCTGGGCGGGGCTGACCCCGGCGCCGCGCTGCGCCTGTCACGCGCCGAACTGCGCGACCTGTCCGCGCTGCGTGACGCCATCGCCCGCCCCGATCCCCCGGCAGCACTTGGCTACCGGCTGGGTGCGGGCCTTGCCACCGACGCCACCCTTGCCCGCGCCGCGCTTATGGGCATGCCGCCTGCACCCGGCTGGCAGTCGGAAATCGCACACGGGGCACAGGCGCAGTTTCCCGTGCGCGCCGCCGACCTGATGCCCAACCTGCAAGGCCCCGCCCTCGGCGCCGAGCTGACCCGCCTTCAGGACCGCTGGATCGCATCGGGCTTCCGCCTGACCCGCGCAGAGCTTCTCGCCTAAGCGCAAAGCCCCTGCACGCGCCGCGCCGCTTGCCGTGGACTTTGCTCCCTGACCGCAATATGAAAAGCACAACGCGCACCCCCGGCTTCGGCGCGCGCGCAAAGAACACTTCCCCAGACCGCGGGCGCCCGACCTTGATTGCCGGGCGTTTTCAGCACCCAGCAAGGCACCCGAATTCCAGCGCGTCGCGTTCATGGCACAATCCCGCCGCGCCGCAGCCCTTGACACGCCCCCTGACCCCTTCGATAAAAGGTCAGCGATACACACCTATTCCCCCAAAGGCCTGCCATGCCCATCGACACTTTCCTGACGCTCCTGACGCTCGCCATGGTCTCGGCCTGGACCCCGGGGCCGAACAACGCGATCCTTGCGGCCTCGGGCGTGAACTTTGGCATCCGCGCCTCGCTGCCGCTGGTGATGGGCATTGTCATCGGCTTTCCCTTGATGGTTTTCATCGTCGCGCTGTTCCTGGGCGAGGCGTTTCAGCAATCCCTGCTGCTGCGCGAAATCCTGCGCTATGGCGGCGCAGCGCTTTTGCTTTGGGTCGCATGGAAAATCGCCACCGCCGACCGGGTGGCCAAGGCGGAGAAGGCACCCACCCCCTTCACCTTCGTGCAGGCCGCAGCGTTTCAGTGGATCAACCCCAAGGGCTGGGTGATGGCCGTGGCCCTGTCGGCGCAATTCGTGCGCGCCGACGCGCCCTATCTGACCGCCATGATCGTGACCTTCGCCTTCATCCTCTCGGCGATCACCTCGGCGCTTGGCTGGCTTTTTGCGGGCCATGCGATGCGGCGCTGGCTGTCTTCGCCCGCGCGGTTGCGGGGTTTCAACTATGTGATGGGCGGCACCATCGCACTGGGTGTCATCTATCTGTTAATCAGTTAAATACCTCTGATGGCGGCCTTCGGGGTGTCATGCCTCGGCGTATGTACTAAATCCATACCAAAGCCATACGCTTTCCATACCCGGAAAATCGCGATTCGGGACGCCCATAATCGTCTTGCCGAATCGTCTTTCCGGATCGTGGCGCGGACCTGCCCCAAGGATGCCTGACCATGCATATCTCAAACCTGATCGACGCTTTCCAACCCGCCGCAGGCCCTCCGCCGCGCAAGCTGTGGGGCTTCATTGCCTGGGCCCTGCGCGGGTCATGGCCGGTGCTGGTCGCGGCCGCCATCCTGTCGGCGCTGGCAGGCGTTTTGGAGGTTTTGTCCGCCGTGGTGCTGGGGCAAGTGATCGACGCGGCACTGGCATCAGGGCCCGGGCAGTTCTTTTCAGATAACTGGCTGATATTGCTGGGATTTGCGGTATTCTTCGTGGCATTGCGCCCGCTGTCTTTCGGGCTGGCGGCGGCGGCGAACAACATCGTCGTGGGTCCCAATGTGACCCCGCTTGTGCTGTCGCGCATCAACCGCTGGACACTGGGCCAGCCGGTGACCTTCTTTGACAACGACTTTTCAGGCCGGATCGCACAGAAACAGATGCAAACCGCCCGGGCCGTGACCGATGTGGCCAGCGAATTCATCAATACCGTGGCCTTCGCGGGGGCGTCTCTGGTCGGGTCGGTGGTGCTGTTGCTCAGCATCAACCCGTGGGTCGCGGCGTCGCTGGCGGTATGGCTGGTGGGGTACCTCTCGCTCATCCGTCTCTTCCTGCCTGCGGTGCGCAAACGCGCCGCCGCACAGGCCAGCGCCCGGGCGATGGTGACGGGGCAAGTCGTTGATACCATGACGAATATCAAGACGGTGAAGCTGTTCGCCCATGACCGTTTCGAAGATCGCGCCGCCCTCAATGCCATGGCCACCTTTCGCGGCCGGGCCATTGAATTTGGCACGGTTCAGGCATGGTTCCGCCTGTCGCTGATGGCCGTCGCAGGGATCTTGCCGGTGCTGCTGATCGGCGGCACGCTGATCTTGTGGTCGCGCGGCACGGCCAGCGCGGGCGACATCGCAGCGGCGGGCGCAGTGTCGATCCGCATCGCGCAGATGACCGGATGGGTCAGCTTCGTGCTGATGTCGATCTATGCCAACCTGGGCGAGGTCGAGGACGGCATCAAGACCCTGACCCCGCCCCACAGCCTGACCGACGCGGTGGACGCCCGTGAACTGGGCCGCGCGCAGGGCGATATCCGGTTTGAAGACGTCAGCTTCGCCTATGGCCGCAACGCGGGCGGGATCGACAAGATCAGTTTGCACATCAAACCGGGCGAGAAGATCGGCATCGTTGGCGCCTCGGGCGCGGGGAAATCCACCTTCGTGGCGCTGCTGCTGCGGCTTTATGATACCGAGGGCGGTCGCGTCACCATCGACGGGCAAGACCTGCGCGGCCTGACGCAGGAATCCCTGCGGCGCAACATTGCCATGGTCACGCAAGAGACCGCAATGTTCAACCGCTCGGCCCTCGACAACATCCGCTATGGCAAGCCTGATGCCACGATGGATGACGTCATCGCCGCAGCCCGCGCCGCCGAAGCCCATGAATTCATTGGCGATCTGGAAGATCACAGCGGCCGCAAGGGATACGAGGCGCATCTGGGTGAACGCGGTGTGCGGTTGTCCGGCGGGCAGCGGCAGCGCATCGCGCTGGCCCGGGCGTTTCTGAAAGACGCCCCCGTCCTGGTGCTGGATGAGGCGACGAGCGCGCTCGACAGTGAGGTGGAGGCCGCCGTGCAATCCGCCCTGGGGCCGCTGATGCGCGGCAAGACGGTGCTGGCCATCGCGCACCGCCTTTCCACCATATCCGAGATGGATCGCATCATCGTGCTTGACGCGGGGCGCATTGTCGAACAGGGCACCCATAGCGAATTGCTGGAAGCGAACGGGCGGTATGCCCGCTATTGGACCCGGCAATCGGGCGGGTTCATCGACGTGAAAGAGGCGGCAGAGTGATCATAACCATCGAACGGCTGGGCCATCTGGGCGACGGCATCGCCAATGTGGCCGGCGAGGGCATCTTTGCCGCGCGCACCCTGCCCGGTGAGGTGATCGAGGGCGAGGTCACGGAAAGCCGCATGGCAGCGCCGCGCATCGTCACGCCCTCGGCGGACCGGGTCAGCGCGCCTTGTCGGCATTACAAATCCTGCGGCGGCTGCGCGTTGCAGCACGCCAGCGACCCTTTCGTGGCCGCGTGGAAGGTGGATGTGGTGCGTCGCGCCCTGACCGCGCAGGGGCTGGATGCGCCGTTCCGCGCCATCCATACCTCGCCGCCCTATAGTCGGCGACGTGCGACATTGGCGGGGCGACGGCTGAAATCCGGCGCGCTGGTCGGGTTTCACGGCCGCGCCTCGGGCACCATGACCGCCGTGCCGGACTGTCACCTGCTGGATCCTGCGCTGACGGCTGCCTTTCCATTGCTGGAGGATCTGACCGCACGCTTTGCCTCACGCAAGGGCGAGATCGCGTTGACCGTGACGCATGCCGCTGCAGGGCTGGACATCGCGGTGACCGGCGGCAAGCCGCTGGATGACGCCTTGCGTGCCGAACTGGGCGCCTGGGCGGGGGCCAATCCCGTGGCGCGACTGGCCTGGGACGCCGAAATCGTGGCGCAGGCTGCCCCCCCAACGCAACCCTTTGGCCGCGCCCATGTCGCCCCGCCACCGGGGGCCTTCCTGCAAGCCACCCCGCAGGGCGAAGGCGCGCTACTGGCCGCTGTGCGCGACGCAGTGGGCGATTCACGCCGGGTGGTGGACCTGTTTGCGGGCAGCGGCACCTTTACGTTGCCACTGGCCGAAACGGCCGAGGTTCTGGCGGTCGAGGGCGAAGCACCCATGCTGGCCGCCCTGGACACCGGCTGGCGGCAGGCGCCGCACCTGCGCCGCGTGACCACCCAGGCACGCGACCTGTTCCGGCGCCCCCTGCTGCCGCCCGAGTTCAAAGGCTATGATGCCGTGGTCATCGACCCGCCCCGCGCCGGGGCCGAGGCACAGGTGTCCGAGCTTGCCCAGTCGGACATGCCCGTCATCGCCGCCCTGTCGTGCAACCCCGTCACGTTCGCGCGCGATGCGAAGATATTGATCGATGGCGGCTATGTGCTCAACTGGGTGCAGGTCGTCGATCAATTCCGCTGGTCGCCGCATGTCGAACTTGCGGCAAGGTTCACCAAGCCCCATATGCCGCGTAACTGACCTCCAACCGATAAAGGCCCCCGATGACCAGCCGCGACAGAGTTGCCGCCTTTCTGAACCTGTCCTGGGTGCGCAATGGCATTATTGCTGTGATTGTTTTCAACGCTGTTTTGCTGGGCATGGAAACCTCCCGCCCGTTGATGGAAAGCATCGGCCCGCTGATCATCGCGCTGGACACCGCCTGTCTGGCGATTTTCGTCGCTGAACTGGCGCTGAAATTCTATGCCCAAAGGCTGAGTTTCTTCCGCAACGGCAGGAACAACTTCGACTTTCTGATCGTCGGCATCTCACTTGTGCCGGGTGCCCAGACCTTCAGCGTCTTGCGGGCGCTGCGCATCCTGCGGCTGTTGCGCGTCATCTCGGTCAGCCAAAGCCTGCGGCGCGTGGTCGAAGGCTTCATCAAGGCGCTGCCCGGCATGGGGTCGGTGTTCTTGCTGATGGGGATGCTGTTCTACATCGGCGCTGTCATGGCGACGAAGCTGTTTTCCAGCAGTTTCCCACAATGGTTCGGCGATCTTGGTAATTCGGGCTATACGCTGTTCCAGATCATGACGCTGGAATCGTGGTCCATGGGCATCGTGCGCCCGGTGATGGAGCAATACCCCTACGCATGGGCGTTCTTCGTGCCTTTCATCATGGTGACCACTTTCGCAGTGGTCAACCTGCTGGTCGGCCTCATCGTGAACTCGATGCAAGATGCGCATATGGCGGAATCCAACGCCAAGACCGATGAGTACCGCGATGAAGTTCTGGTGCGCCTGCGCGCCATCGAGGCGCGGCTGAATGCCGCTGACAAAGCCGCGAGTGAGCACGATAACCGCTAGGTTTTGCGGCGCAGTTCCGGCATAACGGCCCAAAAATAAGGGGCAGTCATGCAATTCTGGCGTGTTATTCTGATGTTCGGGCTCATGGGCGCGCTGGCGTCTTGCAGCCAGTCCAGGTTCCGTACCTACGACGGTCCCGAAGTGACGGAAATCCGCATCTACAAGGCCGAGCGTCAGATGGAGCTGATGCATCATGACCGTGTACTGCGCAGCTTCCGCGTCGGGCTGGGCCGCGATCCGATCGGGCACAAGACCACCCGCGGTGACGGACGCACGCCCGAGGGCCGCTATGTCATCGACCGGCGCAATCCCGAAAGCGCGTTTCACCTTTCCATCGGCATGTCCTACCCGAACGCGGCCGATCTGGCGCAGGCCGCCGAGCGCGGCGTGGATGCAGGCGGCGACATCTTCATCCACGGGTGGGGCCCCAGGTTCCAGCGCGCGCGTGGCGACTGGACCGACGGCTGCATCGCCGTCTCTGACCGCGAGATGGAAGATATCTACGCCATGGTCCGTAACGGCACGCCCATCGAGGTCTTCGCGGCGCGCCCGGTGCCCGAGATCGACAAGGACCACCCGCCGATGGCGCTGCCTGTCCCAGTGCCTGGGGCAGTGATGGGGCCAGTAACGGGGCCAGCCCCGACGGCGATGCCGGTCTATCCGCTGGAAGCCGTCCCGATGCCCATGACCACGCCGCCTGCGGGCGCGGGCGTGGTGCCGATGCCCCTGCCCGCGCTGGTGCCTGCGCGCGCGGTTGCTCCCATGGCACGGCCAGCCCCCCGGTAACGCGGCCAGCGCCACCCCTGCGCAGACCATACGCATGCGGCAATCTGCAGGGAGCAATCAACCCCGGACGATCAACCGCGTCCGATAGCCAATACGGTTGGCGATCCATAGAAGATCGTCGCGGCGGAAGGCCACGCAGCCCGCCGTCGGATAGCGTGGCCCACGCCACAGATGCACGAAGATCGCCGACCCCCGCCCGCGTTCCGCATACGGCCAGTTGTAATTCGTCAGAAGCACGATGTCATAGAGCGGATCGGGGCGGCGCAATTTCTCATGGCGGGGCGCATAGGGCGCACGGACCATCAGGTTGTAATCCTCATCCCGTGGATCATCCGACCATAGGTCGCGCGGCCCGATGGGCAGCGCCCAGTCCGGCAAATCGGCGCGCGCCACCCGATCTGGCCGGTAGAGCAGCCCGACAAAGCCGTGTACGCCGATGGGCGTCGCGCCATCCCCCTCGCGCTTGGCCGTGACGAACCCGCCCCGCCCAGTGGCGCAGGGGAAATGACGCCCCCGGAACGACGCGCCCGCGGGCGTCACCACAAGGTCTCCGAAGCGCGCAGACATCCGGCCCTTCACAGCAGATGCCCCGATTTGGCCGCCTTGGTCGCCAGATAGGCGCGGTTCTGATCGGTCGCGCCTACCCGCAGCGGCACGCTTTCGACCACGCGCACGCCTGCGCCGTCCAGCATGGCAACCTTGGCGGGATTGTTGGTCAGAAGGCGCACCGCGCTGAACCCCATGCGCAGCAAGATTGCCGCGCCGATGCGGAAATCCCGCTCATCATCCTCAAACCCCAGACGGTGGTTGGCCTCCACGGTGTCAAACCCCTGATCTTGCAGCGAATAGGCGCGCATCTTGTTGGCAAGGCCGATGCCCCGTCCCTCCTGGTTGAGGTACAAAAGCACCCCCGCCCCTGCTGCGCCCATCTGGGACAGGGCGGCGTGCAGCTGCGGGCCGCAATCGCATTTCAGGCTGCCCAGCACATCGCCGGTGAAACAGGCCGAATGGAGGCGCGCCAGCACCGGCGCGGCGCGGTCGGGTTGCCCGATCTCGATGGCATAATGCTCCACCCCGCCATCATCGGGGCGGAAGATATGCACCCGCCCGGCGGCCGAGGCGGCCATGGGCAGGCGCGCGCTGATGACCGGGTGCAGCGGCGCCGAGCGCAGGCTGTCGGACAGCGCATCCGCCCCGCGCAACAGCGTCAGCCCATGGCGCAGCGCCAGCGCGCCACCGTCGGATACCGTGACGGCCACCACTGCGGGCAGCACCTGCGCGGATTTCGCCAGCGCCAGCGCAGCGCGGTGCAGATCGGCGCGGCCAGTCCGCACGGAAACCAGCGGCCCCTTCATCGGATAGCGCAGGTCATCGGCAGGATCGGCCAGCGCGCGCACCCAATCAGGTCCGGCGTCCCGGGGCAGCGCCACCCGCGCCAGATCGCCATCATAGGGCCGCGCCTTCAGCGTCGTCGCCCGGTGCGCGGTGATCGCCAGCACGACTTCGCCGCCCAGATCACGCAGATCTTGCAGGCGCGTGGCAGTCAGAAGCTCTGCCGCGATGCAGATAATGGCTTGGGCTTGGGCTTGGGCTTCGCCCCCGGCGCCTCCGGTCAGGACAATCGGCACGCCCAACCGAAGATCGGCGCGGGCGCGGTTCAGTTGCTCAACGGGGGAAGGGGTCAGGGTCATGCGTCGGCACCTTGTTTGTCCAGCTTATGTACCGCCCCTGCGACGGAATTGAAACAATCCACCGCCCTGCGACACGTCCGCGTGAGACCTTTGTTGCAATTCTTGCAGGTCCTACCCCGCGCACGCATCTGTGAGCCAGTAGCAAGAGGAATTTACCATGGCGAAAGTGAACAAGATACTTCTGGTCGATGACGATGACGATCTGCGCGAAGCGCTGTCCGAGCAACTGGTCACCACCGAAGATTTCGATGTGTTCGAGGCCGCAAACGGCGCCGAGGCGATGGAGCAGATCAAGGCGGGCCAGTTCGACCTGGCGATCTTGGATGTAGGCCTGCCCGACACCGACGGACGTGAGCTGTGCAAACGTCTGCGAAAGGCGGGGGTCAAGTGTCCCATCCTGATGCTGACCGGGCATGATTCCGATGCCGATACCATCTTGGGTCTGGACGCGGGCGCCAATGATTATGTGACCAAGCCGTTCAAGTTTCCGGTCCTGCTGGCGCGCATCCGCGCCCAACTGCGCCAGCATGAACAATCCGAAAACGCGATTTTCCAACTAGGGCCGTATCAGTTCAAACCGGCGATGAAGCTTTTGGTCGATGAGACGGACCGCAAGATCCGCCTGACCGAGAAAGAGACCAACATCCTGAAGTTCCTGTATCGCGCGCCTGATGGTGTTGTCGCGCGCGACGTGCTCTTGCACGAGGTTTGGGGGTATAATGCAGGGGTGACCACGCATACGCTGGAAACCCATATCTACCGTCTCCGCCAGAAGATCGAGCCTGACCCGTCGAATGCGCAGCTTCTGGTCACGGAGTCGGGCGGCTACAAGCTGGTGTCCTGAAGGGGCGGGAGAAAACCGAATTGAGTGTGCATGGTGGGGCCTGCGGCGGGTCGGCCCCACTGTTGCGGCTGGGGAAAAAGGCTGTTGCCCCGGCGGAAATTGCCTTTACCCTGAGTTAGCCATTATACCATACCTTGGGGCGTCTTGGCGCGCTTTCTGGGAGAGACGGCATGGCATTTTTCAACTTTCTCAGCGGTCGGGAGCATTATGACGACCGCGCCGTCGCACGGATGAACCGGCGCCATGACTTTCTGGTCACGCCCTATGCCGCCGACCTGCAAGGCGCGCGCGTTCTGGACATTGCCGCGCATGACGGCAGGTGGAGCTATGCGCTGGCCGGCGCCGGGGCGACATCGGTCCATGGGGTCGAGGCGCGGGCCGAAACGGTGGCACAGTTTGACGACTTCCCCGATACGCCGTTCAAGGCCAACGTCTCGCTCACAACCGAGGACCTGTTCGACCACCTGGACCGGCTGGTAGCGTCAGGCGCCACCTATGATGTGGTCGCGCTGTATGGGATCATGTATCATGTGATGGATCATTTCCGCATCCTTCGCCAGGTCCGCGCATTGCAGCCCCGTCTGGTCATCATCGACGGAGAGTTCGTGCGCACGGAAAACCCGTTCATCCATGTGGCGTATGAGAAGACGGACAAAAGCCTCAATGCCGCTCCTCAGGTGGACGGGCAGACCACTGCGATTGTGGGGACGCCCAGCGTGGGCGCGCTGAACCGCATGGCGCAGGCGCTGGGGTTTGATGTCGCATGGTCGCCTTGGCTGACGCTGCCCGACGATCAGCGGCGGGGCGTTTGGGATTACTTCCGCAATGAAACCATCCGGCGCATGACGTGCAGCCTGCGCCCGACAACCGCCGCAGATGGCATCAGCGTCATTGCCGGGGCCGCCGCCGCCGTCGCCCTGACCAGCGCGACGGACAGCGCCCCCGAACCGGCCACCCCAACCGCGCCCCCAACCGCGCGCCCAACCGCGCCCGAGGCTGGCTCCGAGAATGCGCGACGCAGTAAGGTCAGGCTGGCGCAGCGTCCTGCCGCCGTCGAGCCGCCCGCCTAGGGCGTGCCCCACCTGCCGCCAACCGCCGGGGGGGTCGTGGCCCAGCCCGCAGCACCAGCGGCCGGGCGATCCAGCGCCCAGGCGGGCGCGTCCGTTGCGTCACCCGCCGCCACCCAAGACGCGGCACAGTAGCGGCGGGCGACGCGGCTCCGACGTCAAGCCCCCACCGACCATGCGTGGACGCGCCCGCCGCCCGTGCATGCGCAATACGCCCCCCCCGGCGGGGATGGGACGCTTCGTGATGTTTCGCCTTTTGTGTCTGAAACCGGGCGGTTCTTCTGGCCCCCGGTTCGTCCGCCCCTGTTCTTTCCGCGCGAAATATGTTTTGCCGAGGGCAGGCAACCGACCCGGGGGACAGTATGGGCTTTACACTGGCAACATGGAACATCAACTCGGTCCGGCTTCGCACCGGGCTGGTGCAGAAGTTGCTGCAAGAGGAGGCCCCGGACATCCTGTGCCTTCAGGAATGCAAAAGCCCCGTCGACAAGATCCCGTTGGAGGACTTTGCCGCGCTGGGTTACGGGCACATGGTGGCGCGCGGACAAAAGGGCTATAATGGCGTGGCAATCTTGTCACGCCTGCCGTTGGCGGATGCGGGGCATGTCGACTGGGTGGGCCGGGGCGATGCGCGCCATGTCGCCGCCCGGCTGGAGGATGGCACCGTCATCCACAACTGCTATGTCCCGGCCGGCGGCGATGTGCCGGACCGCGAGATCAATGACAAGTTCGGCCATAAGCTGGATTTCCTGACCGAAATGCGCGACCATTTCCGCGAGGATCGTCCCGGGCGCGCCATTCTGGTGGGGGATCTGAACATCGCCCCGCGCGAAGATGACGTATGGAACCACAAGCAACTGCTGAAGGTCGTCAGCCACACCCCGGTAGAGGTCGCGCACCTGAGCGATGCTCAGGAGGCCGGCGGCTGGGTCGATGTGACACGCGCCGACATACCGCAAGGGCCGCTCTATAGCTGGTGGTCCTACCGCTCGCCCGATTGGGACGCGGCGGACAAGGGGCGCCGGCTGGACCATATCTGGGCCAGCGGCGACATTGCCGGGTCGGCGCATGCCTCGCGCATTATGCGAGGCGCGCGGGGCTGGACCCAGCCCTCGGACCATGCGCCGGTATTTGCCACGTTTGATCTTTAAGCACGGAACCACACCCTTGGCGCAGACCGGGGGCGCACACATATATGGCGAGACACTTTTTCAGAGGAACACAAAATGCTTGAACTGGGCGCGGGCACAGCCGCCGCGAAAAACCTGATCTCTGAGGGATCAGAACAGGATTTCATGCAAACCGTGGTGGAAGCCAGCCGCGAAGTACCGGTGATCGTGGATTTCTGGGCCCCCTGGTGCGGCCCCTGTAAGACGCTGGGCCCAGCGTTGGAGGCGGCAGTGACCGCCGCCAATGGCAAGGTACGGATGGTCAAGATCAACGTCGATCAGAACCAGCAGATCGCGACGCAGCTGCGCGTGCAGTCGATCCCCACGGTCTATGCCTTTTGGCAAGGCCAGCCGGTCGATGGTTTTCAGGGTGCCCTTGCTGCCAGCGAGATCAAGGCCTTCGTGGACAAGGCGGCCGCCCTTGCCGGGGACGGCGGGCTGGCCGAAGCGATGGCAGCCGCCGAGGAAATGCTGACCGACGGTACTGCCGCCGATGCCGCCCAGACCTTCGCCGCCATCCTGAGCGAAGAGCCACATAACGCAGGCGCCTTCAGCGGCATTGCGCGCAGCTACATTGCCATGGGCGAACTGGATCAGGCCGACGCGCTGATCGCCAATGCCCCCCCAGAAATCGCCAAGGCCGCAGAGGTAGACGCAGCCCGCGCCCAACTGGCACTCGCCCGGCAGGCCGCAGACGCAGGCCCGGTGGACGACTTGCGCGCCGCCGTCGATGCCGACCCTGCCGACCATCAGGCGCGGTTCGATCTGGCGCAGGCGCTCTATGCCAACGGCGATGTCGAAGGCGCCGTGGAACAACTGCTGGAGTTGTTCCGCCGCGACCGGGAATGGAACGAGGGCGCGGCCAAGACACAGCTGTTTACCATCTTCGATGCGCTGAAACCGGGCGACCCCATTGGTACCCGTGGACGGCGGAAATTAAGCTCGATGATATTTGCATGATGACATTTACGGGCTAGGTCTGGGGCATGGCAAAAATCAAAGACCTTCCGGAAACGATCCCCGTGTTTCCCCTGACCGGCGCGCTGCTTTTGCCGCGCGCTCGGTTGCCGCTGCATATCTTCGAGCCACGCTATCTGGCGATGATCGAGGATTGCATGAAAACGCCGCACCGGCTGATCGGCATGATCCAGCAGCGTGAGGTGCCCGACGGGCAGGAGAAGCGGTTGCAGTCCATCGGCTGCGCGGGCCGCCTGACGGCGTTTTCCGAAACCGAGGACGGGCGCTACATGATTACCCTGACCGGTACCAGCCGGTTCCGGGCGAAGGCCGAGGTCAGCGGCTTCACCCCCTACCGGCGGGCCGAAATCTCGTGGGCCGGGTTCGAGCGGGATCTGGGCAATGACGAAAGCGACCCCGGGTTCAAGCGCGACTGGTTCCTAGACCTGCTTTCGCGGTATTTCACCGCTCTGGAGCTTTCGACCGACTGGGACAGTCTGAAAGACGCCGAAGATGAGCTGCTGATAAACTCGCTGTCCATGCTTTGCCCCTTCGACGCCGAGGACAAGCAGGCCCTGTTGGAGGCCCCGTCGCTTTCTACACGGCGCGAGACGCTGGTCACCTTGATGGAATTCGCCCTGCGCGGCGGGGATGAGGATATGATGCAATGACCGACCGCATGATGGACGGGTTGACCGACCTTGGGGAAAACACACCGTCGTCCGCCCCTGGCTTTGATGCCCCGATGCTGGAGGCACTGGTCTGCCCGGTGACCCAAGGCCGTTTATCGTATGACGCGGCGCGACAGGAACTGGTGTCGAAGGCTGCGCATCTGGCCTTCCCCATCCGCAACGGTATCCCCATCATGCTGGTGGATGAGGCGCGCGAACTCGATTAGGCACAAGTGCGCGGCGCGGCGACGCTTCACCGCGCATGTTGGCTAGCATCGCGCGGTGCACCGTGCATTGTCGGTTGTTTTTGCGATGTGCGGCTGGTGTCCACCCAGAGCTGGGATTGTTTGGCATGCGCGGTCGGCAGGCAATCCTGATCCTGAGACGCCGAGACGCGCAAAACAGACAAAGAAGACCTATTTCCCGGCGCTGGTCACACTGCCGATGGGTTTGCCTGCCTTAAACTGCCCCGGCGGGTTGACTAAAAGGGCCCTGCACCGCAGAAGACCCGCGCGAACAGGACTGGCCTTGGCCGGTGGCTTTTCCGGGCGCCTATCCCCCGGCCAATCAGTTTCGGGACACACACATGACCCTTTCAGAAGAAACGCGGCGCAATTGGATTGGCAATCCAAAGGCGGAAATCCTGGCGGGCATCGTCGTGGCACTAGCCCTCATCCCCGAGGCAATTGCCTTTTCGATCATAGCAGGCGTTGATCCAAAGGTGGGACTTTATGCCTCGTTCTCGATCGCGGTGCTGACGGCGATTGTCGGCGGACGGCCTGGCATGATCTCGGCGGCGACGGCGGCCACGGCGGTGCTGATGGTCACCCTGGTGCGCGACTACGGCTTGCAGTACCTGCTGGCCGCGACTGTGCTGGCGGGGCTGATCCAGATCGTCGCGGGGGTGTTCAAACTGGCCTTCGTGATGCGCTTCGTCTCGCGCTCGGTCATCACGGGTTTTGTAAACGCGCTGGCCATCCTGATCTTCATGGCGCAGCTGCCTGAACTGATCGGCGTGCCCATGCTGACCTATGCGCTGGTCGCGGCGGGGCTGGCCATCATCTACGGCCTGCCAATGTTGACGAATGTCGTGCCTGCACCACTGGTGGCGATTGCCGTGCTGACAGTGTTGGTCTGGTTCACCGGCTGGGACGTGCGCACCGTGGGCGACATGGGCGCGCTGCCCGACACGCTGCCGGTGTTCCTGATCCCGCAGATCCCGCTGACGTTCGAGACCTTCATGATCATCCTGCCCTATTCGCTGGCCGTGGCCGCCGTGGGCCTGCTGGAAAGCCTGATGACGGCAACCATTGTGGACGATCTGACGGACACGCCCAGCGACAAGAACCGCGAGTGCATCGGTCAGGGCATCGCCAACACCGCCACCGGCTTCATCGGTGGCATGGCGGGTTGCGCGATGATCGGTCAGTCGATCATCAACGTCAAATCCGGGGGGCGGGCGCGGCTGTCTTGCCTGACCGCGGGGGTTGGCTTGCTGGCGATGATCTTGCTGGTCAGCGATGTCGTGACGGCGGTGCCGATGGCTGCCCTGGTTGCGGTGATGATCATGGTCTCCATCGGCACATTTTCTTGGTCCTCCATCAAGAACCTGCGCACACATCCGAAGTCGTCCAGTATCGTGATGCTGGTCACGGTCGTGCTGGTGGTGCTGACGCATAACCTGGCCATCGGCGTGGCTGCGGGCGTTCTGCTGTCGGGGGTGTTCTTTGCGTCCAAGATCTCGCAGATTTTCCGCGTCACCTCGGTGTCGGACAAAGACGGGCGCGCGCGCCGTTATGTGGTCGAGGGGCAGTTGTTCTATGCCTCGGTCGAGGATTTCAACAAGGCCTTTGATTTCAGGGAATCGCTGGATGAAGTCATCATCGACGTATCCGCCGCGCATATCTGGGATATTTCCAGCGTCGCGGCCGTGGACATGGTTGTGTTGAAGTTCCGCCGCGAAGGGACCAAGGTTGAACTGGTCGGCATGAACGAGGCGTCGGAAACCATTGTCGACAAGCTGGCCCTCCACGACAAACCGGGCGCGATGGACAAACTGCAAGCCCACTGAAGGGGGACATAATGGACAAGATCACAGTCTTCATCGACGGATCTGCATATGCGGAAAGTGTGTGCGATTATGCTGTCTGGGCTGCCAAGCAGTTGAACATGCCGATCTCGCTGGTGCATGTGCTGGGCCGACGGAACGAGGTGTCCAGCCAACCCACCGACCTGAGCGGCAGCCTGAAGCTGGGCGCACGCACCGCACTGCTGGAAAAGCTGGCGAAGCTGGACGAGGAACGTGCCACGCTGGGCCGCGAACGCGGGCGCGCGCTTCTGAATGACGCGGCTGCGCGGATGCACAGCCAAGCTGATATCGCGGTGAGCACCAAACTGCGCAACGGCGATCTGATCGGCGCGATCACCGATCTGGAGGCCGAGACCCGGTTCCTGATCCTTGGCAAACGCGGTGAGGGCGCAGATTTCGCGGCCCAGCACCTGGGCTCCAACCTTGACCGGGCGGTGCGCACGTCGAACCGGCCGGTGCTGGTCAGCGCGCGCGCGTTCCGGCCGATGAAGCGCTTCTTGCTGGCTTTCGACGGCTCTCCGGCGATGGGGCGCGCGGTAGAGCGGATGCGCGAAGGCTCTGTCCTGAGGGGAATGGAGGCGCATATTCTGGCCGTAGGTTCCCCTACGCCCGGTGTGCGCGACCAACTGACGGCAGCGGCCAAAGGGCTGCGGCAATCGGGGTTCGAGGTGGCCGAACACCTGATGGCAGGTGAGGCCGAGGCCACAATCACCAAGGCGGTCAAGGATCTGGACGTCGACATGCTGGTGCTGGGCAAAAGCGGCAGTTCGCGGCTGCGGCAGTTGTTCATCGGCTCGACCACGATGGAGTTGATGCGCAGTTGTCAGGTACCCGTGCTGATCTTCCCGTAAATGTGTGCCGCGCCACCGCCATATCTGGCAAGATAGCGGCCGTTTTGACAAATTTTCCGGACAAACCCCGAATTTCACAAACCTGTGACGCTTGCAGGGTCCGGACCCCCCACCTATATACCCCGTGAAACAGGAAGCAGCGCGATACTTCCTGAAATCACCAATTGGCGGGCCGGGGCCTGACAGGACTGCCCCGCCTAAACATCGCTTAAGTCAGAGGATGCTACTATGGGCAAAGTTATCGGAATCGACCTTGGGACCACAAACTCCTGCATCGCCATCATGGACGGCGCACAGCCCCGCGTGATTGAAAACGCCGAGGGCGCGCGTACCACGCCGTCGATCGTTGGCTTCACCGAATCCGAACGTCTGGTGGGCCAGCCCGCAAAGCGGCAAGCCGTGACCAACCCGACGAATACGGTATTCGCCGTGAAGCGTCTGATCGGCCGCCGGTTTGACGATTCTGATCTGGCGAAAGACAAGAAAAACACCCCCTATGACGTTGTGAACGGCGGCAACGGCGACGCTTGGGTTCAGGTGCGCGGCGAAAAATACTCGCCCAGCCAGATCTCGGCTTTCATCCTGCAAAAGATGAAGGAAACCGCTGAAAGCTACCTTGGCGAAGATGTGACGCAGGCCGTCATCACGGTTCCCGCCTATTTCAACGACGCCCAGCGTCAGGCCACGAAAGACGCGGGCAAGATCGCCGGGCTGGAAGTGCTGCGCATCATCAACGAACCGACGGCTGCCGCGCTGGCCTACGGCCTCGACAAGAAAGAGGCGAAAACCATCGCGGTCTATGACCTTGGCGGCGGGACGTTCGACATCACCATCCTGGAAATCGACGACGGCCTGTTCGAGGTCAAATCGACCAACGGCGACACCTTCCTTGGTGGCGAAGATTTTGACATGCGCATCGTCAACTACTTGGCAGATGAGTTCAAAAAGGAAAACGGTGTCGACCTGACGAAGGACAAGATGGCGCTGCAACGGCTGAAGGAAGCCGCCGAGAAAGCCAAGATCGAACTGTCCTCCAGCCAGCAAACCGAAATCAACCAACCGTTCATCAGCATGGACAAGAACAGCGGCCAGCCGCTGCACATGGTAATGAAACTGACCCGCGCCAAACTGGAAAGCCTGGTCGGCGACCTGATCAAACGCTCGATGAAACCCTGTGAGGCCGCACTGAAAGACGCTGGCCTGTCCAAAGGCGACATCGACGAGGTTGTTCTGGTCGGCGGGATGACCCGGATGCCCAAGGTGATGGAAGAAGTTACCAAGTTCTTTGGCAAGGAACCCCACAAGGGGGTGAACCCCGATGAAGTCGTGGCGCTGGGTGCGGCTATTCAGGCCGGGGTCCTGCAAGGCGACGTAAAAGATGTGGTCCTGCTGGACGTGACGCCGCTGAGCCTTGGGATTGAAACCCTGGGCGGCGTGTTCACGCGCCTGATCGACCGCAACACCACCATTCCGACCAAAAAGAGCCAGGTGTTCAGCACCGCGGAAGACAATCAGAACGCCGTGACGATCCGCGTATTCCAAGGCGAACGCGAAATGGCGTCCGACAACAAGATGCTGGGCCAGTTCAATCTGGAAGACATCCCCCCCGCACCGCGCGGGATGCCGCAGATCGAAGTGACCTTCGACATCGACGCCAACGGGATCGTGTCCGTGTCTGCCAAGGACAAGGGCACCGGCAAGGAGCAGAACATCACCATTCAGGCCTCGGGCGGTTTGTCAGATTCTGATATCGAGAAAATGGTGCGTGACGCCGAAGAAAATGCCGACGCCGACAAACAGCGTCGCGAACTGGTCGAGGCGAAGAACCAGGCTGAATCGCTGATCCATTCGACCGAGAAGGCACTGGAAGAGCATAAAGACAAGGTTGACCCGACCACGGTCGAGGCGATCGAACTGGCGATTTCGGCCTTGCAGGAAACCCTCGAAGGGTCGGACGCGGCGAAGATCAAATCCGGCGTTCAAAACGTGACCGAAGCCTCGATGAAACTGGGCGAGGCGATCTACAAGGCGCAGGCCGAAGCGTCTGATGGCGGCGACGATGACGGCGACCGCCAGCGCGGTGTCGACGAAGACATCGTGGACGCCGATTTTGAAGACCTCGGCGACGACAAACGCAAGTAATCGGCATTTCTGCCTGAAGACCGGCCTGACATTGTTCAGGCCGGTCCGTCTTATGTAAGATCGAGGTCCGTCACATGGCAAAAAAAGACTTCTATGATGTGCTGGGGTTGGCGCGCGGAGCCTCGCCGGAAGAGATCAAGAAAGCCTACCGCCAGAAGGCCAAGGAATTTCACCCCGACCGCAATGCTGACAACCCAAATGCCGAGGCGCGCTTCAAGGAAGTGAATGAGGCGCATGACATCCTGAAAGACCCCGAACGCAAGGCCGCCTATGACCGCTATGGCCATGCGGCATTCGACGGCGGGATGGGCGGTGGCCCGCGTGGCCAGCGCCCCGGGCCAGGCGGGAATGCAGATTTCGCCAGCGCATTTTCGGATGTGTTCGAGGATCTGTTTGGCGATTTCGTCGGCGGCGGACGTGGCGGCGGGCGGCAACGCTCGGCGCGCGGGTCCGACCTGCGCTACAACATGCGCATCACGCTGGAAGACGCGTTCAACGGTACGCAAAACACCATTCGCGTGCCCACTCTTTCGGGCTGTGATGCCTGCAACGGCACCGGCGCAGAAGGTGGCGCAGAGCCTGTTACCTGCCCCACGTGTTCCGGCATGGGCAAGGTCCGGGCGCAGCAGGGGTTCTTTACCGTTGAACGCACTTGTCCAACCTGCGGCGGGCTCGGCCAGATCGTCAAGAATCCGTGCAAGTCCTGCGGCGGTGCGGGACGGGTAGAAAAGGAACGCTCGCTTTCCGTCAACATCCCGGCGGGCGTCGAGACCGGTACCCGCATCCGCCTTTCGGGCGAGGGGGAAGCGGGTTTGCGCGGTGGACCGACCGGCGACCTGTATATTTTCATCGAGGTTGCAGAGCATCCGATCTTTCAGCGCGACGGCGTAAACCTGCATTGTCGCGTGCCCGTCAGCCTGATCCGTGCCGCCCTGGGCGGCGAGGTTGAGGTACCAACCATCGATGGCGGACGGTCGCGCGTCAAGGTTCCGGCAGGCAGCCAGACCGGCAAGCAGATGCGGCTGCGCAGCAAGGGCATGCCCGCATTGCGCGGCGCCGGGTCCGGCGACATGATGATCGAATTGGCCGTGGAAACGCCGGTCAACCTGACCGGTCGCCAGAAGGAATTGTTGGAAGAGTTCGAGAAACTGAGCGAACACAACAACCCCGAAGGCAGCAGCTTTTTCACCAAGGTCAAAAGCTTCTGGGATGGTATGAAGGGCTGACCGCCCTGCCCCGACAGAAATATAAGCCGCGCGGAAGTTGTTTCCGCGCGGCTTTTCCGTGTCCGGCCAGCGCAGGCCGCCTGACATCATCATAGGGTTGTTGATCCACCCAACGCGCACGGGCAAGAAGCGCGGGCCTTTCACGCATTGCGCGGTATTGTCACACCACCGTCACACGGCGGGCATATATCGCAGCCCATGGCACAGAATGCGAACCTTATCCCAACCGCTGGCGCGCTGACCGCGCGCGGTATCTCGAAGACCTTCGGGGATAGCCGCGTGCTGGACAGTATCAATCTGGACCTCGCCCCAGGCGAGGTTGTGGCGCTGCTCGGCCCTTCGGGCTGCGGTAAAACCACGTTGCTGCGCATCGCAGCGGGGTTGCTGCAGGCCTCTGCGGGGCAAATGGATATCGCGGGCAAGCGGGTCGTCGATGGTGCCACAATGTCGCGCGCCCCAGAAGAGCGGGGCATCGGCATGGTCTTTCAGGACTATGCGATCTGGCCGCATTTCACCGTATTGGAAAACGTGTCGTTCCCGCTGCGCATGCAGAAGCTGCGCCGGTCCGCGCAGCACGAACGCGCGATGCGCGCGCTTGACCGGGTCGGGCTGGGGCATCTGGCGGACCGCTCGCCCGGCACCCTGTCGGGGGGCGGTGTTTGTCAAAGTAGTTGTCCGCCGATTTCATGCGGCGTCTCTGATTTCAGGGGCGCTGATTTCGGTTTCTGGGTGCCTTAGGGCACAGCAGCGGCGGACGACTTCTTATAATAATGGAAAAATGGTGGCGGTGCAGGGACTTGAACCCCGGACACGCGGATTATGATTCCGCTGCTCTAACCAACTGAGCTACACCGCCAGCGAAGGGTGCAATAGGCCACACGCTGCGGCGCGTCAAGCCTGAAAGCGGCAAAATCCATTAGGCCGTGCACGCGATTTGCGCGGGCAAGCACAGGCGTGGCGGGCGACTTTACCGTGGCCCGGGAATTGAACCGAGGCGGTTCCCGTTCGCCGCGCTCCGCAGCGTCGATAACGCCGATTTAACACGTGTCATGTCTTTAGTTGAGCGGCGTCCTCACCTATCCTGAGCGGAAGAACGGCAAACACGGGGCAAGATCACATGCGCATCGGGCTGATGATTGGGGCGTTGGTTGTCGCCGGGCTGGCCGGGCTTTGGCTGGGGGGGATGGGGAATACCACCCCGCCCGCAGCTTCGGCACAGATGCGCGCCGTGCCGCAGGACCGTACGGAAGTCACGCTTAGCTTCGCGCCGGTGGTGCGGGCCGCCGCCCCTGCCGTGGTCAGCATCTATGCCCGCAGACTGATCGCCGAACGACGCGACCCGTTCGCGGATGATCCCGTTTTCGGCAACCTCTTCCGAGATTTCGGCCGCAGCGGTCCACGCGCGCAGAATGCTCTTGGCTCGGGTGTGATCGTGTCGCCCGAAGGTATTGTCGTCTCAAACTTCCATGTCGTCGGCGGCGCGGATGAGATCCGGGTGGTTCTGAATGACGGCCATGAATATGATGCCGACATCATCTTGTCGGATGAGGAAAGCGATCTGGCGGTGCTGCAAATGCGTGGCGCGACGGGCCTGCCCACCCTTGCCCTGCGCGATTCCGACAGTGTCGAGGTCGGCGATCTGGTGCTGGCCATCGGCAACCCTTTCGGCGTGGGGCAGACGGTGTCTGGCGGCATTGTATCGGCAATGGCGCGGTCGGGCATCGGCGTGGGCAGCGGGCGGGGATATTTCATCCAGACGGATGCCGCGATCAACCCCGGTAACTCCGGCGGCGCGCTGGTGGATTTGAACGGCGATCTCTTGGGCATCAACACCGCGATAATCACGCAAAGCGGCGGGTCGGTGGGGATCGGCTTTGCCATTCCGGCCAACCTGGTGGCGCAGGTGGTGGCGCAGGCGCAGGCCGGACGGGAGCGGTTCACCCGCCCCTGGGCCGGGATCAGCGCGCAGGCGGTCGATGCCACACTGGCCGAGGCTTTCGGGCTGTCTGCCCCGCGCGGTGTCGCCATTTCGCAGATGCATCCCCAAAGCCCGCTGGTCGCCGCCGGGATGCAGCCGGGCGACATCGTGCTGGCGGTGGATGGCGCCCCCGTCAACACAGCGCCCGAGATGATGTTCCGCCTGTCGGTGCAGGGCATCGACGCGCGCGCCGCACTGACCTATCTGCGTGACGGCGAGACACTGAGCGCCGAAGTCGCCCTTGCCGCGCCGCCCGAAGCCCCCCCGCGCAACGCGATCAGCATCACAGCCCCGGTGGCGCTGCGCGGACTGCAGGTCGCGCAGGTCAACCCAGGCGTGATCACCGAGATGAACCTGCCACTGGATTCCAGCGGCGTCGTTGTCGCGGACGCGCGGGACTGGGCCGCGCGGGCGGGGCTGCGCGCGGGCGACCTGATCTTGCAGATCAACACGACCCGGGTTTCCAACACCGCCGATGTGGCGCGCGCCGCGCAGGAGCCCACCCGCAACTGGCTGGTCGAGGTGATGCGCGAAGGCCGCAAGCTGGCGCTGCGGTTCCGCATCTGACCCCTTTCACCGCCCTCCGAACCGGCGTAGCGTGCGCGGCATGGCAGACCTGTTCGACTCCACCGCTACCGCCGCTGCGGCCAAACCCTCTGCCCAGCGTCCGCTGGCCGACCGCCTGCGCCCGCAGGCGCTGACAGATGTCATCGGGCAGGCGCATGTGCTGGCCGACACCGGCCCACTGGGCGCGATGGTGGCGGCGGGGCAGCTGTCGTCGCTGATCCTGTGGGGGCCACCAGGCGTGGGTAAGACAACCATCGCGCGCCTGCTGGCCGACCTGACCGACCTGCATTTCGTGCAGATCAGCGCGATCTTCACCGGCGTGGCCGAGTTGAAGAAGCTGTTTGAGCAGGCGCGCCACCGGCAGGGCAATGGCACAGGGACGCTTCTGTTTGTGGATGAGATCCACCGCTTCAACAAATCGCAGCAGGACGGATTTCTGCCCTATATGGAAGACGGCACTATCGTGCTGGTCGGCGCCACGACTGAGAATCCCTCATTCGAGCTAAACGCCGCACTTCTGAGCCGTGCACAGGTGATCGTGCTCCACCGGCTGGAACTGGCGGATCTGGAGCATCTGGCACAGCGCGCCGAAGGGGATATGGGCCGCCCCCTGCCCCTGACCGCAGCCGCCCGCGATGCCTTGCTGGAAATGGCAGATGGCGACGGGCGCGCGCTTCTCAACCTGATCGAACAGGTGATGGGTTGGCCCGCGGGCGACCCGATGACCCCCGACGGTCTGGCTACCCGGTTGATGCGTCGCGCGGCGAAATACGACAAATCCGGCGATGAGCATTACAACCTGATCTCGGCGCTGCACAAATCGGTGCGCGGCTCGGACCCAGATGCCGCCCTTTACTGGATGGCGCGGATGTTTGCCGGGGGCGAAGACCCGCGCTATCTGGCGCGCCGCCTGACCCGCATGGCGGTCGAGGATATCGGGCTGGCCGACACCAATGCACAGGCCGTCTGCCTGGAGGCATGGCAAACCTATGAGCGCCTCGGCTCACCCGAAGGGGAACTGGCGCTGGCACAGGCGGTGATCTATCTGGCGCTGGCCCCGAAATCCAACGCTGGCTATGTGGCGTGGAAGGCCGCGCAAGCGCTGGCCCGCAAAACCGGATCCGCGATGCCGCCAAAGCACATCCTGAATGCGCCCACTGGCATGATGAAAGATCAGGGCTATGGCGCGGGCTATGCCTATGACCATGATGCCGAGGATGGATTTTCCGGACAGAACTATTTCCCCGATGGGGTGAAGCGCCCCGCGCTTTACCTGCCGCTGGAACGCGGGTTCGAGCGGGACTTGAAAAAGCGGCTGGAGTTCTTTGAGCGGCTGCGCGCCAAGCGGCAGGGCAGCTGAGGCGCGCGCTGCACGGGCGCGCGCCCCCCGTGCAGCGGCATTGCGCGTCAGCGCGCGCGCAGCGCTTCGGCATGGAACTGCACATGATCGCGCATGAAGCTGGCGACGAAGAAATAGCTGTGGTCATAGCCCGGCTGCATGCGGAACGTGCCCGCCTGCCGTCGCGCGGCCATCGCGTCGGCCAAACGTTCGGGCATCAACAGGTCCAGGAACTGATCTGCGCCGCCCTGATCAACCAACACCGGACCATTGAACCCCGTCTCGCGCATCTGGATGCTGGCATCATGGCGCGCCCATGTGGCGGGGGCATCGCCCAGATAACCAGCCAGTTGCTTGCGCCCCCAGTCGCTGCCCGTCGGATGCGCGATCGGCGCGAAGGCCGAGGCCGAGGCGAAGCGATCGCCGCAGCCCATCGCCATCGTCAGTGCGCCATGGCCGCCCATGGAGTGCCCGGTAATCGCCTGCCGCGCCGCATCGAGTGAGAAATGGTCGAAGACCAGCGCGGGCAGATCTTCGGTCACATAGTCCCACATACGAAAGTGCGGGGCCCAAGGTGCCTGCGTCGCGTTGACATAAAAGCCCGCGCCCTGCCCCATGTCGAATGCATCATCATCCGCAACCCCGTCGCCGCGCGGCGAGGTGTCGGGGAAAATCAGCGCCAGCCCGTTCTGTGCGGCATGGGCCTGCGCGCCAGCCTTCACCATCGCATTTTCATGCGTGCATGTGAGACCCGAGAGGTACCACAACACCGGCACCTTGCTCTTCGCTGCCTGCGGCGGCAGGAACAGCCCAAAGGTCATATCACCGCCCGTGGCGGCAGAGGCATGGCGATACACCCCCTGCACGCCGCCAAAGGCTCGATTTTCCGATATGATTTCCATTGCAGCCACCCTTAATAGACCACGACAGCGCGGATGGATTCCCCGGCATGCATCAGGTCGAAGCCGGTGTTGATCTCATCAAGGGTAAGGGTGTGCGTGATCATCGGGTCGATTTCGATCTTGCCATCCATGTACCAGTTCACGAATTTCGGCACATCGGTGCGGCCCTTGGCCCCGCCGAAGGCTGTGCCTTTCCAGACCCGCCCCGTGACCAACTGGAAGGGCCGCGTGGAAATCTCGGCCCCCGCAGGTGCGACCCCGATGATGACCGAAACGCCCCAGCCGCGATGCGAACATTCCAACGCGTCGCGCATGACCTTCACATTGCCAGTAGCGTCGAAACTATAGTCCACGCCGCCGATGTGATCATTTCCGCGTTTGGTCAGATTCACGATCTCCTGCACCACGCTGCCCTCGATCTTGGAGGGATTGACGAAATGCGTCATCCCGAACTTGCGCGCCATGTCCTCTTTGGCGTCATTCAGATCGACGCCGATGATCATGTCAGCCCCCGCCATACGCAGGCCCTGAATGACGTTCAGTCCAATGCCACCGAGTCCAAACACCGCTGCGGTCGAGCCGATCTCGACCCCTGCGGTATTGATGACCGCACCGATGCCGGTGGTCACACCGCAGCCAATGTAGCAGATCTTCTCGAAAGGGGCGTCATCGCGCACCTTGGCCAGCGCTATTTCCGGCATGACAGTATGGTTGGCGAAGGTCGAACAGCCCATGTAGTGGTAGATCGGTGTGCCATCCAGCATGGAGAACCGCGTGGTCCCGTCAGGCATCAGACCCTGACCCTGGGTGTTGCGGATCGCCGTGCACAGGTTGGTCTTGCCCGACAGGCAGGAATAGCACTCCCGGCACTCAGGCGTGTAAAGCGGGATGACATGGTCGCCGGGCTTCAGGGTGGTCACCCCTTCGCCCACTTCCAGAACAATACCGGCGCCTTCATGGCCCAGGATGGCAGGAAACAGCCCTTCGGGGTCGGCGCCCGATCGCGTGAATTCATCGGTGTGGCAGATACCGGTGGCCTTGATTTCCACCAGAACCTCACCGGCGCGGGGGCTTTCCAGATTGACCTCCATCACCTCCAGGGGTTTACCGGCTTCCAGTGCAACGGCTGCGCGTGTTCTCATGGCTGTCTTCCTTCTGTAGCGCCGCGGGGCGCGTTCCATCCCGATGTGCCCAGCATCCGCCGGGAAAGGGTCGGCTGCAAGAGGGGGGCGACAATTATCACCCCTTAACGGTTGCATCCGACCGAGCTCGCGGTCGGCCGCGATGGCCCACACATGCCGACACGCACAAAGCGACCTTTCCGGTGCGGTACCCAGTTTGAGACCCAAACCCGGGCGGCGTTTGCGCTTAGCCCTCTCAGCCCAAGCGGATCGTGGCCCCGGGATCAAGCTTTGGTGTCAGCTCTATCCGCACCCCCCCGCCCGTGTCTGCCGTGGCCGCCGCGACAATCGACGCCGCGCGGCTGCCGATCTGACGCCGACAGGCATCCATCGTTGCCAGCCGGATCGGCAGACCGTCCAGTAGCTCAACCCCGTTGAACCCCGCCAGCCCCAGCTTGCCCGGCACATCGATGCCGTGCTCCAGGCACCACAAAAGCCCACCCGCGCCGATCATGTCATTTGAGTAATACAGGAAATCCAGGTCAGGGGTACGCGACAGGATCGCCTGCGTCATCTCTCGCCCCTTCAGCAGTGCCGAGCCACCCGCGTAATATTCGGCGTCGATCAGCGACACACCAGCCTTCGACAAGACCTCGTTGAACCCTTCAAGCCGTTTGCGGGCGCGATGATCGTCGGGCATCTTGGTTCCCAGAAACCCGATGCGCCGATAGCCCGCTGTCAGGATCGCCGCCGCCATCTGCCGCCCCGCCGCACGATGCGAAATCCCCACGACCGAGTCGATCGCCGCACCGTCGACATCCATGATCTCGACAATCGGAATACCTGAATTGACCAGCATGGCCCGCGCGGCATCAGAATGCTCCAACCCCGCCAAAATGACGCCTGACGGACGCCAGGAAAGCATTTCATAGAGCACGCTCTCTTCGCGTTCAGCCGAGTATTCGGTGACCCCGAAAACCGGCTGCAATGCGGTGTCCTGCAACCCGTCAGAGATGCCGCGCAAGACCTCGGGGAAGACCATATTCGACAACGAAGGTATGATGACAGCGACAAGGTTAACCCGCTGCGAGGCCAGTGCGCCCGCGATCTTGTTGGGCACGTATCCCAACCGCTTCGCCGCCGACAGCACCTTGTCGCGCGTCGCCGCCGAGACATCGGTGCGGTTGCGCAACACCCGACTTACGGTCATTTCACTGACACCACTGGCCTCAGACACATCACGCAGGGTCAAGGGGCGACGACTATACGGCGGATGATAATGGGCCAAGGTGCAACCTGCTGTGTGATTGACGGCTGACAACCCTTACAAGGCTTTCCCGGGAAGGCCAAGAGGCGCGAAATATCAATCGTGACACTGCGACAGAAAGCCGGTATTGCCGGGCGCAGTATGCGCCATCGCTCACAAGGCCCCGTAGCTCAACTGGATAGAGCAGCCCCCTCCTAAGGGGCAGGTTATTGGTTCGAATCCAATCGGGGTCACCACTTAACTCAATAAAATCAGAGTATTGCGAGATCTTACGCAAGTCGCTTTGCTGGTTCATGCGGGATTTTACGGCTTCTGTACGGAAACATGTAAAGAACACCGGTACAAAACCCGTACAGCCCAATCCAATGGGCGGAGGAATCCGACGACAACTTGAAATGAAAAATCCCCGTCCGGCGGCAACCGAAACCGGGATTAAATCAGATACGAAAGCGTCCTGCCTTCAAATACACAGTACCTTAAATGTGGGCGTCAAGGCAATCGGCAATCAATTATCCTGTCCAGTGATGGGGGTGGCGACATGAGCGCAACCACAACACATCAGGGCTTGCCGGAGGAGATGCAGCCATTCGCACTTTTGGAGCTTATTGAAAGCCTGAAATCCGAGCTTGGTCTGATCGATCAGGATATCACCTACCTTCGTTGGGTTTTCCGACGTGTGAAGCGCACCGACTTTGTTGCGGGCCGGATTTGCGCAGCTTGGACATCTGTAGCAAAAATGGCGGTCGAGTTGGGCTTCAGTCCCCGCACGATTCATCGGATCGAGACGCGTCTTCGGAGGTGTGGAATTATTCTGAAAGCCAGCCTCGCCAATGGGCGCAGGTACGGGCGGCGATCCGAAGATGGATTGATCATGCGAGCGGGCGGGATCAATCTCGCTCCTGTCATCAATCGGGCGTGCGAGTTGTCAAACAAGTTGCGGTTGTCTCGATTGGCTGCGGTCGACCTCAAAGATGAACAGGAACGAGCGAGTTTGTTCATCGACGACAGCACAAACGAAAATATTTCCAACGCGGCCATGAAACGATTTGGCGAGAATTATCTTGGTTGCATCCACTAGCGGCCCAAGCGGACCCTGACCATGCCATTGGGCGCTGCGATGAGGCATCTTCAGGCCGGATGTATCGACCCACTGAAAATCTGCTCATGCTATAAAGGAGAAGGTAGCAATGAGTGTGACGATGGACGAGAGCATCAAACGGTGGACGGCGAAGCGGAAAATGGCCCTTGTGGTCGAGATCATGCAAGGCAAGACGACGGTTGCCGAGGCCAGCCGGTCGTTCGACCTTTCGCCCTCGGAGATCGAGGGTTGGATCGACGACGCGAAGAAGTGCATGGAGAACGCGCTGCGGGCCAATCCGCTTGATATCCGCGAGCAGTATGAGAAGCAGCTGAAGGACCTTCAAGAAGCCTACGGTGAGGCGATGCTGGAGCTGCGCGCTCGAAAAAAGTTCCAGGCCCTCATGGAGCGGGAGGACGGCAATTGATCCGGACGCTCCATGAGGGCCTGCTGGCGGACGGGATCGCGGTGCCGCTTACCAAGCTATGCGCCTGGTTTGGCGTGCCGCGACGAACGCTTTACTACACGCCGACCAAGGCCGCGCCCAAGGTCGATCCCCGCTTGGCAGAGCCGATCAAGGCCATGATCGAAAAGGAGCCGTCCTTCGGCTACCGCACCGTGGCCTGGCTTCTCGGCTTCAATAAAAACACGGTGCAGCGCATCTTCCAGATCAAGGGCTGGCAGGTGCGCAAGCGCCCGATCGGCATGCGGCCGCGGATTGAAGCTGTGCCGTCCGTTGCAGCGGCGCCCAATGAGCGTTGGTCGACGGATCTCTGCCGGGTCTGGGCGGGACGCGATGGCTGGACCACGCTGGCCTTGGTCATCGACTGTCACACGCGCGAGCTTCTGGGCTGGCATCTGTCACGATCGGGAAAGGCGACCACCGCTGCCAGCGCACTGGAGCATGCGCTGATCAGCCGGTTCGGCACGCTCGGCAAAGTGCCTGTAACTGCCGGACGTAATCTCCCCAAAATCGCCGTTTGAAAATTCCCCGATACGCGAGCGGCGATGCCGATTTCCGGACTTCATATATCCGGAAATTGGCGGCGCCGCGGGAAGCTGGCCTGATGCCCATAGCAGAGCAATGGGGGCAAACAGGTGCAGGGACTGAGGGAGATCATCATGATCCATGATTTGAAGAAACAAGGGCTGAGCGTGACTTCGATTGCGCGGAAGGTCGGGTGCGACCGCAAGACCGTGCGGAAGTATCTTGAGCTTGGTTTGGAGGGGCCGACGTATGGCCCGCGCCAGCCACGCGATCGGCTGCTTGACCCGTTTGAGGGTATCTGCGTGAACGTGTCCTTACCTTTCCCGGCCTTTCCGGCGCGCGTCTGCTGAGGGAGATCAGGGAGCTGGGCTACGCTGGCGGCTACACGGCGGTGACCGATCTTCTCCGGGAGGTGCGTCCGCCGGCACGCACACAGTTCGAGCGCCGGTTCGAGACGCCGCCGGGCCGACAGGCGCAGGTCGACTTCGCTGAGTTTGCGGTTGAGTTCACCGACGAGCCCGGTGTCACGCGCAAAGTATGGCTGTTCTCGCTGAACCTGGGACACAGCCGCTGGCTCTGGGGCAGCTTTGTCGCGAGCCAGAACCTGCAGTCGGTGATGCGCTGCCACATTGCCGCCTTTGCAGCCATGGACGGTGTGCCGGAGGAAATCCTCTACGACCGGATGAAGACTGCAGTAATTGGCGAAGACGAGGCCGGTGTGATCACCTACAATGCCTCTCTTGTGGCGTTGCTGAACCATTACGGCGCGGTGCCGCGGGCCTGTCGGCCGTATCGGGCCAAAACGAAGGGAAAGGTCGAACGTCCTTTCCGCTACATCCGTCAGGATTTTTTCCTGGCCCGGACCTTCAGGAACCTTGCTGATCTGAATGCCCAGTTCGACAGCTGGCGGACAGGCGTTGCCAACCCGGGTCCATGCGACAACAAGGCGGATCGTGAACGAAGCCTTCGATGAAGAGCGGCCGTGCCTGAAGATACTGCCGCATATCCCTTACAGTGCTGTGCTGACAATCGAGCGCCGGGTCAGCCACGAAGGCATGGTCTCGGTCGACGGAATTACTACAGCGTTCCGGATACGACCCGCAAACGTGTGGTCGAGGTTCAGAACCACACTGACGAGGTCCGCATCTTCGAGCAGGTGTGATGATCGCCCGCACCCGGTTCTGGAGGGCAAGAACCAGCGCCGTGTCGATCCTGCGCATCGCAAGGCGCCACCGGTCCGGCGACCCGTCTCTCAAACGACTGGTGTCCCACTCAGATCTCTGACCTTCTACGATGCCGTGGGCGACGTCTCGCGGCCGAGGGAGCGCGATCATGACCGCGTATCTCGACAGAATCCAGGATGCACTGGTCGGTTGAAAAATGCCGCGCGCGCTGGAGGCGCTGGATCATATTGTTCAGCGGCTCGAAAGGGGTGAGGTCACGGCCATCGAGGCGATCGACGCGCTGCTGAGCGAGGAATATGCGACCCGCGAGACCCGACGGATCGATATCGCTTTGCGCACATCGAAGCTGTTGCCCGTCAAAACGCTCGAGAGCTTCGACTTCAGCTTCCAGCCGTCTCTCGACCGTGAGCGTATTGCAGCACTGGCACAGCTCGACTTCGTCCGGCGCGCCGAGGTCGTTCACTTTCTCGGGCCACCGGGCACCGGGAAAAGTCATCTGGCCACCGCACTTGGCGTTGCGGCGGTGAAGGCCGGCCGTCAGGTCTACCGTGCTTCACTGGCCGAGTTGATCGATGCTCTAACCAAAGCTGAACGCCAAGGCGAGCTCGCCGAAAAGATCCGCTTCTACACGCGCTCTTCACTGCTGATCGTCGACGAAATCGGGTATTTGCCGATCAGCCGTGGCGGCGCCAATCTGTTCTTCCAACTCGTCAATGCCCGCTACGAAAAGGGTGCGATGATCTTAACCTCAAACCGTAGCTTTGCCGAATGGGGCGAAGTCTTTGGCGATCCCGTCGTCGCCACCGCGCTCCTCGACCGGCTCCTGCACCACGCTGTCGTCGTCCAGATCGAAGGGGCCAGCTACAGGCTACGCAGCCACGCGGACCTTGTCCCTGACCATGTCCGTGCAAACGCCCGCATTACACCGCCACCAAAGCGACGCGGTCGCTCACCCAAGAACGAGGCCGCCAATCCGTAAACCCGGCTGATTACCGGACCCGCCAGAGTGGGGAATTTTACTTCGGCACTTTTGGGGAAAGTTCAAACGGCGTTGACAGTGCCACACGAGTTCCTTCTCAGGTCCGACAACGGGCTGGTCTTTACAAGTCGGAAATACACTGCGCTGGTCCGCAGCTATGGCCTGAAACAGGAGTTCATCACGCCACATTGCCCGCAACAGAATGGCATGGTCGAGCGCGTGATCAGGACACTGAAGGAGCAGTGTGTTCATCGCCAACGCTTCGACAGCATCCAGCACGCGACGCGCGCCATGGGCGACTGGATCCAGTTCTGCAACTACGAGCGCCCACATCAAGCGCTCGCCATGAAAACCCCCGCCGCGACATTCGAATTAGCGGCCTAACCTGTGCAGATTTCGCTGGGTCGATACACGGACTTGTGTGACCGTGGCGCAGACTGCCTTCTTGCATTTTTGCTACGCATGATGTGAAAGACTTAGCGCCAAGCCGCAAGCCGCTCGCGGCACAACTCCAGCATCTGCTCGGCCTCCGCCGTCATCTCCGCTTCAAGGTTCGGCACATCCGGCACGATGATCTGATCGAGCCCGGCGGCAAACCTTTCGATAAGCTCGTCTATAGCGGCATTGGCAGTACGTGCCGGTCTCCCGGCGGTCGCGGCGAGGCGTAGGAAGTCAGCGCGCCGCAACCGGTCATCCTTGCCATTCAGCTTGAGCGCCATGCGATCATGCTCCAGCCTTGGGAATACGCGGGTCGTCACCGCATCATAGACCGGCGCCATCCTCACGCTCTCAAACGTGTCTGCTCCAGGCGCTGCTATCTTAAGTAGGGCAAGGTTTTTAAGATGCATGTCACCATCGGCAATGAGCCAAGCAAACAGCGCGCGCCTCGATATGACCGTCAGGTCTTCCTCGGGCGCGGTGGAAAGCGGACGCACGGCGCGCGCGAACCGCTCAATCGTGTTATCATATTTGGCTTCAGGGGGCAAATCAAGAACAGAGCAGATGTCTTCGAGCGCAATACGTCGATGATCATCAGCACTGCTACGGATGTCAAAGCGTTCCACAATCAACGCCGGCGGCATACCGTCCGGCATGCCCATCAATGCGATGGTCGGAGCTTCAAGTCCGGCAGCCTGCCCCAAGGTCATCGACAAATACTCGATAACCGGTAGGGCCTGAAATCCACTTGTGCCGGCAGGTTTTAGTATATGCGTGAAGGGCTCTAGCGTGCTGGGAATAAGGCGTCCCTTTGGGTCAAGAAACATCGGAGCCTTGATCTGCACACCAGAGAGGCGCGGTGTCTGCGAGTTTGCAAACAAGCGCGCGAGATATTCTTCAAAATTGTTCTCAATATCACCGCGCCCCGGGCCGTCATAGCTCCCGATAAACACGCCTTCTTGGAGTGCCCCCACTGAAGTGGTCCACCAACTGGGATAGTATTATCCCATTTCAGGAGGACCAGAGATGGCAGGAAAGCGAGACAACTCCGAAGAGATCGTGCTGAAGCTGCGGCAGGTTGAAGTGCTGCAAGGGCAAGGACGTTCGATTGCTGATGCCGTTCGACAGATCGGCGTGACACAACCGACCTATTATCGATGGCGCAAAGAGTATGGTGGCATGAGTCGAGATCAGCTCAAACGGCTGAAGGAGCTGGAGACTGAGAATACCCGGCTTAGGCGTGCCGTGTCGGATCTGACGCTGGACAAGGTGATCCTGACCGAGGCTGCACGGGGAAACTTTTAAGCCCTTCCCGCCGCCGTCGATGTATCGACCATGTGCGGCAGACTCTCAGCTTATCAGAGCGCCGGGTTTGTCGCACATTGGGTCAGCATCGCTCGACACAGCGCAAGGTGCCTCTCGGCCTGCCGGACGAAGAACGGCTGACCGATGACATCATCGCACTGACAGAAGAGTTCGGACGCTATGGATATCGCATGATTACCGGAATGCTGAACAACAGCGGCTGGCATGTAAATCACAAGCGCGTCGAACGGATCTGGCGGCGGGAGGGGCTGAAAGTCCCGCAAAAACAACCCAAGAAGGGTCGGCTCTGGCTGAACGATGGGTCGTGTGTTCGGCTGCGACCGGAGCGTCCGAACCATGTCTGGTCCTATGACTTCGTCCAGGATCGAACCCATGACGGCGGATCTTCCGCACGCTCAACATCATCGACGAGTTCACGAAGGAGGCTCTGGTGATCCGTGTCAAACGCAAGCTCAATTCCGTCGACGTGGTCGACGCCTTGACTGACCTGTTCATCCTGCGCGGTCCGCCGGAATACATAAGGTCAGACAATGGCGCAGAATTCATCGCCAAGAAGGTGCGCGCCTGGATCGGCGCGGTGGGTGCCAAAACTGCCTTCATTGCGCCTGGATCGCCATGGGAAAACGGCTACTGCGAGAGCTTCAACGCCCGATTTCGGGACGAGTTGCTGAACGGCGAGGTCTTCTCATCGCTGCGCGAGGCCCAAATCCTGATCGAGCGATGGCGTCGCCATTACAACACCGTCAGACCACACAGCGCTCTGGGATACCGTCCACCAGCGCCCAAAAGCATCGTCCCAATAGACCAAAGGCCAACCATGCACTAACATTCAAACTGGACCACTCGTTGGGGGCAGACCAGGAGCTTCAAGTCCGGCAGCCTGCCCCAAGGTCATCGACAAATACTCGATAACCGGTAGGGCCTGAAATCCACTTGTGCCGGCAGGTTTTAGTATATGCGTGAAGGGCTCTAGCGTGCTGGGAATAAGGCGTCCCTTTGGGTCAAGAAACATCGGAGCCTTGATCTGCACACCAGAGAGGCGCGGTGTCTGCGAGTTTGCAAACAAGCGCGCGAGATATTCTTCAAAATTGTTCTCAATATCACCGCGCCCCGGGCCGTCATAGCTCCCGATAAACACGCCTTCTGTGCTGAATTCACTTAGGCTCGCTTCGGAAATCGTCACGGTCGGCGAAGGATACGAGATGTCGGACATGGCCGAAAACACGCTGATAGCTGCAATCGCGGCAGCCGAAGGCACCGACAGCCCACCAGCGACGAAAGTAGGATTCGGTAGCGAATGAGGTCGGGCGGCCAGATCTGGGCCTATTCGCAGCTTGAAGAAATCGCCAAGGTGTCTGGTGACCCCGACGACCTGCTGCGCGCCGTGCAGGCCTACGCCACCGCGAGCCAAGGCTTCACCCGCTCCAAGGTCTGTTTCGCCGACAACTGGTTCCAGTAGCGGCGCTGGCGGCCTTTCCTCGAAAAGTTAGAGGCCGAGCGCGAAACGGCAGAGGCCGTGCAGGCGGATCATCACGCCCGGCTGGTCGACTGGATTCGCGACCGCAGCCCCACGGTGTTTGTCAAAGTAGTTGTCCGCCGATTTCATGCGGCGTCTCTGATTTCAGGGGCGCTGATTTCGGTTTCTGGGTTGCCGCGATGACGCGCGAGGTCGACAAGGCGTTAGCAGGGTTGGCCCATTGGCCGTCGATACGCAAATAGGCCGTCTTCTCCTGCGCACCTGCGATAGAGATTCTGAAATCATCGTCTTCACCCAGGGCGAGCGGTGCAGCGGCGAGGTTCTTCAGATCAGCGACCATCTCCTCTTCCGAGATGATGCGATACTGCATGTCCTGTCCCGCTGGGACTGCATCCATCGGCAGAAACTGAAGTGCCCCGACGCAATCGCGCCCCAAGACCGAAAGCAGCGAGAACACATCCTTGCCCTGTGCCCCGACTCGCGCAGCGATCTTCTCACGCAGCTCGCCCTCCGCATCCGGCAGCAGGTTGTCGAAGGCCGCGACGACGGGGTCGCCCTGCCAGCTGACCTTGGACAGCGGCAGGGCGCTGGCTACCGGAAAGGCGGCCTCGGACGCGAGCCAGGTAGGTTCGTATGTGAAGCTGATTGCGCCATCCGTCGCCCGCGTCAGGGTGCCGACCTTAGCTGTTTCATACCAGACAGCGGTCGTGCTTTGGCGTGTGCGGCGACAGACGCGGGTAACGCGCGTCATCTTAGATGGTGCCCCGGTCAGCCAGACGGTCTGTCGCTGACAGTTCAGCGCCAAGCGCTTCGAGGAGACGCAGATAGACATCGAGGCTCACCGAAACGACGCCGTTCTCGATGTCGGAAATCGTCGACTGCGCGGTGCCAGTCATTTCGCCCAGCTGCTTCTGGCTGATCTTCTGCGCGGCCCGCCGTGCGCGCAGAACCGCTCCGGCTTGGCGAAGGCTTCGGATGGGGTGTGCGGGGGTGTTTGTCATGGCGCCTTGATAGCTCCACAGCGATAATATGTCAATATCGCTTATGAACTATCGTCCCGCCTAATAGCCCTTGGGCTATAGTCACCGATTCGAGGGCTTGCGCCCTAGGTTCATGGATCCTGCAGCGTTACGTTGAGATATCGACGTCACAAAGGGCGGATTCCGGTCATTCGCCCCGGTGGCGAGCACGTTGGCCCCAGAAGGCGGAAGCTGACATTCAGGTCAACCGACTCTGGCGTGAGTTTCTGCGGCGCCGCAAGTCGGCGTCGAGCCCGACTACGAAATCGGACGCTGTGTGACGAATGGCGCCCCTTGCGCGCGGCCCGAAAACGCATCAAAATAATTTGGACTCTGATCATGATATTTGGCCTTCCCAAGTCCTTGACTGCAAGGGGTTTCTTCGCCTGAGCCCACAAACCATCCTTTTGGGAATACTTGGTTGCTTCCCAACGCACGCTCTAGTGCGTTATAGATTTCTGATGTATAAACTTGGGGTGCTGGAATGACTGTACCAACCATTCGTTTGAATTATAGCTCAACTGGCGCGGCTGTGACGTTCGGCAGTACGCTCGATTTGTTTTCGACAGGTGTACAAAACGTCAGCTGGGATAGTGAGGATAGCACTTTAGGGCAGGTTGCCGGTATCCTAGGCGTCGATGCTTCACTGAACCTGGATTATAACTTTGATCTAGATGCCTTCTGGGAGCTCAGCATTGGCCAAAACCAGCTCGACCTCTGGTACGATATTTTCATTGCCTACGATGAGAGCACCATCATTGCCGAAGGCGACACCTATGTCCTTGATACGAGCCGTTGGTTTGTACAGGATATGGAGCTGTCCGACATTGGCACAACAAACAGCGGTTCTGCTGAAGTCGGTCTTGAGTATGATATCTTACTTGATCTCAACGAAGCCGAATTGAATGCATGGGGCGGCACGGTAAATTTTGCCCCAACTGATCCGATCATTGATATCACAGACGAAAGAATAGTACTCCTTGGTGGATCAATTGATGATGGTTCAATTGATTTCTATGGAATGTTTGGAGAACTGTTTTCATCTGAAATATATGACACTGAAGGTGAATACAACATTTCGGTGCTCCCAGGGACATCGATAACATGGGACTTCGACGAAGACCTTTCCGTTGAAAATATTATCTCTGGTACTGAAGATCTCATTGGTGGCAACCATGATTTGACGTGGCAAAATTTTTCCTTCACTCAAGAGAGCGAGGATAATGATAATTTCATAGGGCTGAATTTTGATTTGGACGCGATCCTCCAATATTTTGGGATTTTGCCGCCCAATCCCTTCCATCCAAACCCTTTGACAGGTTTTTTTGACTACACTCTCGAAGGCACCCTACCGGTTGTAGGCCAAATCGCTCTTGCAGCGGAATTGCTTGACATAGACTTGAACCTAGGATTGGAGCTGGAACGGATTGTGTCATTTGAACAATCCGACAGCAGTTTAGAAATATTAGATAATGGAATTGTAGTTGGTTCAGGCGCATTTGGGGACTCGATCTCCTTCGATCCCGGTATCATCAGCGGCAGCAGCGAGAACTTTTCCATCGCCATATCGGTTTCTGGAACATATACTCAGTCTTATGGTGTGTCCTTTAATTTGATTCCCATCATAACTGCTATTCGCGCTGAGCTTGGGTGGGGCAGAATTAATAACTCGCTCGAGGAGAATGGTAATGGAGAGTTATTTAGTACGGTACCCGAAGCGTTTTTTAACTACTCTGGTTTTGACGTCGTTGAGTTCCTTCAGGCCCTTGATCTAATAGAGAGTAACGAACTTTATTCAAGCGGCTTCATTGAGGTTCACACGGTCGAGACTGATATCACGCTCACCTCTGACGGAACCAACGACTTCACAATCACTGCTATTGATGGGACGCAGGAACTGGAAGCGCCACCTGAAATTGCTGATGTGACCAATGGAACAGATGCCTCGACCGGATTTTCAGACACAGGCATCGACGTTGGCGACCCCGATTATGAACCTGATCCGCTGGCTGGATCACAAACCTTTGTGTTGGACGAAATCGCCCGAAACACGACGATTGACGGCGGCTCTGGAACGGACACGGCGTGGATCGGCGGCGGCGGCAGTCCGCAGTACGGCAACGGCGTGCGGATAGCCAATGGCAATGTTCTGGGGAATACGGCATCCGCCCTTTCCATCAACACATACCTGCAAGAGCTTGCAGGCGGTGCCGCCTACATCATCACGCAGCAATGGGGAAACCCACTTTACCATGATGTCGCGATCGTGGATGTCGAAGAAGTCAACGTGGATGGCGGCCTTGGCAATGACCTTGTCGTCTACCTGAACGGCACGCAGTATTTCGGCGGTGCCGCAACAGACACCTTTGCTGCCAACTGGCGCGGCCAGACCGCTGCGATCAACTGGTCACTGGCGACGACCAACGCAACCACCCTTGCCAATGGCGTCACGGTCGGCGGGTTCGAGCGGGCGCATCTGCTGCTCGGCTCCGGCAATGATGCCGTGACGGGCGGGAACAGCTCGGATTACCTCGACGGTGGCGCGGGCAACGACACCCTCGCAGGCGGCGGCGGCAACAACACCCTCATCGGCGGCGCAGGCAACGATGTCATCGAGGGGGGCGCAGGGAATGATACTATTGACGGCGGCGCAGGCGACGATGTCATCCTCGATACGCAGGGCGGCACGCTTGCTGGCGGTGCAGGCAATGATCGCTTCTACATCCATGAGTTGGGCGATGGTTCAATCGACGGCGGCTCTGGAACGGACACGGCGTGGATCGTCGGCGGCGGCAGTCCGCAGTACGGCAACGGCGTGCGGATAGCCAATGGCAATGTTCTGGGGAATACGGCATCCGCCCTTTCCATCAACACATACCTGCAAGAGCTTGCAGGCGGTGCCGCCTACATCATCACGCAGCAATGGGGAAACCCACTTTACCATGATGTCGCGATCGTGGATGTCGAAGAAGTCAACGTGGATGGCGGCCTTGGCAATGACCTTGTCGTCTACCTGAACGGCACGCAGTATTTCGGCGGTGCCGCAACAGACACCTTTGCTGCCAACTGGCGCGGCCAGACCGCTGCGATCAACTGGTCACTGGCGACGACCAACGCAACCACCCTTGCCAATGGCGTCACGGTCGGCGGGTTCGAGCGGGCGCATCTGCTGCTCGGCTCCGGCAATGATGCCGTGACGGGCGGGAACAGCTCGGATTACCTCGACGGTGGCGCGGGCAACGACACCCTCGCAGGCGGCGGCGGCAACAACACCCTCATCGGCGGCGCAGGCAACGATGTCATCGAGGGGGGGCGCAGGGAATGATACTATTGACGGCGGCGCAGGCGACGATGTCATCCTCGATACGCAGGGCGGCACGCTTGCTGGCGGTGCAGGCAATGATCGCTTCTACATCCATGAGTTGGGCGATGGTTCAATCGACGGCGGCTCTGGAACGGACACGGCGTGGATCGTCGGCGGCGGCAGTCCGCAGTACGGCAACGGCGTGCGGATAGCCAATGGCAATGTTCTGGGGAATACGGCATCCGCCCTTTCCATCAACACATACCTGCAAGAGCTTGCAGGCGGTGCCGCCTACATCATCACGCAGCAATGGGGAAACCCACTTTACCATGATGTCGCGATCGTGGATGTCGAAGAAGTCAACGTGGATGGCGGCCTTGGCAATGACCTTGTCGTCTACCTGAACGGCACGCAGTATTTCGGCGGTGCCGCAACAGACACCTTTGCTGCCAACTGGCGCGGCCAGACCGCTGCGATCAACTGGTCACTGGCGACGACCAACGCAACCACCCTTGCCAATGGCGTCACGGTCGGCGGGTTCGAGCGGGCGCATCTGCTGCTCGGCTCCGGCAATGATGCCGTGACGGGCGGGAACAGCTCGGATTACCTCGACGGTGGCGCGGGCAGCGACACCCTCGCAGGCGGCGGCGGCAACAACACCCTCATCGGCGGCGCAGGCAACGATGTCATCGAGGGGGGAAGCGGGAATGATCGCGCCGTCTTTTCTGGCGCGTTTGGTATCGATCTGATCTACAATTCATCTGGCACATTGACCGCAGAGTTTACGGACGTATCCTTCACAGGTCTTTCCTACAGCCGCTCGGGCGAGCATCTTATTATCCGCGTCATGGGTACCAGCAACTACGCTGTCTTGGTCGATTACTTCTCAGCACCAGCCAATTGGTCTGTCATACTCAATGGCTCGGTGGAGGCTATTGATCCATCATCAATCGCGAACGGAACGCTCCCCTTAGGCCCAATTCCACTTTTGGGCACGGCCTTGGATGACATTATCGAACTCACTGCGTCTGAGGCCGCTGTCCAAGCCGGAGGCGGCGACGACTTAATTAGAAGCGGAGCAGAACAGCACGCGATTGATGGCGGCGAGGGACAAGACCTTGTTGATTATTCTGGGTCGGCAACTGGTGTAACCGTTAACCTTTCCAACGGTACAGGATCATCAGGCGATGCCGAGGGCGATACATTCACGTCTGTTGAAAACGTCATTGGTAGCTCTGAAGCGGATACCTTGATTGGTAATGGCGATAGCAACTTTGTTGCCGGTGGCGGTGGCGATGATTCAATCTCCACAGGTTCTGGCTCCGATGTCGTGGTAGATGGCGACGGCGCAGATCTGATCAATCTCGGTAGCGGCGAGGATATCGTTATACTGACCGGCTCTTCTTATCACACCAATGGCTATGTCGCTTTCAACGTCAGTTCCGACACGCAAGTCGGCACCCAGGTACGGATCAACCTCGAAGGGCTAGTGCGTATTGAAGCCGTGACAGATGGCGGCGCAGATGCCGACATCGTTCAACTCAGCGATGAAGGTGATGTCTTTTTCCTGCACGATGCTTACTCCCGCTTCCACAGCTCAATCGCACTGACAGAAGATTATGTCGGTAACGAAAGTATCGCAAGATTTGCCAATATTGAAGAAATCCGAGGCATGGGCGGCAATGATATCATCGATCTGACCAGTCCTGATTACAGCCTCGCAGGTATTGCAATGTCTATCGACGGTGGCGAAGGAAATGATGTGATCTGGGGATCGGATGCCGACGAGAACATTTCCAGCGGTAGCGGCAATGACACCATTTTTGGCGGTAGCGGAAACAATATACTGACTGGTGGAGCGGGCGCGGATGTATTCGAGTTCACGCGGACATCAACCGATACATCGGTCTCTGATTTCGATATCTCTGAGGGCGACACACTGCGTTTTTACAATGCTGGTGGGGCAGTATTCGACGCTTCAAGCGTTGTGCTCACAGATATTGGTATCTTGATTCATTATATAGATAGTGCATCTGGCACTGCTCACGACATATCAATCGATCTTGCGTCAAGCGCCAACGATTTCTCCTCGACATTACCGGAAATTCTGAGCGCATTGGAAATCTTGTAACTTGCGAACGTCCGTTTAGAATCAGCGCCTTATCAGGCCAAAAGTGCTCATCGCTGCCCCAAAGCCGGCATTTGATCAACGTCGGCAAAGTCCGGGATCTGTGAGTTAGCGGCCTCTATGATTTTGTAATTGCAGCGAAGGTCCGGTCTGGAGGGTCGCACCGCAGCGATGAGAGTAGTCGACCAATGGCAGCATTGGGCCGAGGCTGTGTGAAAACCCCCAGATATGGTATGCTTCCTACGATACGGGAGTGCATTTATGTCGGGTTTCATTGAAGGTGTTGATCGCGATCAGGTGACGCTGTTTCCGGATCGACTTGAGGACTGGATTGACGACGATCATCTGGTCCGGGTGGTGGATCTGTTTGTTGAACAGCTTAATCTGGCGGGCCTTGGCTTTGTGCGCGCGGCGCATGCGCGGACAGGGCGACCGGGATACCATCCGGCCATTCTTCTGAAGCTGTTCATCTATGGCTACCTCAACCGGATCCCGTCCAGCCGCAGGTTGGAGCGTGAGGCCGGGCGCAATGTCGAGGTGATGTGGCTGCTCGGCGATTGGTGCCGGATCACAAGACGATTGCGGATTTCCGACGCGATAACGGTGCTGCTATCCGCAAGACCTGCGCGCAATTCGTCGAGCTGTGCCGCCGGATCGGCACGCTGAAGGGCGAATGCGTGGTGATCGATGGAAGCAAGTTCAAGGCTGTCAACAACCGCGACAAGAACTTCACCAAGGGCAAGATCGCCAGCCGTCTCGCGCATCTGGAGGCCGATGTCGAGCGCTATATCACCGAGATGGTGCGCATAGACCGGCAGGAGAAAGGCGAGGTGCGGGCGGAGAAGGTCACGCATCTGGCGCATCGATACGGGCGGCTCAAGCAGGAAATCGAGAAACTGAATGCCATGGACAAGGCCCTGGCCGATGCGCCGGACGGCCAGATTTCCCTGACTGATCCCGATGCCCGAGCGATGGCCACCAGCGCGCGTAACAGCGGGCTGGTGGGCTATAATGCGCAATGCGCAGTGGACACTGAAACCCACATCATCGTCACCCATGAAGTCACCAACAAGGGGTTCGACCGTGACCAGCTCAGCCCGATGGCGATGGCGGCCAAGGATACGCTTGGGCGCGACACGCTGCATGCCCTGGCCGACAAGGGCTATTACAGCGGTGTCGAGATTGCCGCCTGCGACAAGGCGGGCATTACGGTGACCATGCCGCGTCCGGAGACCTCGGGCAATCGCAAGAAGGGCATGTATGTGAAGGCTGACTTCAAATATGACGCCGACCGCGACGTCTATGTTTGCCCGACAGGCGATGAGCTGACCTACCGCTACACCCGCGATGAAGACGGGCTTCAGGTCCGACGATACTGGACCAACGAATGCCAGAACTGCCCCGTGAAATCACGCTGCACCACGGGCACGGAGCGCCGGGTCACCCGCTGGGAATACGAGCATCTGGTGGACGAGATGCGCGACCGTCTGCGCAGCGCCGATGATCCGATGACCCTGCGCCGCAGCACGGTCGAGCATCCTTTCGGGACGATCAAGGCCTGGATGGGCACCACCCATTTCCTGATGCGCCGTCTGAAAAACGTGCGCACCGAGATGGCGCTGAACGTGCTGGCCTACAACATCAAGCGCATGGTCGCATTGGTCGGGATCAAGGGGCTCATGGCGGCGATGCCCGCCTGAAAGAGGGGAAATCACTCCCCAAAACCGGTCAAACTGCCCTCATTGGCGCGATATCCGCGCCACCGGCGGGTTGCATGAACCCAAGCAAGCCAAAATGCCTGCTGCAAACCCATCACATCGCAAACTGCTCTGGGCGCGAGAGTTTCCACACAGCCTCGGCCGGTCGCGCCAAATGTGAACTGCAAAAGCCAGTTCCCTGTAAGCGGTGCCTTGCCCCCAGCCGCGCCGTGCTGACGCGGTCCCAGTCGTTGGCCTGTTCACAGGCGGCACGCCATGCTGTGATCTGCGCAGGATAAAGCCCGCGCTTGCGGCAGTATTCGGCCAGATCATCCCCAAAACCGCATCGACGATCTGCTGCCCTGGAACTTCACGCGGTCAAACTGAAATAGACGTGGTCTCCAGCCACCGCTTACAGCGCACTGGAGCATGCGCTGATCAGCCGGTTCGGCACGCTCGGCAAAGTGTCACAGGAGTTCCTTCTCAGGTCCGACAACGGATTGGTCTTTACAAGTCGGAAATACACTGCGCTGATCCGCAGCTATGGCCTGAACCAGGAGTTCATCACGCCACATTGCCCGCAACAGAATGGCATGGTCGAGCGCGTGATCAGGACACTGAAGGAGCAGTGTGTTCATCGCCAACGCTTCGACAGCATCCAGCATGCGACGCGCGCCATTGGCGACTGGATCCAGTTCTACAACTACGAGCGCCCACATCAAGCGCTCGCCATGAAAACCCCCGCCGCGACATTCGAATTAGCGGCTTAACCTGTGCAGATTCCGCTGGGTCAATACACGAATGGCATCCCGTTTGACCCGGATGAGGCATCTGTGTAAAACACCCTCCTTTCAGGAATGCACCCGGCGCTCTGACGTCGGGCCCAGCCGAAGGAAGGACCCATGGCATTCACCCTGCGCCGCAACCACCTCCGCGATCTCGCTCCCTTGGCCTCGATGCTGCCGGAAGCGGAAATTTCGTTGCTCAATCCAAGTGCAAAAGTTCCGTTCGATGAGATTGAATGGCAACAAAAGTGGCTTGGAGACCCTGAGGATGTCTCCTTTTACCTTCGAGATGCAACAGGACGGGACGTGGGGTTCTTTGCTCTCAGGGAGGGAGTGGGGCCAGAGGTGCGGCACCTCACCTACGTCTATATCTGCGAAGAGGCGCGCGGTGGTGCTGCTGCGGAGCTGACGGAGCACGTGGAGCAGGCTGCGCGGGCACTGGGCGCGCTGGTAGTGACCTTGAAGGTGGAACTCGATAATGCGCCGGCCTTCAATGCCTATCTCTCGGCCGGGTACGAAGAGCTCTCCCGTCGAAAGGGCATGGCCACAATGCGGCTGGACCTGGAGAAACGCCTCGCAGAATAGACGTGTCGGAATGCCCGGGCGGCATCAAGCTGCTTACGGTCATTTGATGCGGCAGCCACGAACGTCGGCTGTGGACCTCATCCCATTGAAAAAACTCGCGCTCGATGGAGGGGCGCCGCGCTAATTCAATTATCACCAAAGCGGGCTTACTTAAGTTGAAGACTGCCCGCATCCGCTGATTTTATTAGTCCATTCAGCCACCAGCCAGTTCTTGCGATCATCACCTGGCCCGGCTATCTCATTACCCCGAAACCATACTGACCCGAGGATGCCAGAATGACCGAAATCCGCCACGCCGAAGGCCCCGAGGATGCAGCAAGAGATCGCATTCTGGCGCTTCTCGACGGCCACTCCGAAGCGATCGGGAAATCATTCAAGTCCGAGACGGTGTTTTTTGAGGCGCATCAAGACGGTCTCTACCTTGGCGGTCTCTCGGCCCGTTTCGCGCTGGATCTGAAATGGGTGTTCGTCGAGCTTTTGGCGGTGGCCGAGGCAGGCCGCGGCAAGGGCATCGGTGGCCAGCTGATGGCGCGCATCGAGGAAGAGGCACGCTTGCGCGGGATGCAAGGGATCTGGCTCGACACATTTTCGTTTCAGGCGCCCGAATTCTATAAGCGACTGGGGTTCAGCGAATTTGGTCGGATCGACGGCTATCCTGAGGATGGGGCGCGGCACTTCTTACTAAAGCGCCTCTGACTTTTACTGAGTGGGTGCATATGGTGGTTGATGTCTTCGCAGCTCATCTTATCGTCCTCAGCGCAATGTCAGCATCGCGTCGGTGCAGGTTGCATCCCGTCATCGCCGTGCAGACGGAATACTCTCTCTGGTCGCGCGGGGTCGAAGGCGAGGTCCTGCCCACCTGCCAGTTGGGTATCGGGTTCGTCCCGTATTCGCCGCTGGCGGCCGAGCACGGCGCGCGGAAGACGGTAGCGATCGACACCACCGATTTGAAGGCCCATCGCGCCGCGTCCAGCCTGGGCGCGAAAAAAGGGGGCGCGGTCGCTTGATCGACCGCACCAAAGGCGGCATGAACACCAAGCTTCATGCCATCTGCGACAGTCAGTGGCGGGCAGTCAAACCAGCCCTTCGTTGCGACGACACGATCTTGACTCTGTCGGGTTGCTGAAAAGCGAAACATGGCGTTGAAAGAAGAGCCCGAGTGTGAAACCGGTCTCGTACATGGTTGCATGGCATGCAAAGCAACCGGGCTGGCGCAGAGCTGACGGACGAAGGAAATCGTATTGGAACTTATCGCACTGGGTGCCCGCCCTGACTGGGAAGACAAGGCGCGCGAGGCGGGCTTTACCTTCGCCGAAATGCACGGCGAGCCCTATTGGGCCGAGGATACGGTCTATGCATTCTCTCTGACCGAAGTGGAGACCGGAATCGAAGACCCCTCCACGGAATTGCATGCCATGTGCCGCGAAGCCGTGGCACGGATTGTGGCATCGCAGGAGCTGATGGAGAAGCTGGCGATCCCCGCAGCACATCGTGATATTGTCGCGGCATCATGGGCGGGTGGCGATCCGGAACTTTATGGGCGGTTCGATCTGATTTACGATGGCGCTGGTCCGGCCAAGATGATCGAATACAATGCTGACACCCCGACCTCTCTTTACGAAAGCGCCGCTTTCCAATGGCAATGGCTGGAAGACCAGATCGCGGCGGGGAAACTGGCTGCCAACAGTGATCAGTTCAATGGCATCCACGAGGCACTGGTAACACGTTTCGCGGATATTTTTGCGCCAGACACGGACGTTCATTTCACGTCCTTTGCGGCATCGCCAGAAGACTACGCAACCACTGAAAGCATGGCGTGGGCTGCGCGAGAGGCGGGTCTGGGGGCGCATTACGTGCCGATAGACAAGATCGGCATCACGGATCGTGGCCAGTTCTGCGATGCCGAAGGTCTGGTCATAGGTGCTTTGTTCAAGCTTTACCCTTGGGAAGACATGCTGCGCGACGATTTCGCGCAGCACATCGCAGATGCGCAATGCCGCTTTCTTGAACCGGCCTGGAAGGCGGTTGTATCCAACAAGGGGATGCTCGCCGTCCTGTGGGAGATGTTCGAAGGGCATCCGAACCTGTTGCCCAGCTTTTTCGCCGAAGATTTCACCAAGGGCGGGGCGGCCGTGAACCGCGCCGCTGCGGCATTTGATCGGGGCATGGTACGCAAACCCCTCTTTTCGCGCGAAGGTTCCAGCATCAGCATCACGCGTGGTGACCAGATCATCGCTGCGGCACAGGATCAGGCCTATGTCGACCATCCGATCATCGTGCAGGCCTACCACGAAATGCCTGCCTTTGACGGCTTTCATCCGGTCATCGGCGCTTGGATCGTCGGCCAGACCTGCGTCGGGATGAGCATCCGCGAAGACCGTGCCCGGATCACGCAGGACCTGAGCCGGTTCAAGCCACATTTCATTCGCTCTTGACGCGCACACCGCATCTTGCGCGTCCCGGTTCGCAAAGCCTCCGCGACGCGCTATATAACTTTGACTACAAGGGAGTATTTCGATGACCATAGCTTCACCACGCAAGCTGCGTTCCCGCAATGTCCGTGTCGCCCTGCTTGGCGCTGCGGCTTTCGGCGTGGCTGGCTGTGTTCCCGAAGACGTCGCCACGCAGGTCTTCCCTACGCTTGCCGAATGCAGGGCAGCCGCGCAGGATCTCACGGGCGCATACAGCGTGCAAGATTGCGACAATGCGTTTGCCTTAGCAGAAGTGGCGCATAACGAAACCGCGCCGCGCTATGACGAACTGGCGCTGTGTGAAGAACAGCACGGGGGCGAATGCACCGTCGATCCGGCTGCGGCATCATCTGGTGGCGGCAGCATCTTCATGCCGGTGATGATGGGCTACATGATGGGGTCGATGATGAACAACGGGCGCGCCACGATGGCGGCACAACCGCTTTACCGCACCGCGTCGGGCACCTATTCGACACCGTCAGGCGCGACCAATCTCAACGCCAATCGCGGTGCTGTCGGCCTTGCACCGACGAACTTCCGCGCCGCCGCCCCGGCATCGGCGGCGCAGCCGATGACCCGGGCAAACGTGCGTGCGTCTGGTGGCTTTGGCGCAGGGCGTACCGGTGGCGCGGCACGCGGATTTGGTGGCTGACACGGCTTGGCGCGTGTGAGTTCACAGAATAAAAACGGCGCCAGCGCGATTTCACGCCCAGCATTGCGTAGTATTGCCTTGTAAATGGATGCTCTTATACGTTCGACGTCAACGAACGGGTCGCGCGAAAACGCCATGAACCGGCGTGACCGACAACAAGATTGCAGCAAATGGAATCGACACGAGAATCGACGCCATGATGAAAAACGCAGAAATGTCAGCATCGCCCAACTTCAGCCCTTGGGCCCCGCCGATCCCCAAGTTCTTAACTATCATATTGACCAAAAGTACCTTGCTTCGGTCTTCATTGGTCGTTGTACTGGACTCTGTTGATGGCATGGATGCCCCTCCCGACGGCATCGCAATGTGCCATTGTGGTGAACATTAAAGCCATCACAAAAGGAAGGAGCATGCATGTCCGAAGTTACTCTCATCGGTATCGACTTGGCAAAGCGCGTTTTCCATGCACGGCGCGCGCAGTGACGGTTCGGTCTTGTTTCGCAAGAAACTGTCGCGGGACCAATTGCTCGCATTCGTTGCACAGCAGCCCAAATGCCTGATCGCCATGGAAGCGTGTGCGACGGCGCATGGCTGGGGTAGGGTGGGAGTGTCATGAACTCTGTGTATCTGGCCCGGTCCATGCGGGTTTCAGATACAGTCACGCGTTGAAGCGTTCGTCGAACATGATAGCGAATTGGTTTCGGGCCGCAAACCATTCCCGGACATTCCGCCCACCTTTCTCGAAATTGCGGATCGCCAGATAGATCAGCTTGGTCGCAGCCTCCTCGGTCGGGAACGAACCACGGGTCTTGATCGATTTGCGGATCACACGGTTCAGGCTTTCGATGGCGTTCGTGGTGTAGATGATCTTGCGGATCGCCGGATCGAAGGCAAAGAACGGGATCACCTCCTGCCATGCCCGCCGCCATGCCGGAGCGATGGAGGCGTATTTCTCGGCCCATTTTTCCTCGAAAGCATCCAGTTCGGCGGCAGCCTGATCGGCGGTTGGAGCGCCGTAAATCAGGCGCAGATCGGCGGCGACTGCCTTGCGATCCTTCCAGGCGCAGAAATTCAGGGAATGGCGCACCAGATGAACGATGCACGTCTGGACTGTGGCATCGGGAAAGGCGGCGGTGATCGCTTCCGGGAAGCCTTTGAGGCCATCCACGACGGCAATCAGGATATCCTGGACACCCCGGTTCTTGAGTTCGTTCATCACCGACAGCCAGAATTTGGCCCCTTCGTTCTCGGCAATCCACAGGCCCAGAACCTCGCGAACACCGTCCCGTGAGACGCCCAGGGCAACATACACGGCCTTGTTCTTCACCATGCGGCTATCAGCATCGCGGATCTTCACCCGGAGCGCGTCGAAAATGACGATGGGATACATTCGGTCCAGCGCCCGGGACTGCCATTCCCGGACCTCGTCCAGCACGGCGTCGGTGACGCGGCTGATCAGGTCAGGCGAGACCTGAAGGCCATAGACGTCCTCGAGATGGGCGCGGATATCACGCACCGTCAGACCGGCGGCGTAGAGCCCGATGATCTTGTCGTCCATCCCATCGATCCGGGTCTGGCCCTTCTTCACCAGTTCAGGCTCGAAGCTGCCGTCCCGGTCACGCGGCACGGCAATCGGCAGTTCGCCGTCTTGGCCTTTTAGTCTCTTGGCGGATGAGCCGTTGCGGCGGTTAACCTGATCGGGCGGCGCCTCCTTGCCGTCCTCATAGCCCAGGTGCGCGGTCAGTTCGGCGCCCAGCATCCGCTCCATCAGCTTGATCTTCAGCTCTTTCATCAAGCCGTTATTGCCAAGCAAATCTTCAGGCCGCTCGCAGCCCTTCAGAAGTTCGTCCAGCAGTTCCTTGGAAATCGTCATCGTCCTTGCTCCTCTCAGGAAGCATGGACCAGATCCCAGTTACACAGAAGATCGGACACTCTCGGTAGGGTGACCGAAGCGAACATCGCATCAAAGCGCATGCCGCGCATCACCGGAGCAAAGATCGCTCGGTTCGCCCAGCAATATGGCGTCCTGGTCATCATCGGTGTCCTGATCGTCGTGCTGAGCTTCGCGTCCGAGAACTTCCTCACGGCACGCAACCTCCTCAACCAGAGCGCGCCGCTACCAGAAGGACAACTGCCGATCAGATTCCTGCACTCCTGCCCCAGAGTCGAGCGCGGAGATCGTCACACCCAGCAGACGTATGCCAAGCCCGGTTGGAAACAGAGGGGCCAGAAGCGCCAGCGCCGCTTGAACCAGCGCATCTTCGGATGCGAACGGCGCGGTTTGTGTCCGGCTGCGCGTTATCTGGCGGAAATCGGCGTATTTGACCTTCAGCGTAACGGTCCGGCCGTGCAGCACGCGGGCGTTTCCCTGTTGCCAGACCTTGGCCGCAAGGCGGATGACATGATCCCGCGCGGCGTCATGTGTCAGGATGTCGACGGCAAAGGTATCCTCAGTCCCTATGGACTTTCGCCTGCGATGCGGCTGAACCGGGCGGTTGTCGATGCCGCGCGCGATATCATAGTACCAGCGCCCCGATTTGCCGAAATGGGCGCGCAGAAAGGCTGCTTCCTTCGCACGCAGGTCAGCGCCGGTCTGAATACCGAGACGTTCCATCCGCGCCGCCGTCGCGGGCCCCACGCCATGGAACTTCGCCACGGGCAAGGCCGCGACGAAATCGGCGCCGCGCCTGGGCGGAATCACAGCCTGCCCGTCGGGCTTGTTGATATCGCTCGCGATCTTGGCAAGGAATTTACAATAGGAGATCCCGGCCGATGCTGACAGCCCAGTTTCCGTGCGGATGCGCGCGCGGACTTGGCGGGCCACATCAGTGGCCAGCGTCACGCCCTGCCGGTTCTCGCTGACATCGAGATAGGCTTCGTCAAGCGACAAGGGCTCGATCAGATCGGTGAACTCAGCAAAGATCGCACGGATCTGGGCCGACACGGCGCGATAGACCTCGAACCGGGGGCGCACGAAGATCAAATCGGGGCATTTGCGCCGCGCGGTGACGGACGGCATGGCCGAGCGGACACCGAAAACACGCGCCTCGTAGCTGGCGGCCGCCACCACCCCACGCGCAGCCGAACCGCCCACGGCGACGGGTTTGCCGCGCAAATCCGGGTTGTCGCGCTGCTCGACCGAGGCATAGAAGGCATCCATATCGACATGAATGATCTTGCGCGCGGGTGAAGGCTCTGCCGTGTCACACGGGGCCGTGTGGGCTGTGTGATCAATCATGACGCGGATGCGGCACGCGGGATGGCAACACGAACCCCGAGGGCAGTGTTCCGGACGGGGCCACAATCGGCACGTATGGCACTGGCATCAGCACGCACAAGATGTAGCCCCCAACAATCCGGACGAATGGTGAACAAACGTACCACATGCTTGGTTCGTGCGAAACCACGTTTGCGGCATCGTGCATTCCGTTTCAGATGCTGGACGCCAGTGGACCGGCGCGCCACAACTTTGGCGCATATCGCAGCCGCCCCGCATGAGGCCGCTGGACTGGTGCTTTTAGCGCAGGAAACGGGTCGCGCAGGCAGGTTCGCGCGTGGCACCTTGTGGCCAGCAAGCCGCCCAAAGGGCCGCGCCGGAGGAATGGAAATGTCGTCACCATCTGCACCCCAACGTTTCATGACATCGCTGGAATGGAACATGCTGATCGCCCTCGCGACCGTGTGGGGCGGATCGTTCTTTTTCAACAGCATCGCCGTGCGCGAGCTTCCGGTTCTGACCGTCGTGGTGTCGCGCGTGGCACTGGCTGCGATCTTGCTTTTGGCCATCTTACGACTGCGCGGTGAACGAATGCCGCGCGACCGGCGTGTCTGGGCGGCATTCTTCGGCATGGGCCTTTTGAACAACGCCATTCCCTTCGCGCTGATCGTTTGGGGGCAGCAACATATCGCGTCGGGCGTAGCCTCGATCCTGAATGCCGCTACACCGCTGTGTACCGTCACCCTTGCGCATTTTTTGACCCGTGACGAACGCATGACGAGCGGGAAACTCACCGGGGTCCTGATAGGCTTTGCCGGGGTCGCGGTGATGATAGGCGCAGGCGCATTTCGGGATCTGGGCGTGAATGTCATGGCGCAGGTCATGTGCGTTGTCGCCGCAGTATCCTATGCCTGCGCGGGGATCTACGGGCGCAGGTTCCGCGCGATGGGGATCAGTCCGATGAGCACGGCAACCGGGCAGGTCGTTGCGTCCAGCCTGATCCTCTTGCCGCTGATGCTGGTGGTTGACCAGCCCTGGACCCTGCCCGCACCCAGCCTGAGCGCTTTCGGCGCGTTGATCGGCGTGGCAGCTGTGTCGACCGCCTTTGCCTACGTTCTGTATTTCCGCATACTTGCCACAGCGGGGGCGACGAACCTGCTGTTGGTGACGTTTCTGGTTCCGGTCAGCGCGATCTTGCTTGGCACGCTGTTGCTTGGCGAAGTGCTGCTGCCCCGGCATATCACAGGTATGGCATTGATCGGCGTCGGCCTCGCCGCGATCGACGGGCGCGCCTGGAAAGCCCTCCGGTCAATTACCGCACCGGGAAAAGGCAAAGCGCGCTGAGCGGTACGAGACGATTCTGTCGCGACATCAAAACCCGCCGAAAAGTGCGCTCGCCAAAGCAAAAGCCCGACGGCGGGTAGCACATTCCTGCCGCTACCCGCTGATAAGGTCGCGGGGTGACCGCCCCAACGCCCATGGCTTTGCGCGAACGCCCCCGTATCATATGGCCGGTTAACTGGTTGAAACCCGACGCGCCCCCAGACATGGTCGGCACGCGTCAGGCAACCTTCTCGGCAGAAATGCCGGAAATCGCCTGAATCAGATTATCCTCGGTCACTTCCCCTGCGGTAAAGTCGCGCATGATCTGGCCTGAGAACATCGCCACGATCCGATCCGAGACGTGCAGCACCTCAGGCATTTCCGAGCTGATGACGATCACCGCCAGCCCCTGCGCCGCCAGGTCACGGATAAGGTTGTGGATTTCCGCCTTGGACCCGACATCAATGCCGCGTGTCGGCTCATCAACGATCAGCACCTGGGGGCGCATCGACAGCCATTTGCCAATGACGATCTTCTGCTGGTTGCCGCCCGACAGGTTGCCTACGATCTGGCGCCAACCTGGCGTGCGGATGTCCAGCTTGTCGCGATACTGGTCGAAAATGGCCCCTTCCGCGCCCTCGTTGACAAACGGGCCCGCGGTCAGGTCTCCGATTTGCGGCAGAGTCATGTTGTCACGGCAGTTCATGCCCAGCACCAGCCCCTGATCCTTGCGGTCCTCAGGCACCAATGAGATGCCAAGGCGTATTGCATCGATTGGCGAATTGATGCGCACTTCCTCACCATTCAGCAATATCTGGCCCGACGAGGGCGTGCGCAGCCCGAAGAGCGTCTCGGCGATCTCGGTGCGTCCCGCACCGACCAGCCCGTAGAAGCCCAGCACTTCGCCCTTGCGAACATTGAAGCTGATGTCACGAAACAGCTTGCCGCAACTGAGGCCACGTGCCTCCAGCGCGATTTCGCCCATCTGGTGGGTGTTTTCAGCGCGTGACAGATCAAGGCTGCGGCCGATCATCAGTTGCGTCACCTCATCCTCATTCGTCTGGGCCGTATGCAGCGTGCCGCTGTACTGGCCATCGCGCAGGACGCTGATGCGGTCAGTGATCTTGAAAATCTCTTCCATGCGGTGCGAGATATAGATCACCCCTACCCCGCGCTTCTGCAAATCCGCGATCACATCGAACAGCACGACCTTCTCGGAATCCGTCAGCGATGCCGTCGGCTCATCGAAGATAACCGCGCGGGGATCTACTGTCAGGGCGCGGCCAATTTCCACCATCTGCTGGTTGGCGATAGACAGGTCCCCCACCCGGGTTCTCGCGTCAAAACCCACGTTAAGGGCCTTCAGGATAGCGTCGGTATCGGCGTAGAGCTTCTGCCAGTCAACCCGGCCAAAGGCGTGCAGCGGCAACTCTCCCAAGAAGATATTCTCGGCCACGCTCAATTCATCTGCAAGGCTGAGTTCCTGATGGATGAACACCACCCCCTTCGCCTTGGCATGCATTGGCGAGGTCATGACCGTCGGTTCTTCGGAAACGAAAATCTGGCCCTCGTTTGGGGCGTGGATACCGCCCAGCACCTTCATAAGGGTGGATTTGCCGGCACCGTTTTCGCCCATCAGGGCATGAACCTCGCCGGGCAAAAGAGTAAAGGACACCCCGTCAAGGGCACGCACGCCCGGGAACGTCTTGACGATGCCTTCCAGACGCAGAACAGGAACAGGGTCGGTCATATCTTCAACTCCTCTTTGCCCTTGCGGTTCAGCTGACGGTCCAGAAACAGCACCGCGATCAGGATCAAGCCGATAACAAGGTTAACGGTCTGCGTGTCGGCGCCGATATGGCCCAGCCCCTTCCGCAACAGCTGGATCGCAATAACCCCACCCAGCGTCGAGATGATGGACCCATATCCACCCGCCAGCTTGGTGCCGCCCAGCACCACAGCGGTGATCGCCCAAAGCTCATAGAGCATACCGTCATTGGGGTTGACGGATCCACTTTCAGAATAGAACACCACAGCGGACAGCGCGGCAAGAAACCCGATCAGCATGAAATTCCAGATGAAATGTGGTCCCACGCGGATGCCTGCGTTCACCGCCGCATCCCGGTTGTTGCCGATCGCATAGGCGTTGCGGCCATGCACCGTGCGGGTCATCAAGAGCCACAGCGCCAGCGCTGAGATCAGCAAGAACCAGGTGGCTGTGTGCAGGCCCAAAAACTGCGCCTCGGCGAAATCCACAAGGGACCAGTTCAGATGGCTGGTAGGCTGTTCGCCGTTATACATGAACACAAGTCCGCGAAAGCCCAGCATCGACCCCAGCGTGACAATGAAGGCGTCCACGCCGGTTTTCCACACGATCAGGCCATTGATCGCCCCCAAGACCACGCCGGTCAGAAGTGCAAACACCCAGGCCAGCGGAATCGCCCAGTCCCCCAGCGCCTGCATGAAGGGCCAGGTCATGCTGTCCAGCAGCACGATGGCGGCCAGCGCGAATATTGCGCCGACGCTAAGGTCAATGTTGCCGTTGATCATGATGATGGTCATGCCCAGCGCAATGATGCCGATGGGCGCTGATTGCTTCAGCAGCAACAGCATGTTGTCCAGATCCATGAATGCACTGTCAGAGACGGACAGGAATTGCCCAGCGATGGAAAAGAACGCCAATTCCGCCACGATAAAGGCCCAGATCCCGCCTTGCTTGACAAGGTCTTTGCGGCTTTGTGCTGTCATATCCCGCTCTCCTCAGGCGATGGGGGACCAAAGACGGCCCCGCTTGGCGGCGACATCCAGCCAGACCGCAAGGATGATGATGGCCCAGGTGACCATGTACTGAACGTAGAAATCCAACCCCACCAAAAGCAGGCCATTCTGAATGAACCCAAGAATGAGGACGCCTATAACGGTCTTGAACACGGTGCCCGAGCCGCCCAGCAGCGACGCACCGCCAAGGATGACGGCGGCCAGCACCTCCAGTTCCATCCCCTGGCCGACGGTATTTTGACTCCCAAGGCTGCGGCTGGCCTGCAACAAACCTGCGGTGGCCACGCAGAATGCCGAAACGATGTAGGTCATGAAGACCACCCGGGCCCGCGGAATGCCGGAGAACGTCGCCGCCCGCCCGTTGCCGCCTACGGCATAGACCCGTCGACCGAAGGGCGTTTTCGACAAAAGCAAACTGAGGGCCGCCGCCAGCAGTCCGAAAATCAGGATGGGCACCGGGATGCCCAGCGCGCTGCCCTGCCCGAAAACCGAAAACCACGTGCCCGCCTTATCGGCGATATCCATATTCTTGCCGCCCGACCATGTCAGCGTCAGCCCGTGAATGGCCGACAGCATGCCAAGCGTGACGATCAAAGAGTTCAATTTCAGGTATCCCACCAGAAACCCGATGAACGCCCCCAGCGCCAAGGTCAAAGCGAACATGGCCAGGATGGCCATAACCGGACCGATCTTGTCGTGCAGATCCAGCACAACGATGGTGGAAAACGACATCATGGACCCGACCGAGAGGTCGAGGTTGCCGCCGATCACCACAAACGTAACCCCCAAGGCCATGACCCCCAGGATCGCCGATGACCGGACCACCCCAAAAATGTTGTCCATCGCAATGAAACGCTGATTAACCAGCGCAAAGCCGATCATGAACGCTGCAAAGGCAATCAAGATGCCTTGCCTTGCAAGTATCTGGACCATGCCCTGTTTCGTCAGTCCCGCCATCGGCTTGCCCCCTCCCAAGGTCGTCGTCAATTTGTCCGGGCGCGTCGCGTTCATCCTCGTTGACGCAACACACTCTGACTTGTTATTTTCGCGTGGCCTGAAGGCCCATCACAGGCCCACCCCCGGCGCGAGACATCCGCTAGACCAGCGTCATGCCGCCATCGATCATGATAATCTGACCCGTCATATAGTCACTGTCGCGTGAGGCCAGAAAAGTGGTCGTACCGGTAATATCTGCGGGCAAGGCTACGCGCCCGCGCAGGATCTGCGCGGAAAATTCCTCCATCGCCTGCCCCGGACGCTTTGCCGCGCCAATGCCCATCAGATCCTGATCGACCTGCTCCCACATCTCGGTCGCGACAACACCAGGCGCAAAGCCGGTGACAGTGATACTGTGCTTTGCCAGATCACGCGCGCCTGATTGCGTCAGAGATACGACCGCCCATTTGCTGGCGCAGTAGGGGGCCACGTTGTCAAAACCCTGACGACTGGCGATGCTGGCGGTGTTTATGATCTTTCCGCCGCCGCCCTGTGCGATCATCTGGCGCGCCGCCTCCTGCATGCCGATCATACAACCAAGACCATTGATCCCCATGATGAAATGCCAGTTTTCTTCGGTCACATCCAAAAAGTTCATCGGCTTGTTCACACCGGCATTGTTGAATTTGACGTCTAGCCTGCCGAAGATTTCGACCGAATGTGCGACCATAGCCCGGACCTGCGCGCGGTCGGTCACATCGACGGTCGCATGGGTGACAAGGCCACCGCCTGAATGCGCGCGGGCCGCGTTGGCATCGGCCACCTCGGCAACTTTCACGGCGTTTATATCTGCAAAACAGACATTTGCGCCCTCATCCAGCAGTGCCTCGCCGATTGCGCGGCCAATACCCTGCGCAGCGCCGGTGACAATACAAGAGCGACCAGCGACACGCGTCATCCCGCCTCCTGAAGAAACTGAGTTTTTTGGATAGAAACTGCGCGGGGCAGGCAAGCCGCCCCGCGCGCATCGTCGCCAGATCAGAATACCGGCTTGGTGAACTCTTCCATGTTGTCCTGAGTGATCTTCGGCGTGTCGAAGTAGTTCAGGAAGGGCAGTTCCTCGCCGTTCAGCGTGTCGATCGCGGTTTGCAGCGCAGCCTCGGCGTCATCGACCGGGGATTGGTAGATGGACCCCCAGTAATCACCGGCTGCCATGGCATCATAGCCCACCGCAAAGTTGGTGGCCCCCACGAAGATGATACCTTCGCGGCCCGCAGCCTTAGCGGCGTTCAACGCGCCGACGCCCATGTTGTCATCACCGGCGTAGACGCCGTCGATGTCGTCGTATTTTACCAGGAAGGCCTCCATGACCTGCTGCGACTTTTCACGATTCCAGTCGCCTGGCTGGGTTTCAACGAGGGTCACGTTGGGGCACACTTCGGGCAGACGGTCCTCAAACCCCTCTTGGCGCTCGATGGCCGTGGTATAGCCAGGCTGGCCCGAGATCTGCACGACACGCGCCTCATCTTGGATGCCCATGTCGACGAACTTGTCGCACATGATTTCGGCCGACCGCGCACCCTGCGTGATGTTGTCAGGGCCCGAGAAGGACGCGACAAAATCGAAGCCCTGTTCGGCAATGTTGGAATTGGTCACGATGACCGGAATGTCTGCGTCATGGGCCTTGCGTACAGCGGGAATGACCGCCTCACCGTTGGTCGGCCAGATGATGATGGCGTCCACTTCCTGCTGGATCAGGTCTTCCATCTGCGCAATCTGGCGCGCAACATCCCCGCCCGCATCCAGCACGACAGCTTCTACGTTGGGGTTCGCCTCGGCTGCGGCAATGAAAGCGCGCTCGTAGGTAGTCTGATAGCTGTCCACGCCAACGTTGTTTTGCGTGATCCCGATAGTCATGGTCTGAGCGCTCGCCGCGCTGCCCAACATGGCGGTAGTGCAGGCAAGCGCAACTTTGATGGATGTCTTCATTCGATAAATCCTCCCGTGGATCAATTACTCCGATTGCGGGCAGCCTCCCAACTGCAGGTCAACGCCCGGCGCAATCTTCCCCAACGTTGAGCGATTCGCTGTCAAAAGGGGGAGGTCGTTTTGTCCGTTTTGATAATTGTATTGTCCAATATGGATATTTTGACGGTACTTACTGGATATCATTTTGGCTAGATCAGGAAGAACGCTCATGAGCCGCAAACTTTCGCGCAGTAATACCCCGGAACAGTCAGGCAAAATGCAACATAGTGTCGCACAAAACATCCAATATGGACAGCCGGGGCAGGCCGGAGCCGCGCGAATGGCTGCGGTGACGGCAGGTCCTGATTTGGCGCGCGTGGTGCACTTCTTGTTGAATCTCACGACAGAACTTGGAAACGCGATCGACCCCAACACACCTAATCCACACCTTAACATGATCCTGCACCTGTTGCGCAGCCATTCAGAAGGCAGGATCGTCTCGCCATCCTCGATGACCGCGGCGGCAGGGGTTCCGTATGCAACAGCCACACGAAAACTGGCTGAACTGCAAGACTCGGGTGTGATCGAACGGCGCCCGCGCACCCGAAGCGGGAAAAGCTATTCACTCCATCCGAGCGCTGCGTTTCTGGAACATTTCAGTCAACTGGCTGACCGGATCGACCGCATGGCCCGCAGCACGTTCGACATGTCGCAATCTGCCACTGGTGCGACGGACTATTACTTTGGCGGCTCCTATCAGGCCGGGCGCGCAGCAATCGCACCGCCCAGCGCCCTGCCCGCGCCCCTGAAGCTGTCGGGCGGGCTTCGGATCTTGGTGCATGGGGACCCCACCTTCATGGTGATGGAGGGGCTGAAGCGCCAATTTGAACAGATGGTTGGTGCCGATATTCACCAGCGCGCGTTTTCCATCGACCGATTGCGCGAAGAAGCGTTGCGCAACGCCGAACGACCCAAAAGCAGCTATGATCTGATTGCTGTGGACCTGCCCTGGATGGGTGAGTTCGTCGAACAAGGGGTGATCGCACCGCTGACCGACGTGATGGATGTCTCCCGCCTCGACCCTGCAGATTTTCACACCGCCGGTTGGCGCGCGACGCATTGGGGCGGCCGCCCCTACGGTGTACCCAGCCAGACCACGCCCGAACTGATGTTCTACCGCAAGGACTGGTTTGCCCGCGACGGGTTGGAGCCGCCGGTGACCACCGACGCAGTCATCAACGCCGCCCGCCATTTCCACGACCCCCGGCGCGGGCGCTACGGGGTGGCGTGGAACGCCGCGCGCGGCACAGCGCTGGGGCATACGTTTATGATGACGTGTGCAGCCTTTGGCCAGCCGATCATCGACATTCCAGAAATTGCCGGCGGCTATGATGCAGATAATCTGGCGCAGGGCGGCTTTCAGCCAATGCTGAACACCGAGCGCGCCTTGCAGGCTGCGGATTACCTGATGCAACTGCTGGACTACGCGCCGCCCGACATCCTGTCGATGTCTTGGTATGAGCGCGTGCGCCCCTACGGTGCCGGTCGTGTCGCCATGGCTTACGGATATACCCTTTTGGCCCCGTACTTCGAACTGGACCCCAACAGCCCCGCCAAGGGAAATACCGGCTACCTGCCGCATCCCTACGGGCCACAGGGCGCGCCCATCGCGCCGGTTGGAGGCTATGCGCTGTGTATCCCGACGAATCTGCCGGAAGAGCGGCTGGAGGACGCGGTCGAGGCATTGGTCGCCTTCACATCTCCCGCCGCGCAGAAACTGTATGTCCAGAACGGTAGCCGGACCGCGCCGCGCTACTCGGTCGGAGCGGACCCCGAGGTACGGCGCCTGTCGCCGATCTTCGGTCTGGTCGATCAGATGTCCTGGCGCGACGAACTGCAATTCTGGCCGCGTCCACCGATCCCACAGATTTCAGAGATCATCAGCATCTGCGGGCATGAGTTGCACGACATGTTGCGCGGGATCGTCACGCCGCGCGACGCACTGGACCGGGTGCAGGCGCGCGCCGAGAAGATTTTGAAACATTAGGTCACTTAGGGAGGAAACCATGGACCCCAACCGCCTGAAAGGCAAAAACATCCTGATTACAGGTGCGGGCCGCGGCATGGGCGCGGCGAATGCCCAGAATTTCGCAGCGCAAGGTGCGAATGTATGCTTGGGCGACCTGGATCAGGACGAAGCACAGGCGATGGCAGATCGTATCAACGCGGAAGGCAATGGGCAGGCCATCGCAGTGCGCATGGACGTGACCCACCGCGCGGATAATGCCGCTGCCGTGGCGGCAACCGTCGAGGCCTTCGGTTCGATCAACGTCGGCCTGTTCAATGCTGGCCTGAACAAGCCCCGGTTCTTCATGGATATCGATGAAGACAACTGGGACATGATCATGAACGTCAACACCAAGGCGATGTGGCTGGGCATGCAAGAAACCGCTCGCCAGATGATTGCGCAGGGGCCTATGGAAGGGCACCCCTACAAGCTGATCAACGTCGGCTCCATCGCCTCGCGAAAACCACTGGTGGATGTGACAGTCTATTGCACGTCAAAATATGGCTGCCTTGCGCTGACGCATTGCGGTGCCATCGGGCTGGCTGAACACGGAATAACTGTCAACGGATACGCGCCTGGCGTGGTGGTGACGCCGCTGTGGGAACAGTTGGACAAGGATCTGGTAGATATCGGGTTCAAGAAGCGCGAGGGTCAGGCATATGAGGACATCGTGCGCGATGCGCTTCAGATCAAACGCGTGTCCTATCCCGACGATATCACCGGCACCGCGTCTTTTCTCGCCAGCGACGACAGCGATTACATGACCGGCCAGATGATCCATATCGACGGCGGCTGGTGCATCCAGTAACGCCCCCTGCCCCATCGAAACCACAAATGACGGCCGCGCCCTCCGCGCAGCCGAAGGAGGAAACATGTCACGAGCGCTGATGCCGAACCTGCTGACACCGCAGGATCTTGAACCCAATTGGCGTTGGGAGGGGCGGTTGCCCGCCTGGGGCCACACCTCGGTCGATTTTGAACGCCGGATAGACCATGACCGACTGCGCCGCTACCGGCTGGCGCGCACGCGTCAGGCGCTTCAGGCGTCAAAAGCAGGCACGCTGTTGTTGTTTGACGTGAACAACATCCGCTACGTCAGCGCCACCAAGATCGGCGAATGGGAACGCGACAAAATGTGCCGGTTCTGCCTGCTGACCGGCGATGATGCCCCGTATGTCTGGGACTTCGGTTCAGCAGCAATGCACCACAAGAAATTTTCCGACTGGCTGGTGCCGGACCATTGTCGCGCCGGAGTCGTGGGGATGCGCGGTACGATCCCGCCCGAATTCGGGTTGATGCGGAAGTATGCAAAGGAAATTGCCGGGCTGATCCGCGATGCAGGCATGGGAGACATGCCGGTGGGCGTGGACTATGCCGAAACCGCGATGTTCCACGCGCTGGCGGCAGAAGGCCTGAATGTCGTCGATGGCCAGCAGATCATGCTTGCCGCGCGCGAAATCAAGAACTGGGACGAGATCCAGCTGCTGACGCAAGCCGCCGCGATGGTCGATGGCGTTTATCATATGATCTATGAAGAACTGAAGCCCGGCATTCGTGAGAATGACATCGTCGCGCTGTCGAACAAGATGCTCTACGAGATGGGCAGCGACGACGTCGAGGCGATAAACGCGATCTCGGGCGAACGCTGCAATCCGCACCCGCATAACTTCACCGACCGCTATTTCCGCCCTGGCGATCAGGCGTTTTTCGATATTCTGCAAAGCTATCAAGGGTATCGAACCTGTTACTACCGGACCTTCAACATCGGGCGCTCGACGCCGTCGCAAAACGATGCCTATGTGAAAGCCCGCGAATGGATCGACGCCTCGATCGCCATGATCAAACCCGGGGTGTCCACCGACAAGGTGGCAGCCGTCTGGCCAAAGGCCGAAGAATTCGGCTTTCCGGATGAGGATACGGCCTTCGGGCTGCAATTCGGTCATGGGCTGGGGCTTGCGCTGCACGAACGTCCGATCATCAGCCGCGCCATCAGCATGGATCATCCCATGGAGATCAAGACCGGCATGGTTTTCGCCCTGGAAACCTATTGCCCGGCATCGGACGGCTATTCAGCCGCCCGGATCGAGGAAGAGGTCGTGGTGACCGAAACCGGCTGCGAAGTCATCAGCCTGTTCCCCGCCGAAGAACTGCCCATCGCAAACCGTTACTGAGACGGTCCACCGCCGGGGGTGAAAGCGCCCAGCCCCGGCGGTGTTTGCGTCAAGATGCAACATGGGGGCCGCTGCCCTGAAAGGACGACGCCATGGCGAAGGCCAAGACCAATACCGAAGACTACCTGCAGATGTACCGCCAGATGGTACGCATCCGCACGTTTGAGGACAATGCCAATCAGCTGTACCTCTCGGCCAAGATGCCAGGCCTGACGCACATGTATTCGGGTGAGGAAGCCGTGGCCGTTGGCATCTGCGAAGCGCTGACAGATGACGATCGCATCACCTCGACCCATCGGGGCCACGGGCATTGCGTGGCCAAGGGGGCAGATTTCCGACAGATGTTTTGCGAACTCTTGGGCAAGGAAGAAGGCTATTGCCGAGGCAAAGGCGGATCGATGCATATTGCCGACCAAAGCCATGGCAACCTGGGCGCGAATGCCATTGTCGGCGGATCCATGGGCATCGCCACCGGATCAGCCCTGCGCGCGAAATTGCTGGGCCAGGACGACGTGACGGTATGTTTCTTTGGCGATGGGGCGACCGCTCAGGGGCTGATGTACGAGGTGATGAACATGGCGGCCCTCTGGAGCCTGCCGGTCATCTATGCCTGCGAGAATAACGGCTATTCCGAATACACCAAAACCGAGGAAATCGCCGCAGGATCCATTACCGCGCGGGCCGAGGCCTTCGGAATCGAGGCGCATCAGGTGGACGGTCAGGATGTTATGGCGGTCAATGACCTGACGCGCAAACTGGTCGCGCGTGCCCGGAAAGGCGAAGGGCCTTTCTTCATGGAGCTGATGACCTATCGCTATCACGGCCACCATGTGGGCGACATCAACCGGGAATACTACCGCTCCAAGGCCGAAGAAAAGGAGTGGCGCGAGAACCGCGACCCAATCATCCGCTTCCGCGCATATCTGGTCAGCGAAGGCATCGCCACGGAGGATGAGATCGAGGCAATGAATGCCGCGATCGAGCGCGATGCAACCGAGGCCGTCGCCTATGCCGAGGCCGCACGCTACCCCGATGTGTCCGAAGTGGACATGCATGTTTACGCGGATTGAGGAGGATACAATGCGCGAGATAACCCTGTCGCAGGCGGTGAACGAAGCCATCGCCGAAGAAATGCGCCGCGACCCGACCGTGTTCTTGATGGGTGAGGATGTGGCCGAGGCCGGCACCCCCTTCAAGGTTCTTTCCGGTCTGGTCGAAGAGTTCGGCACAGGACGCGTGATCGACACGCCCATTTCCGAACCCGGTTTTGTCGGCCTGGCAGTAGGGGCCGCCATGACCGGCGCACGCCCCATTGTAGACCTGATGTTCGGCGATTTCATCTATCTGGTCATGGACCAGCTCTGCAATCAGGCCGCCAAGCAGCACTATATGTCGGGCGGCAAGCTGACGGTCCCGATGGTGCTGCGCACCAACATGGGGGCCACGCGGCGGTCGGCGGCGCAGCACAGCCAGTCCCTGCAGGCCTTGGTTGCGCATATTCCGGGGCTGAAAGTGGCAATGCCATCCTCAGCCTATGAAGCTAAAGGGCTGATGAAAACCGCGATCCGCGACAACAACCCGGTTGTGATTTTTGAAGACAAGCTGATGTATCAGGACAAGGCCCCAGTACCGGAGGAAGAATACCTGATCCCCTTCGGTGTGGCGCATGTGAAGCGCGAGGGGCGCGACATCACGCTGATCGGCACGTCATCCATGGTACAAGTGGCCGAGAAGGCGGCGGAGATCCTAGCACTCGAAGGGATCAGCGCCGAGGTAATCGACCCGCGGACGATCGTGCCGCTGGATGAAGCGACACTGCTCGACAGCGTTAAGAAAACCAGCCGCGCAATCGTCATTGATGAGGGGCATCAGAGCTACGGGGTAACAGCCGAAATCGCCAGTCGTCTGAATGAAAAGGCATTCTACCACCTGGACGCCCCGGTGCTGCGCATGGGCGCGATGGATGTCCCCGTACCCTTCAGCCCTGCGCTGGAAGACCTGACGGTGCCCACCCCCGAACAGGTCGCGGCCAATGCGCGCAAACTCTGCGCGGGGGAGTTGATCCATGCCGCATGACGTGACAATGCCCCAACTGGGCATGGCACAGGATGCGGGGAAAATCGTGTCCTGGCTGAAAGCGCCTGGCGACAAGGTCGCCAAAGGTGACGCGCTGTTCGAGGTGGAAACAGACAAGGCCACGATGGAGATCGAGGCGCAGGCCAGCGGCTTTCTGACCGGCGTATCCGCCGTTGAAGGCGAAGATGTCCCCGTCGGCGCCGTGATCGCGCGCATCAGCGACAGCGCCGAGGATGACACATCCCCGGCGCCGGCCGCGCCCAGCCGACCTGCCACCGATGCCAATGGTGACGCCGATGTGGCCCTGCCCGAAGGTCGCGCCGTCACCATGCCCCAGCTTGGCATGGCACAGGATTTCGGGATGCTCGTCAGTTGGCAAAAGGCGCCGGGCGATGCGGTGGCTGTCGATGATGTGTTGTTTGAGGTGGAAACCGACAAATCCACCATGGAAGTACCCGCAGGGGCCAGCGGCTACCTGGCCGCCACCTTGGCCGAAGCGGGCGATGAGGTTCCGGTTGGCACCACGGTCGCCATCATCAGCGCTGATAAACCAGCAAGCCCGGTGGCACGTGCGCTCAGCGCCGCGCCCGCTGCGGCGGAAAAATCTGCGCCCTCCAAGACCCCGGCGCAACCTGACGCGACAGCACCCGCGCAATCCCGTGCCGAAGTAGCGACAACCAAACCACAATCGCAACCCGCCCCGCCAGCGGGCGCACGTGTTCTTGCGTCGCCAAAGACGCGTCGATTGGCGTTGCAAGAAGGCTTGGACCTGACGCGGCTGGTCGCGGCGGGCCACCCGCAGCCTTTCCACGTGCGCGACCTGGAAACCCTCCGCGCGATGCCAAGAGCCGGCACGCCAGCGACAAGCGCCCCTGCGGCATGCAGCCTGACGGCAAGTGTTGCGACCGACGGCTTCGCCGGTTTCGCCGACTGGGCCGCTGATGCGCATGGCCTGACGGACGCAGATGCGTTGCTGGCAGGGCTGGCGGGCGCGGGGCTGGCGGCACCTTGTACGATCACCGTCGAACGACTTGGCCGGTCGCGCAGCTATACCGTGCCTGCGGGGCGGTCGCTGGCTTCGGTCACACCATGCGAGGATGCGCCAGACCTTGTGCTGCGCGACCTGCGTGGCACCCCTCTGCGCAGTGTGTCGATGGGGGCGGGCGATGTCCCGGCGCTGACGTTGATGGACGCGCCGGGCGGCCTCAACCTGACGCTGGAATGCAGCGCGGCGCAGATGGACGCACAGGCCGCCATCGCGCTTTTGACCCAATTCGCAGGCGGGATGGAGCAACCGCTTCGCCACCTGCTCTGACCTTCGGGGGGAACCGAAATGGACTACACTGATCTCTACATCAACGGCGCATGGCATAAGACAGCCGAGCGGTTTGACGTCATCAACCCGGCAACCGAGGGCGTCATCGCTTCGGTCGCATCGGCGGATATTGCGGATGCCGATGCCGCGCTCGATGCCGCCGAAGCTGCGATGGCCAAATGGGCCGCGCGCACGCCGCGCGAAAGGTCCGAAGTCCTGCGCCGCGCATGGGAGCTGATGACGGCACGGCTGGACCACTTCGCGCATCTGATCACCCTGGAAAACGGCAAGGCCGGAGTCGATGCCCGGGGCGAAGCAACGTATGCTGCGGAGTTCTTTCGCTGGTTTGCGGAAGAAGCCGTGCGCGCGGATGGGTTGATCACACGGGCGCCGGCATCGGGCGCGCGGATCATCGTGCAGCATAAACCTGCAGGGCTGGCCGTGCTGGTCACGCCCTGGAACTATCCTGCAGCGATGGGAACGCGCAAGATTGCGCCCGCACTGGCGGCGGGCTGCGGTGTCATCATCAAACCCGCCTCGGAAACGCCGCTGACCATGCTTGCGCTGATGCCACTCCTGGAAGAAGCTGGCGTGCCAAAGGGCCTCGTCAACGTGCTCCCCTCGCGCAAGACTGGCGCGCTGGTGGATCATATGCTTCAAGATCCCCGCGTGCGCGTTGTCAGCTTCACCGGCTCGACCAGCGTGGGGCGCAAACTGCTGAAATCCGCCGCCGATCAGGTCCTCAAACCCGCGATGGAACTAGGTGGCAATGCGCCGCTGATCGTATTCGACGACGCGGATATGGATGAAGCCATCACGGGCACCATGCTGGCAAAGATGCGCAACCTGGGCGAAGCCTGTACCGCCGCCAACCGCATCTATGTGCATGAAAACGTGGCAGATGAATACACCCGCCGCCTGACAGCAGCCATGTCAGCGCTGAAAGTCGGCGACGGCACCGATGCATCAGTCGATGTGGGTCCGCTGGTCAATGCCGCGACCCGCGA